>JBDTLP010000003.1:0-83850 GCA_039934735.1 Ferruginibacter sp. | reverse complement strand
ATTTAAAATACAACGCACAATATTCAATCAGCAAAGGCTCAGAACATTGAACTTTGTACGTTGCTTATTGAACATTTTTTTCGATGGTAGCCTTCTGAAATATTTAAAATACAACGTACAATATAGGATTAGGTAGAACAAGCGCAATCTCTTTTCAGGCTTAAGTTTCGAATGAAAAAGAGTTTGGAATTCTATCAGTACCTGCATAAGGCGCATCTTTCCGTCGGGTTCCGACGAAGTCGGAATTGAAAAAATGCGCAGCATATTTTTTCAAACGGCGGAAAGGAGCGACGGTGCAGGTACGCAGCCCGCCGGCTGTGGAGGCGAAAGCAACGAATTTAAAGTGCTAACCAAAGCTGGTAAAGGCTATGCGCTTATTCTACCTAATCCTACGTACAATATTCAATCAGCAAAGGCTCAGAACATTGAACTTTGTACGTTGAATATTGAACATTTCCCAAAAAAGCCACAACCTTAAGAAAGTAACTATAAACAAAAGAAACCTCAACTTTCAAGAAGTAACTCCTCCCAATACTCCGCTGCTCTCCTCGTATGCGGTATCACAATCGTTCCTCCCACAATATTCGCCACGGCAAATACTTCATACATCTCTTCTGTATTCACACCAAGCTCATGGGATTTTCCTAAATGGTATTTGATACAATCATCACAACGCAGAACCATACTCGCAACCAGGCCCAGTAATTCTTTTGTCTTTACATCCAGTGCTCCGGCTGCATAGGTATTGGTGTCAAGGTTCCATAATCTTTTTATAACAAGGTTTTCTTTACTAAGTATTACCTCGTTCATTTTTGTGCGATAGTCGTTGAATTCTTTTACAAGTGGGGGCATGTTGATGTAGTTGATAAAGTTAATATTATTGACAAAGTTAACTGGTTAACCTTGTCAACTACGTCAACTTTATCAACCTAGTTAACTTTAACCTCAAGCTTTATACTTGTTCCGCCATTAGAAGTTATTTCCAGTTTACCCCCAATCTCTTCCATTCTTTTTTTCATGTTCTTTAAACCATTGCCAAACTGGTTGGGGTTTTGTATTCCGTTACCGTTATCTTTTAGCTGTATGTGAAGTATATTATTGCCTAGAAAAATATGCACGATGGTTTTATCAGCAGCCGCGTGTTTTAAAATATTATGAAAAGATTCTTTCATGATAAGAAAAAGATTTTTTCGCAGTACACCTTTCAATTGCAGGTTAACAGGAAGATCAGAATCTGTGCTACACTGAAAATGAACACCCGAGTTTTCAAAAAAAGAAATACCATATTGCCTTACGTATTCTACAAAATTTTCCAGTGTATCATTTTCAGCATTGAGGCTCCAGATGATCGTATGCATGCGTTGGGCAATATCTTTTGCAGTAACAGAAATTTTATGCGCAAATGAAATTGTATTAGCTGCATTGGGCGTATTGGCCTGTTGAGCCATGAGATCGCTCATCATTCTTATACTGCTGAGACCACCGCCTACATCATCATGCAGATCAGCAATGATCCTTTCTCTTTCAAGCAGCACCGCATGCTGGCGTTGATAGGAAGCATTGATCAATGATTTTTCATTATCAGCAATCTTCTTTTGCAATGCAACAGTAAATAAGAACATGTCGATCAAAATACAAACCTGGGCAGGCAAAAATATCTGGATACGATCAACAAGTGTATCATGCGGTGCATATATCGTATATAATATAGCAACAGCACTTCCTAAAAGAATCATGATGGTTCCCCAGATAATATATTTTGAATAAGGAACTTTATGTTTAAGCATTGCAGTAACCAGGTACAATTGCACGGGTAACAGGAGCATGCTTACCAGGAAATAAGTATTATCATAGGGGATTTTGTAAAAATTAAGCAACAGGCAGGTCGCTGAAAATAATAAATAGCAGACAATCAAAATTCTAAAAAACTTATATAAAAACCTGGAAGTGTTTTTTAATCCCAGGTAGTAGATAACAAAAAAAGTATAAAATACACTGCTTAAAAACTGAACCGGCCGCTTGAATATATTTAATGCAGTAATAGCATTCGCATTCTCAGCATTCAGCGGAAAGAACAGATCGGGAATAGCCAATACATAATAAACCGATAATGAAAGCAGGTAAAGTGCATAATAAAGATGTTCCCTTCTTTTTATGATGTTGTATTGAATAAAAAAAAACAGGCTCATGAAAATGGAAATGCTCTCAAAGAACAGGGCAAAGTATATTTTGATATGCAGCATGCTTTTTAGCGATGGATTTAATTACGAAGAACACTAAGATAAGCTATCGTTTTAAATATAAATTAACAGCTTCCACCCTGGTGTTAACCTGCAATTTCTTATAAATATTTTGAACATGTTTGCGTACAGTTCCTCCGGAGATCTGTAACTCATCTGCAACTTCTTTTCCGATCAGGCCCTTTGCAAGATTTTCCAATACCATTTTTTCCCGCTCACTCAATGTTTCAATGAGTGCATTTTCTTTGCTCATCGTTGCAAAACTTGCCACAACTTTTCTTGCAATGATGCTGCTCATCGGACTTCCGCCCTGGATCATTTCTTCCAATGCCTGCATGATCTTTTTTGGCCCTTCTGTTTTTAAAATATAACCACTTGCACCTGCTTTTAATGAATCGAAGATCTTCGTATTGTCTTCATAAGCTGTACACATTAAGAATAACATACCGGGAAACATTGTCTTTAAAGCATTTACACAACGAATGCCGCTGATACCCGGAAGATTGATATCCATGAGAACTGCATCAGGTTCAATGGCGGGAATTTTTTCCATAGCTTCTTCTGCATTGGCAAAACTTCCTCCTACTTCATATCCTTCTGTGAGCTGCACCATCAGGTCCATGGCTTCACGTAAGTCATTCTTATCTTCTACAATGCAGATTATTTTTTTTGAAACAGGCATGTCTTTTTGGGGGTCAATTTTGTAAAGCTACTATTTTACAGGTTGTTTTGAAATACTCAATTACGGGTAGGTTGTAGAGTTTTGAGTTTTGAGTGATGAGTTATGAGTTAGCTTTTTCAGATATGAAATTCTCCTATGTATTTGAACTTTTGAAACACTTGAAACCTCTAAAACCCCTGAAACATTTTTACTGACATCCTTTTAAAAAATTCTTTATCCCCTCCACAATGTTCTCTGCCATTTGCTGTTGAAATCCTTCATCCAGCATTTTCATTTCTTCTTCAGGATTACTGAGGAATAAAGTTTCTATCAATGCATTTGGATATTCAGTTGGGCTGTTTAGCATGAAATTAAATGAGCCGTTATTGCCATAATCCGATAAACCTAGTTTTAGCATCTGTTCGTGAATAGCGGTATTCAACCCTTTAAAGCCAGGGTAACGGTAAAAGGTAGCCGTACCGCCGATTTTTATAGGATCGCCTGCAGAATTTAAATGAATGCTTATTAAAATATCAGGAAGGCTGTCTCTGTAAAACAGAATGCGTTCTTTGTTATCAAAAAAAGTTTCTGTTGTTCTTGTCATGATCACTTTAGTTCCCTGGCTCTCTAATAATTTTTGAATTTTTAAAGATAAAGCGAGTGTGAGTGTTTTTTCTTCAATACTTGTTGGACCAACAGCACCTGTATTTTTTCCTCCATGGCCCGCATCAATGGCGATGATTAATTTATTTAAAGAAAGATCTGCAGGTTGATGTTTTACTTTTATCACAAGTATGTTTCCCCTGAAGAAAACCTGGTGGCCCCAATGTTGTTTGTGCAAAAGCTGAATCGTTATTCTAAAAATATCATCTGCTACCTGTTCATAATTCACATTGCTGATTTCTTTTGTATTTTCAAGTTGTGTTATCCAGTTTGTATTATTCGTGGCACCAAAAATATCCACCACAATCCTTGATGGATCCATTAACTGGAAAGATTGATAAGGCAAGCGTGATGTGAGTTCTACATTTACATAATCATAATCCGAATCACCATATACTTTCCATTTCCCTGTTAATGCTGATGGTTCAAAAGTTCCCTTAGGCGCCATCGTTACCAGTTCATCGGGAATGTATGCAGTTCTTGTTTTGGCAAGTTCTACTTTATAATGTGTACCAACTTTTCCAATGATTTTTAATGGGATCAAACTATCAATATAACCAACCTTCGCACCACCGAGCCTGTCATCGCCAAGGCCGTACTCAAGATGTGCAAGTCTTCCTTTTGTAATTGCTATATTCGGAGACGTTGTTGACATCACAGAAAAAGTATCTTTTGTTTCTTTAGTTATTTTTTGTCCTGTTGAATCTATAATCGTTACGGGAATTTTCATTGCAGCAAAACTATCTGTACTTTTTATTTGATAAACGCCCTGGTATATTCCGGGCATTCCTTTTGTTTCTGTTGTTGGTAATTCATAAAGCGGTATATTATCCAACACACTCACATTTCTGCCAGAATATGCTTTTACTTTAAATTCTATTTTATCTCCCGCTATTAAAACAAGATTGCCTTCGGGAAATGTGCGGATACTTTCTATTCCAAATGCTTTTACAGGCTCTGCAGGTTTGGGAATTTCATAAATAAAATGAAGCGCTTTTGATGCAGATTTGCCCTGGTCAGAAATAGCAACCAATGTAAAGGGGCTATCTCCTTCTTTTAATTTTACTTCGTAAACAAATGCCCCGGTTGGATAAACTTTTATCTTCTCTCCATTTACCATCAATGAACAGGACTTACAGGTGCTGCCAATAATATATTGTTGTGAAGACGATACTTTGTTTTTTTCGCTGGTTGGATCAGTAAGTTTTATAAAGGGTTTTTCTGCAACCTGGGAAACTGCTGTTGTAAAAAACAGTATTGAAGCAAAAAGAAAAAAATATTTTTTAAGGATATAGAAGTTTGAGGCGCTTTTACAATTCATATTGCAAAAGTATTATAAAAAAGCTTTTAGTAAATGGCTCCTTGTTTATCATTTAATAAAAGAATAGTGCCAGTCGGAACCAGCACTATTCATGTTGCAATTAATGAGAATGCGAATATGAAAAAAATATCCCGTTTAAAAAACAGTGTTTACACCCTTTTTATGTTTAACCCATT
Source organism: Ferruginibacter sp. (assembly GCA_039934735.1). Taxonomy (GTDB): domain Bacteria; phylum Bacteroidota; class Bacteroidia; order Chitinophagales; family Chitinophagaceae; genus Ferruginibacter. The sequence continues at coordinate 78,789 of JBDTLP010000003.1, read as the reverse complement.
ATTTCAATTAATTTTCGCTTTCAATTAAATTTACCATGAACCGCATTGACCGTGTTTCTGCCATACTCATTCAATTACAATCTAAAAGAGTTGTAAAAGCACAGGACATTGCAGACCGTTTCAATATCAGCCTTCGCACGGTTTACCGCGATATAAAAGCTTTGGATGAAGCAGGCATCCCTGTTATTGGTGAAGCAGGAATTGGTTTTAGCATCATGGAAGGTTATCGCCTGCCACCCATTATGTTTACACAGGATGAAGCAACGGCATTTCTTACTGCAGGCAAGATGGTGGAACAGTTTACAGATGCATCTACCCGTACAAGTTATGAGTCGGCATTGTTTAAAATAAAAGCTGTTCTAAAATATTCAGAGAAAGATTATGTTGAAGATCTTGAAGATCATATTGCTGTAATGAAGAACCCGTATTTGCCGGTAAGCAGCAACGATCATAATCACCTGCAAACAATCCTGCAATATATTTCTACCAAAACAATCATTGATATTGGATACTATGCCAATCATAGCCAACAATATAGCAATCGCCTGGTTGAGCCTATTGGCATTTTCTATCTTGGCACTCATTGGTACATGATTGCTTATTGCCATTTGCGAAAAGATTATCGTCATTTCCGGACGGACCGTATCAGTTACATCACTGCAACAGAAAAGCATTACGAACAACAGCATCCATCTTTAAATAGTTTTCTATCTAAAATGAAAGATGAAAAAGATTTACAGGAAGTGGTGATCAGGGTTGACAAAGAAGTATTAAAATATTTCGGCGAACAGAAATACTATAATGGTTTTGTATCTGAAAAGGAAGTGAATGGTAAAATGGAAATGTATTTTCTCACGCAATCGATCAATGGTTTTGCGAGGTTCTTTCTAATGTTTGGCGAATATGCAGACATTGTTCGCCCTACCATTTTAAAAGATGCCATCACCGGCATTTTAAAAGATATTTCAAAAAGAATAAAATAAATCCAACCACTGTTGACATAGGGTTGTCACAACCTGGTTTTTACTTTGTGTTATCATTCACAAATAAAAAAACCATTATGAATCGCAAACAGGAATTTTTAAAAGAACTTAACAAGGAAGCAATCACTACACGTAAAATGCTTTCTGTAGTACCTAACGACAAATATGATTGGAAACCCCATCCAAAAAGTATGAATATTCGCCAACTGGCCGGCCATATTGCCGAATTGCCTTCATGGATAAAAATGGTAATTAATACTGATGAACTTGATTTTGCAGAAAATGCGTATGTTTCACCTGACATCAATGATACAAAAACATTGCTGGCTTTGTTTGAAAAAAGCCTTGCAGAAAGCCAGTCAGCATTGCCAAAAGCAAAAGAAGAAATTTTAGATGATCTTTGGACACTCCGAAATGGCGAACAAATTTTAAGCAGGGAAACAAAAGCTGAAGTTATCAGGATGTCACTTTCGCAGATCATTCATCACAGGGCGCAGCTTGGTGTGTTTCTTCGTTTATTGGATGTACCCATTCCCGGTAGTTATGGGCCAAGTGCAGATGATGTGAGCTTTTAATGATTTGAAGTCTTAGAAGAAAATGTTCAATATTCAACGCACAATATTCAATACTCAACGGTGAAAACATGCTATTGCATTTTTATTTGAACATTGAATATGGTGCGTTGATTATTGAACATTATGTTGAGAGGTTTGCTTTACATGCTAAGCTTCCTTATGTACATTAAGCTTATGCAACTCCAGTATCGTCGTCTTTCCATCATCACTTTCCCTGTACATGGGAACAAATTTCCTCTTGAATAAAATTTCGTTGAAAGTATAAGAAGTACGTTGCTGAACAAAGTTGGAGAAAACATCATCGAAGCCACGCAGCATTACATAAAGTTCTGTATCAGCATTCTTCATATCTTCTGTACTGAATCCTTTGAAAGGGCTGTTCTCATCTATTGGATGAACAACTGTCCAGCTCATTGGCATTGATTCTACTTTGCTTCTTTCAAGTGTAAGACTGAAATATTTATAATCTGTTTTTCCATTTTCTTCCAATAGCAACCCTGCATTTACTCTTATCTCAAGATCAGTAAGAGTGTGTTTGTCCTTATATGCAGCAAAGCGAAACATCAATGCGGTTCCTTCTTTATATGGACTTATAAGCGCATGATCGCTGAAGAAGAGATAGCTTTTTGGTTTTGAAAAACGTCCATATATTAAACCAGTAGCAATTGCAAGCGAAAGAAAACCGGTTAACGATTCAATAGCAGCTACACTATTGGCAGCATCACCTACAGGATTTACATGACCATAACCCATTGTTGTAAAAGTTTGTGTGCTGAAATAAAATATCTCCCTGAATATTTTCCAGTTGCTGCCGCTGATCATACCATCAAGTTGTTCAGGGCCAATAATAAAATAGATAGTTGTAAAAATCAAATTGATGATTATGTAAAAAAGAAAAATAACTGTGATGAATTTCCACAATGGCAGGTTCAGCATATCATGAAAAATACTAAAGCGCTTATTGAAAGATATTCCTTCCTTTGCCAGGTTATAACTTCCATCCTTATTTATAAAACGACCGCCGGTATCGTTGCTGTTGCTTGCAAAGCCGGTATCATTATTTTGTTTTGAAAAAGGATTTATTCTTTTGTAAATAGCCATTTTATAAATTCAAGTTTGTTGCTAATGTTGCAAAGTTATATTTATTAATAGTTTAGTAATTGGCAACTGATTTTTGGTGTCGACAGCGGGCATTTGCAATATTTCTTATTGCTGTTTATATTAAAGCTGCTCCTTTGATATACAGAGACTAACATTGTAGTATTAACGTAATTGGTATTAAAAGAAAAATCCCAATCTGATCCCGGGAACTTTACTTTCTCCCGACACAGAATAAAAAGCAGTAAGCGACAACATGTTGAATGGACTAAAATAAATACCGCCACCATAACCGACATGTATCTTGTTTGAACTTTCTCCAGGTACCCAAACCCTGCCATCATCAAAGAAACCAAAAATGCCCAGTTTCCCTCTGAAAATATATCCTTTCAGATCGGTTAGCTTTAGACGCAGTTCGGTATTTTGGTAAAAAACAGTTTTACCCGTAAACCGCATAGCTCTATATCCACGAAGATTTGTTTTAAAGCCCAATGTATTTGCATCATAAAAATCAAAAGTCCCATCATTGGTTTCAAAACCTGTTCTGTGTGCGAATACAAACGATTTGAAGGGTATATAAAAAGAAAGGTCTGCTGAATAATTTAAAAATTTTTCTTTGTATGCTTTATTTAATACATGATTGTAATTAATTCCGGCATTGAATTTTATTCCCTGGGTTGGATAAAGTTTATTGTTAGTACTGTTTAAATGATACGCTGCAAATACTTTTCCATAACTATGCGTAGAGAACAATTCTGGATTAATACCTGCATCAGGATCGGACACAAAACGTTTATCGTTTGGTTCAACTTCAATTGATTTATATCCAATACCGAACACAAGTTGTTGCTTTCGTCCAATATCTTTTGCAAGAGAAGGTGATAAAATATATTGGTTGGAACGTATACGGTTAAATGCTCTTTTCTTCCCAGCTGGCAGGATAGTTTCATTTCCATACCCATAATAAAAGAAGGTATTGTTGGGTGCATTGATATGTGCGTCAAGATTAAAATCCCATTTGCCGATTACCTGTTTGAATATGCCTTTATAATCGATATTAAATGAAGAAGTTTTAAAAGCATAATTAGCAGTTATGGTTTGCAGTGAGCCAAACGGTTTTTTGCCCCATTTATATCTCCTGATTGTACGGCCATACCCAACGAAAATACCATCGTCAGGATTATAACCGTATGCCGGGGCCGGGGCAGACCAGTTATATTGAAATGATTTTGGCCTATAGCTATTAATAGATGTGTCTTTTGAAATAAATAAATGTGTTTCCGTCGAAGGCAATATTATATTACCTGGCGTATCGTAGACCTTTGTTTTTTTGCCGGTACCTTTTACAAAAGAACTATCGGTTATCCTATCTTTCCCTGTTCCTCCAATGATGCGTATCCTTGTACCCTTATTTGTTTTTCCTTTTACATCAAACACATCATCACCAGCAAGACCAAATATTCTTATTTCTTTTGTTTCACTACCATTGAATGTTCTGTCAAAAAATAGGCGGCCCTTCTCTCCTTCCTTATTGATCTTAAATATTTTTACGCTTGTTTTGTTTTCTGGCAGCCTCGTTATTTCAAAATATTCCTTTTCATCAGTGCCTGTTATTTCTACCTGCTGGCTTACAAATTTGTAATATGCGATTGCATATTTTTCCAATTGGTTTCTGCGAGCCTTTAATTTTTCAATGATCTCTTTACCAGAGAGCTCAAAAATATTAGCAGGCATTGTTCTTATTGCTGAATCGATCACTTCGTCTGTTATATTTTTTTTCATTGCTGCTACACAAGCTCTCCAGTCATCTTTGGTAAGTTCAGTTGTAAAAAGTCTATCGAGGCCTCTTCCGGCCCACATCAGCCCATAAACATCCGTTATATTCTTACCAAAATTTTGTGTACGGCGAAGTGCCCATTTGCGTGTACCCAGGTACGGTATGATACCATCTAGTTTTGAAAATGCCTGGTCCCTATCGCGGGGTACGGGCCTGTACCAGGTTGTTTTACCATCTTTAAAACTTGCCCATGTCCATTGATCTTCATGCCGGTCCCAATCACCGATCAACATATCAAAAAGCCTTGCATTTAAAAAAGCTTTTTGATCAATGCGATGATCATTATCACCAAAATATTTTTTAAACATTTTTTCTGATGTAATAACTTTTTCCGAATTCCCCACTAAAGGATTATCACTTTGATCATCTACCAATCTTTCTTCAAGAAGACAATAAGTATTACCAAACTCTTCATCAAAATCTCCCAGTTGTTTTGAAGATGGAACAAAAACAAATTTTGGGTTTGTATGATAAACACCTGCAGCAAGCGCCAATGGCGCTACAGCTAAAGGTGCATATGGATTGGCGGATGATATTTGATCTTTTACAAAATCACTGGCGAATGATCCTCTTAATTCAATTGGCAATGCTTTATCAGGCGATTTGTCAATTTGGCGCAACACGAATTCTTTTCCATCTGCATTTTTTAAACGCAGTGATTTTGTTTGATTGCCACCGCCTCTTTTTACTGGCGTCAATCTACCTTTAGCGGTATTAATATCAAGTACTTCCACTTCAACGGGTGTGCCCCATTCTTTTCTATAATGTTTACCTAATAAAGCTTGTTTAAATTTCCCTGCTCCATATTCATTACCTGCAGCAACAGTTACATGATTGTCTTTAATCAAAGAATCAAGACTGGGACTTGTACGTTTTACATAAACAGCTGCTTCTAATTTTTTATCATACGCCAATTTTCCCAATGGGTTTTTAAGTTCAGATTCAATGAAAGATAAATTCGCACCCTCATCATCTTTTAGTTTGAGTTGTACAAAACCATTTTTAGAAGCAGAAAAAACAGTTCCTTTCTTTTTTACATAAGTAGTTTTTGAACCTGACCCACTAATGATATAATAATGATCATTCTTATGAAATAATTCAAGATTATGCTCATGACCGCTTACATAAATTAAATTTTTGTATTGCTCAAATTCTTTGTTCAATGCAGTCTTTAATAGTTGGTAACGTTCATTCTTTATATCCTGTATATTTTTTCGAAGAACCGTGTACAAGCTACCAAGCACAGGCAGCGGTATCCATAAATTTTTATTTATTTCGGTAAGTGGAAATATATGATCCTTTACCGGAAAATGCCCGCCATGTGCACCACCGCTGTACAATGGATGATGGGCTGCAACAATGATCTGTTTGTCTTTATTTCTTAACAATGCATATTTAACCTGTAAAATAAAATCAGCATCATTGGCAATATCGCATTCAGGTTTACCAGGTTTTTCATGTTCATACAACCACCATTCTGTATCAATGATGATCAATACAGATTTATCCGAAAGTGGAACTTCAACAGGACCGGGGCAACCATTGTCTGGTAAAAAAACATTTCCCTTGTTTAGATAATTTTCTACAAATACTTCCTGCCTGTTTATAGAAGCAAGTCCATTGGGTTTCCCTTGTCTCCAATCATGATTACCAGGAATAAAAACAATTTTGCCTTTGTACGCTTTTAAAATATCCATTTGAGATTTAATGGCTTCTTCGGCATCTTTTCTTCCTTTATCATTGCTATCTGGCAAGCCGACAGGATAAATATTATCTCCTAAAAAAACAACAGCGCTATTGCTTCCTTCTTTATCTAAATAATTTTTAAGAATATCGAGCGTATTTCCCGATGTTGATTCCTTTCCTGCATCTCCAATAAAATAAATATTAAAACGGCTGTTATCCGTTTGAGTTTGTGCAAATAATTTTACTATAAATAATTGCAACAACAAAACAGCCATGATACATTTTGATCTCATAAATTTTCAGTTAATCGCCGGTATAATTTTTTGGGAGCAACGAGGAAAAGATTCACATTAAACAATAACCCATCTTTTATCTTGCTTTTAAAAATTACGTCCTTTTTACCGCTTGTAGAATTGGTGAGATTATAAGAAAAATTATGGGCGCCGCCAATCTCAATGCCTGCCCATAACCAACCTACAAGTTGTTTTTCAAGACTTGATGAAACTTTTAATTCGGAAGTATAAAGATGCAATGATTGATACGCTGCTAATGCCGCATTCGTATTATTTAACCTGTAAGAGGCTGCGGAAAATTCTATATTATTATACCAATAAAAATCTTCGTTGAATCCATATCGGAATTTAACGAAGAGCGGAAGAATTGTTTCAATACTCCATCGCTCATTGAAATTATAATTAAGTGCAAAAGTTGGAAAGACCAATGATCTTCCAAAAGAATAACTATAAGTCAGTCCTACTGCATAAGAAAGATCATCATTCTTTCTCCAGGCAAGTGCCGGTGAAACAGAGAATTTTAAATAGTTCGCTTTACTGAGTGGGCTCTTGCTATAATCCCCGTTTAAGTTTGCACTTAATCTAAGTATCCAGAATTTATTGCTCAATGAAGGTTTAATAACGGTAAGGTTTGCCCCAATACTTTTGAGATCACGATCTTCAAGACTTTTATATAGCGGATTCGATCCATCAGGCAGTGCTTTGAAATTATATTCTTCCCTGTTATACTTTAAGCCACCAATGATACTCAGGTAAGGTTTGTTGATTATTGGAATTTTAACCTTTGCCTCGATGCGTCCATTATTTTTTATGGTGTTACTGCTATTTCCAAAGTTTCCGGTCTTGTCAGTAGTTGTAATATTATAATGTGGACGATATTCATATTTTAATGAAGCGGCTTTCCCTCTTGGCAGTCCGTTTATCGTGCATTTACAATAAACTTTTTTTGCTTTCTTTTTTGTTACAGCTTCCTGTGCAAAAGATTGCATTGCTACTATTAAAAAAAATGGCAGTAAAGTAATTGTATGTTTTATGATCGCAGGCAACTTATTATTTTTTGTATTTGAATAATAAAATATTTCCACTTTTATCTTTCCCTTCATTTGAAATGTACATATCGCCATTCTTATCGAAAGTAATTCCTTCGGGTTGTATAAACAGTGGGTTGGTCAGTTTCGTCACATGTAATAGTTTTCCAGTGGGAGAGAGTTCTGTCAGAACCTTTACCTTCCTTGTACCAAGGATAAAAATATTTTTAGTAATCGGGTTGATAGCAATGGCTGAAGGATCAATTTCAATATCATCACCAAAAATATCTTTCATTTCTTTTTTTGTAATAATAAAAACAGGGTTTGGTTTCATCTTATTATCAGCAAGAGTAACTGTATAAACAGACCTTGTACTTTTATGTGCTTCTTTTATTCCGGAATTTCCTTTGCAGGCAAGGAGGAGCCTGTTGTTTTCGCTGTCATAACACAACCCTTCAGTATTGTTTTCAGCATTTAGGAAAGTACTGATCTGTGTTATAACAGGTGTTGCAGAAAGATAATTTTCAACACGAAAAATAATTCCATCAGATCGCAAAACAAAAACAGTATCATTCTTGTAAGCAATGTCCTCAAAATCTCCCTTAGAGGAAAACTTAATTACTTTTTCGACATTATTTGTTTGAAGGTTATAGATAAATATTTCTCCTTTCTGATCTTGTTCAGCCAACATCTTTCCTTCTTTATTAAAACAAATGCCGGATATTTCCCTTAGCTGAGCTGGCATCTCCCACACTTTATCGGGTGACTCGAAATTATAATGATGAATTGTATCGGTTGTGCTTATAACATCTGCTTTTTTCTTTTCAGAATTGTATTCTTTTTTATCATCTACCTGGCTACAAGCTGAAATAAAAAAGAATACATGTAATGTGTAAATAACCAGGAGCTTCATATTCATTTACTTGTTTTGCTATTGTAAAATACAGCTAATTTCTTTTTATCAAATCAAATAATTGTAAAGATTTTTTGTAGAAATGCTCGCTTTATATGTACATCTAAAAACAAAACAACGCCTTTGCAGGCGTTGTTCATTATTTTACTAAATTTATTTTTTGTGGAGATTAGAAAGCATATTTATTTTCTGCGATAAGTTTATCGGCAATTCTTCTTCTTGCATCTTTGCTATTAAATGGAGCTGTTTTTGTAAAACGCTTTAATCCCAGCAACATCATGCGTTGTTCATCGCCGCTAGCAAATGCATTCACTGCTTCTTTACCCGCTTTGTTTAATTTATCAACTGCATCGTTAAGGTAGCAATGCATCATATCAATATGTATGGAAACTGCAGCTTCACCTTCTTTGTCAGCCATTTTAATGATACGATGTAAAGCACTTTCTGCATTAAAAGTAAGAATGGCCATATCGGCTATGTTCATTAATATTTCCTGTTCGTTCTGCAAATTCATCATCAGCTTTTGTACAGCAGCGCCTGCAGTCATAAGAATGGCTTTCTTCATGTTCACGATCGTTTTCTTTTCCGCAGAGAAAGCTGTTTCATCTTCATTGCCAAATTCAGGAATGCTCATAAGTTCTTTGGAAACAGCCATCGCAGGGCCCATTAGGTCAAGTTTTCCTTTCATGGCACGTTTCAGCATCATGTCAACAGTAAGCAGGCGATTAATTTCGTTCGTTCCTTCAAAGATGCGGTTGATGCGGCTATCGCGGTAAGCACGGCTAACCATGTATTCATCGCTGAATCCATTTCCACCGTGTATTTGTACGCCTTCATCTACAACAAGATCCAATACTTCGCTGCCATCTACTTTTAGCATAGCGCACTCAATAGCATATTCTTCTGCTGCTCCAAGCAATGCTTCATTGAAAGGTTTGCCTGCTGCAGCCATTTCTATTTCTTTATCATCGATCCATTTACTTGTACGATAGAGTGCGCTTTCGCATATCCATATACGTATGGCCATCTCTGCAAGCTTGTGTTTTATAGCTCCGAAATTTGCAATGGCTGTTTTGAACTGTTCCCTCGTTTTGGCGTAGTTGATCGTATCTGTAACCACCATCTTAGATCCACCCAATGCGGCAGCACATAATTTCAACCTGCCGATATTTAAAATATTGAAAGCGATAATATGACCCTTGCCAACTTCACCGAGTAAATTTTCTACGGGTACTTTACAATCCTGGAAATATAATTGCACGGTTGATGATCCCTTGATGCCCATCTTATGTTCTTCAGATCCCTGTGTGAATCCTTCCATACCACGTTCAATGATAAACGCAGAAAATTTATCGCCATCTATTTTTGCAAATACGGTATAAATATCTGCGAAGCCACCATTCGTTATCCAGCATTTCTGCCCGTTCAAAATATAATTTTTACCATCCGCAGAAAGTACGGCTGCTGTTTTTGCACTCAATGCATCACTGCCGCTATTAGGTTCCGTTAGTCCGTAAGCTCCCTTCCATTCGCCTGAGGCAAGTTTGGGAATATATTTTTTCTTTTGTGCTTCAGTTCCAAAATATAAAATCGGCAATGTGCCAATACCCGTGTGTGCGGCTACGGCTACACTAAATGAAAATCCGCCCCCAAGTCCTTCATTGACCAAAGTAGAAGTGATGAAATCTTTTCCAAGTCCGCCTAAATCTTCAGGTACAGAAGCACCAAGCAATCCTTGTTCGCCGGCTTTATCAAGCAGTGATTGCATCAGGCCTGGTTCTGCTTTATCAATACGATCGATCACCGGTATTACTTCAGTTAGTAAAAACTGGTGACACATATCTTTTACCATTTTTTGTTCTTCAGTAAAATCTTCGGGCGTGTACATTTCAAAAGCGTTGCTTTCTTTGATGAGCCATTCGCCGCCTTTTAAACTGTTTGTTTGGGTGGTTGTATTCATTTGATGTGGTTTATAATTATTTATTGTTTATAATAACGATTCTCGTCTCTTGTTTCCCGTCATTCGTTTCTCGTTTGCTGAATAATTTTCAAATCATAATGACCCAACAAGAAACCAGGAACGAGAAACGGGAACTATTTCAAATTCTCATACACCTGCTGCAATACTTCTTTCGCTATTTCTATTTGGCCATTTGTTACGCCAGACAACGCTTCATTTAACGTCTGGTTTGCTATTTCCATTGTCCTTTCCTGTAATTGTTGTGCTTCGGGAGTTAAATAGATCATATTGATCCTGCGATCATCTTTGCTTGCTACTCTTTTTACAAGTTTTAGTTTCTCCAGGTTATCTACCAGTCTTGTTATACTTGGTTTATCTCTGAAAGTAGCATCACACAAAGCTTGTTGGCTCATACCGTCGTCCTTCCACAAATGATACAATACACTCCATTGCTCAATGGTGATATCCACATTATTTAGCTTGAAATTTTTCTGAAGCCTACGGGCGATTGCCGTACTGGCCTTACCCGTGATAAAGCCATATAGTTCACTTTTTTTAAATTGGTTGTTTGGCATATAGTTGTTTATGCAACTATATAAAGATATACATTCATTTCAATTTCAAAAAATTATTTTTGCTTTATGACAGTTGTAATGACAGGATCTATCGTGTTGATGGTTTTATATGTGGCGCTTATTTTATATTATAGTTTTGCGTGGTATGGTATCCCGGAATACGATGACTCAACAATCAATTCACAACGTTCAACATTCATTACCGTAATTATTCCTGCACGTAATGAAGCTGCAAATATTAAAGCTTGCCTGGAAACCATTGCAAGGCAAACTTACCCGGAAAATTTATTCGAAGTATTGGTTATAGATGATCACTCAACAGATAATACAGCTGAGATCGTTGGATCTTTTCCTGCAAAAAATATAAAACTCATTTCACTCAAAGAATATATCGGCGACGATCAAATCAATTCTTTTAAAAAGAAAGCGATCGAAATTGCTGTGCAGCAAAGCAAGGGCAAACTCATTGTTACAACTGATGCAGATTGTCTTGTACCTGTAAACTGGTTAGCAACCATTGCTGCATTTTACGAAGAATACAATCCTGCATTTATCGCAGCGCCCGTTTCAATAAATTGTAATTTTAATTTTGGAGAAATATTCCAGGCACTTGATTTTATGACCTTGCAGGGAATTACAGGTGCATCGGTTCATAAAAAAATACACAGCATGTGCAATGGTGCAAACCTTGCGTACGAGCGTGCTGCATTTTATGAAGTAGATGGATTTAAAGGTATTGATTCGATAGCAAGTGGGGATGATATGTTGCTGATGCATAAAATTTATAACCGATATCCGGAAAGAGTTTTATTCTTAAAATCGAAAAATGCTATTGTGCAAACAGCTGCACAAAAAACAATTGCTGCTTTTTTTAATCAACGCATAAGATGGGCAAGTAAGGCGGATAAGTATGATGACAAAAGAATACTGCCGGTGCTCTTATTAGTCTACTTGTTTAATGTGATGTTGTTGGTAATTCCGACTCTGTGTTGCTTCGTTAATATTCAATATTCAATGTTCAATATTCAATGTTCAATGATTGGAATATGGATATTACTTCTCCTATTTAAAACCTTCATTGAATTATTTTTTCTTTTCCCGGTAGCAGGATTTTTTAATAAATGTTCTTTATTATGGCTCTTTCCAATCATGCAGCCTTTTCATATCATTTATACAATCATTGCAGGCTGGCTTGGTAAATTTGGAACATATAGTTGGAAAGAGCGGAAAGTAAAATAATTGTATTTTACACTATGCAAGCACAAACATTTTCTTTTTCCTCACAAACATGGCGAAGGCTTAAAAAAAATAAGCTTGCATTTACCGGCCTTATTATTATTGTGCTGTTTTTTTTTATTGCAGTATTTGGATATCTCATCGCTCCTGATAATACTACGAATGCAGATCTGCAAACTGTAGAGATACAGGCAAAAAAACCTGGTTACTCCCAACTTTTTTTAAAGATTCCGGATATAAGAAATGATGAAACAAACTGGTTGCATCATTTCTTTCTTGGAACAATATCGCAATTTCGTTATTTACCAATTAGCGGTTATTCTATCCAGGGAAATAATATTGTAGTAAATAAATTTATTGATGAAGACACAACGGTACAGCAATCTTATAATATCAACCAGCTTACCGGCAACAATCCGGGGCAAATAAAAAAACAGCTTGTTACAAAAAAATTCCTACTGGGCACTGATGCATTTGGCCGGGATATTCTTAGCAGGCTCATCATTGGAACCAGGGTAAGCCTTGCTGTTGGTTTAATAGCGGTGATTGTTTCCTTGTTATTGGGTATTTTATTGGGTGCGCTAGCAGGATACTATCGGGGTTGGGTAGACGAAATAATTATGTGGCTTGTCAACGTAACCTGGAGTATCCCAACTTTGTTATTGGTATTTGCCATTACCATTGCCATGGGAAAAGGTTTCTGGCAGATCTTTATTGCAGTAGGGCTTACCATGTGGGTTAATGTTGCAAGACTGGTACGTGGCCAGGTATTGGCAATCAAAGAACTTGAATTTGTACAAGCTGCAAAAGCACTTGGTTTTACCAACAGCCGCATCATCATCAAACATATTTTACCAAATATACTGGGGCCATTGCTTGTGATTGCAGCAGGTAATTTTGCAACTGCAATCATCATAGAAGCAGGATTAAGCTTTTTAGGTATCGGTGTTCAACCACCACAACCAAGCTGGGGATTGATGATAAAAGAAAATTACAATTTCATTATTACGCACAATCCTTTTCTTGCATTGATTCCAGGATTTGCAATTATGATTTTGGTATTGGCATTTAATCTTTTGGGCAATGGTTTAAGAGATGCTGTTGATGTGAAGAGTATATAACATATATATTGAACTGGGTAAAATAACACAGATGAGTATTTTATCAACACGATATTATTGCTCCGCCTTTCAAGAAAATTTTTGCACTTTTATTTAAGAGAACTAAATAAAAAAAGTTGTTTCATTCCGCCGGTGCAACAGGCACATTCCTGCTAAAGCCTTCTTCAAGTGAAATAAAGGTTTCGGTTCTTTCGATCCCTTTTATCTTTTGAAGTTCATCATGCAATACATACCTGAGTTGGGTAATATCCTTGCACACGATCTCGATAAACATACTGTAATTCCCGGTTATATAATTCAGCCTGATTATTTCAGGAATCTTCATAAGATCCTTGGCTACAGTATCATACAAAGAACTTTTTTCCAAATAGATGCCTACGAATGCGGTGATATCATATCCCAATAATTTAAGATCCACACTTAGCCTTGTTCCTCTTACGATACTTAGTTCCTGGAGCTTCTTAATGCGAACGTGAATAGTTCCGCCACTTACGAATAATTTTTTACCCAATTCAGCATAGGAAATCTCTGCATTTTCCATCATAGCGTGAATGATCTGGAGATCCAGTTTGTCAAGATTTAATTTGGCAGCCATTTTCGCAATCGTTTTAATATAAATTTAATAATAAGTGCAAATATTTGAATTATTTCTATAATTTCAAAATATTTGTTGAATTATTTTTAAATTAAAGTGTTTTATCTTAGTTTTACACTATCAAACCTGCTATCGGCAGGCAAGTTCTTAACAATGTGGGGTGATGAAATTTTTGGCAGACATGCCTCCTTGTCTCGGAGGTGAGGATAACAGGACAAACGTAACATAGAGCCGTAGTTGCAGCAATGCAATTACGACCGGGGTCGACCACCGAACTTTGTGTTATAGCTAACTGCCTCGTGAAGGTTCGATCCCTTCCCCTACAGCAGGTTTTTCTATTAGTAACCCCTACAGGCTTGGCTTGTAGGGGTTTTTGTTTTCAAAAGTTCCACTAAGAGTTTCACTACAGCTTTAAAATTGGCATATTAGCATTTATTTACTTTTTTGAGCCTGATAAGCAACTTTTAATTTAAAGCTTTTAAGTCAGTAAGTGGAAAATCCACCCGTCGGCCATTTCAAATTGACCCCCTAATACCGGCTCAAGTGGCCCATGTATGATGCTATCATGTGTTTAGGTACCCGTTGAACAATATTTGGATAGCGTGTAGTAAAGTTTGCATATCGTTCCCCCAAAGTAGAACTGATAATCGAAGTCAATCTTCGCTGCATGGCAAGATAAGCGCCTGTAATATTCAGCCTTGTAAAGGTTTCACATTTTGGCAACTGCTGTAATAATTCTTCGTGAGCAGATTTGCTTATCAGCAAGAGTTCTGCATCTTCAATCGCATCAATATTATAAGTAGCAGGTTCGCCTGTAAGAAAACTATAGATATCATAAATTACCCATCCCTCCACACCAAACTGGATGATACGTTCATTGCCGTTTTCATCAACCGAATAAGCTTTTAATGTGCCTTTTTCAATAGATGCAATAGACTTACATATATCTCCTTCCTGCAAGAGGTATTTTTTTTACGTAACTTTTTTGGTGTGAGGTATCGTTTTATTTGCAATTTCTCCTCTTCGGAAAGAGAAACTTTTTTATTAAAATTCTGAAAGAATAATTCGTTAATGAGCAGTAATTATTTATGAAGATTCAAAAAAATAATTAATACGCGTTTGTGTGAAACCATCATAAAACTTAAGGCTTTACAGGCACATGCAATTAATAGATTTTTTGTTAATGCCTGAGTAATTTTTGGGGGACAAAAGCATTACATTATGTTGGTAAGATCAGTTATCAATATATAGTTTTTATTACCGAAATAATAACATTTAACTCCGTGCTTTCCCGGTATTTTTGCAAACAAATTATTTACAAATAAAAAATGTCACTGAAGAAACATATTCCATTCGATTATAAGCGGATTGCTGTGTTCATCTTTATTTTTTTAAATTGTTTTCTTACGGCAGCTCCATTTGTCAATGCTTGTGCAGAAAACATCAGGTATGCTAAAGCATCAGGATTTCTTTCGCAGCATTACAATATAGAAAATCCGGAAGATAACAGCCGTTCTGAATTTTCTGTGGAACAGCAGGAATATCATATTTCTGTACGGAGTAAGCAAAGCGTTGTTCAGCTTTCAAACACTACAGCCCATTATACAGCTTCGCTTAACACCTACATCCATGATAGGGCTTCGAATCATTCTTTTACTTCTCCTTTTTTTCTGGTAAGGCCTGCATATTATGCTTTTCTCTCTCTGTACAAGTTGTTTTAATTTTTTAGCCTCCTTTCTTTATTGATAACCCTAATTTGCTAATAAAAGGGAACAGGATTTTATACAATAAAGGGAACCTCTTTTGTAATACCAATCTTTAGCCAGTAAAAAGATTTTACGGTTTTACATTTATCTTTTTCATTCAATTAATCACTCTTTATAATTATCATTTATATGCAACCTTTTATAGATTTTTTTTCTAATCTTACCAATCCTGAATGGATCATGCAACATGGTGGATTGTATATCGTAGTAATGATTGTTTTTATAGAAATAGGCTTTTTTTTCGGCTTTTTCCTTCCGGGCGATTCTCTGTTGTTCATAGCAGGAATGGTAATTGCAAATACATTGGCTCCTCTCAATGTTCCCTTATTGAACCTTTTATATTGGGTGTTATTAATTACTGTAGCAGGTGGTCTTGGTAATTTCCTTGGCTATTGGTTTGGAAGAAAATCCGATGGCCTTCTTTTTCAACGTAAGGACAACTGGCTCTTCAAGAAAAAATATCTTATTCAGGCCAAAGAATTTTATGATAAAAAAGGTGGCGGTGCCATTGTAATTGCCAGGTTTCTTCCAATAGTACGAACGTTTGCTCCAATAGTAGCAGGCATCGTAAAAATGGATAAAATAAAATTCGCAGTTTACAATGTAGCAGGAAGTTTTTTATGGGCAGGAACTATAGTAACTGCAGGATTTTTATTGGGTGAAAGCGAATGGGTGCAATCCAATCTTGAAAAAATAATTCTTGGCATTGTACTGGTGACTACGGCTCCGGTTTTAATTAAATTGGTAACCGGTAAGAAAAAAGAAGTAATTACCCCGTCCGGTAATTTTTAAATAATTAATATAGCTTTAATGGATTTTATTTCACCAGATTTCGCAAACCCGGAAACCTGGATTAGCCTGCTTACACTTACCTTTCTTGAAATTGTATTGGGAATTGATAATATTATTTTCATCTCCATTGTTGCCGGTAAATTGCCAAAAGAGCAGCAACGCCGGGCCCGCAATATCGGGTTAACATTAGCAATGCTTTTTCGTATTGGATTACTGCTTTGTATCAATTGGATCATCGGATTAAAAGACCCAGTTTTTACAATTCCAGCTTTTGAATCGCTTGCAGATAAGCGCATTCCATTAAGCTTTAAGGATCTTATCCTGATTGCAGGCGGTTTTTTTCTTATTGTAAAAAGCACTTTGGAAATTCATCATAAATTTCAAAACAATGTCAATCAGAAATTAAAAAAAGGGAGCATACCAATTGGCTTTGGCACGGTGATTCTTCAAATTGTACTGGTAGATGCTGTTTTTTCATTCGACTCCATTCTTACAGCGATAGGGCTGGTAGAAAATGTTATCATCATGATCATTGCTGTTATAGTGTCTATCGGTATTATGATGCTTTTTGCAGGCCCCGTAACAAGGATTATCAATACGCATCCAACACTTCAGATGCTTGCCTTGTCATTCCTGGTAGTTATCGGCGTAGTTTTGATTGCTGGTGGACTGCACCAGGAAATTAGCAAGAGCATTATTTATTCCTGCCTGTTTTTTTCACTGCTGGTTGAAATGCTAAATATAAAATTGAGAAAACGAGCTAACGCCGGCGAAGGTAATGAGCGGTAAAAACCACAAGATAAAATTCAATACCAATAACGTGGTGGGCTATTAAAAAAGCTAGCAAAACTAAATTATATCCTTCGACGTTTCATCCGCTCACTCCTCGTCATACGCATTCCTATCCCTGGGGCAGGTAAAACAAATTCCTTAGATTTACCCAATGAAACATCAGGTCGTTTGCATTGGCGCTATGCTGGTTGATGAATTATTTTATTGTAAAGAACCTGTTGTATCAGCCACTTCCAATCCCGCCGTTATAAAAAGAACTGCCGGAGGTGTAATGCGAAACATTGCTCATCACCTGGCATTGCTTGATATACCAGTGCAATTTATAACCGTAGTTGGTAATGATACTGATGGTGCATGGCTCAAAGAAGATTGCGAAAATGCAGGTATTGATATGAATGCCACAGTTACGGCTAACTGCAGTACAGGAAAATATGCGGCTATACTGGGTCCGGATGGGTCACTATATGCTGCGGCATGCGTAAACCCGAGCGAATCATTTTTAACCATTCCAATCCTCCAGGAGAAAGATGCCCTTCTTTCTGCTGCAACTATTATTGTAGCAGATACCAATCTTGATGCAAACGTATTGGAATGGCTCATCCGGTATTGCAGGCAAAAAAATATCCTTTTGTTCATTGAACCGGTATCTGTGGCAAAGGCAAGAAAGTTATCAGCCATTGTATTGGATGGATTGTTTATGCTAACGCCGAATGAAGATGAATTGCCTTCACTCAGTTTGCAGGAAAGAGAGGCTGAAACCATATTGCAGGAATTAATGAAGAGAGGCGTAAAATATACCTGGTTGAGAAAAGGAGTGAAAGGTTCAGAAATTATATCTTTAGGTAGCAGGTATTCGTTGCCGTCACCAGCAACTACTGTTAAAGATATTACAGGCGCTGGTGATGCTGCACTGGCAGCCTGGATAGCTGCATATTGTCTTGATAAAACAGAAAAGATATGCCTGTTGGCAGCTCATAGTATGGCAGCAGCCATTATTAAAATTGAAGGCGCCGTTGATACCAGTATCAATCAAAAGAAATTATTTGATTCAATAAAAACATATTATCCAGATGAACAATGAGTTTTTGCAGATAAATCCTGAAGTATTGAATGCACTACAGAATAATCAGCCGGTAGTAGCGCTGGAGTCAACGATCATTTCGCATGGCATGCCCTGGCCAAAAAATTTAGAGACGGCTTTAAAAGTTGAAGCGGTCGTACGTGAACAAGGTGCTATACCAGCCACCATTGCAATCAGGAATGGAAAATGCCTGGTTGGATTGGATACTGCTGAACTGGATTTTTTTGGTAAAGAAAAAAATGTATGGAAAGTAAGTATTCGTGATATGCCCTTTGTGCTAAGCAAAAAATTACCGGGTGCTACAACAGTTGCAGCTACCATGCGCATTGCCTCCATGGCCGGGATAAGTATCTTTGCAACAGGCGGTATTGGTGGTGTACATTGCGGCGCTGCTGAAACAATGGATATTTCTGCTGATCTTACTGAAATGTCGCATACCAATGTTGCCGTTATTTCTGCAGGTGTAAAATCGATACTCGATATTGGTTTAACATTAGAATACCTTGAAACCAAAGGTATTCCTGTTGTAACATTTGGCCAGGATGAGTTTCCAAGTTTCTATTCTGATAAAAGTGATTTTACTTCGCCCCTGCGTTTGGACAGTGCAAATGAAATTGCCGATCTTCTTAAAATAAAATGGAGCATAGGATTAAAAGGTGCGGTGCTGATAGCTAATCCTGTCCCCCGTAATGAGCAGGTATCCCCGGACGTTATTGAACAACATATAAAGCTGGCACTTGCTGATGCAGACAAGCTAAAAGTAAAAGGAAAAGAAATAACACCATTTTTATTAAAGCATATTGCAGAACATACAAAAGGAGAAAGTCTTGAAGCGAATATTGCGCTTGTACTTAACAACGCAAAGCTTGCTGCGGGCATTGCGGTTTTGATGGTTTAAGGTTTCAATCGTTTAAGGTTGATAAAACCTTAAACGATTGAAACCTGTGAAACCTTACTTCAGTAACTTAAACGCATGCGTCCATTGATTTCTTAAAAATCCCGGGATGCACCATAACATACAGAGTGGTTCAATGGCACGTGCAGCAGTAGCAGTACCCATATCTTCTGTTTCCCAACCAAAGGCATCTAAAATAGTAGCAACGCTTTGCCTTGCTGCTTCATCATTTCCACAAATGAACATAGAAGGTTTGATGCCTCCATAATCCGGCTTGTACATAGCACCGTTACCTACGCTATTAAATGCTTTTACAAATTTTGCATTGGGAAATTCCTGTTGCAGTTCTTCCATCAGTGAATGATCGAGTGATGTTGTAAAATGAAGAACGCCATTCTCTGGTGCTGTTGCAGCAATCGGATTGGTTGTATCAATAATAATTTTTGATGCAAGGTTTTCTACTTTGGCCATATTGAGTGCAAGTTTTGCTGCACTGCCTTTTGTACAAATAACAAGCAGTTCTCCAAAATGGGCAGTGTCTTCAAATGTTCCCAGGGCGATGCTGTTTGCTTTACTAAAAGTTACAAGCGCTTCTTTGGATACATCTCTCGTTCCAATCATTGTATCATAGCCTTCTGCTTTGAATGCTTTGGCCAATGTTTGTCCAACTGCTGCTGAACCAAGGATTCCGATTTTCATAATTTTAATTTATTAGTTATGTAAAACATTTGCGAATTAAGATGTAATATCTAAGATTTAAATTATAGACATCGATAAAAAGTATATCCTCCATTTCGTGGTTGGTGTGGACAGGATAAGTGTTCGGAAGTTTTTTACAAAAGATCTACGCCGGGATTGGAACGCGGATGACACGGAACAGGCGGATCGCCGTTGCCGGTTTCCCACCGCCGACTTTTAAAATGTGTAATGTAAAAAGTTATAAAGAAATCATACATCTTACATCAGAGATTTTTTAAAGTATTCTGTATTTTAATTTCACATCCGGTAGTTTCCAAATATCATCAGGACTTATGTAGCTATCGTGAAGTTGTATTTTCACACCTGATCTTGTATATATGTCACGTACCAGCTCCGAACAAATAAAATTCCTGTTGCGTTCTCTTTTTCCTTTCTTAAATAATATACGCAGCAAGATTCTGAAAATTTCCCAATTATCATATGGCTGTGCCAATTGGTCAAGACCGAAGCTGATTCCTTTTTTAAGATCTGGTGGCGTTGCCGGATTTTCTAAAGTTGCAACAATTATTTTGCCTTTGTATGAACGATGTGTTTCCTTATAATCTTCCAGGTATTTACTTACTGGTATGAGCCGAACACCAACCATTGTTTCACTCTCAAGAATCAATACCCTGTCAAGATCATGATCCTTATAAATAATTCCACAATGGCTCCAGGTGCTTTTTGTAAGGGACTGTATTATTTTACTAAAAAAATAATCGCCACTACAAAAAATGATATCACCTGTTTTTAGAAATGGTCTTATGTGTTTATAATCTATAACAGGAATTCCAGATAATTGTTTAGGATTAGTAGCTAGTGCCATGATATTGTTTATATGTTCAAAGATAAATGTTTCGAAAGTTTCAAAGGTTTCTAAGGTTGTTGAACTTCTAAAACTCTTGAAACAATAAATAACTACAATGGCTACATGCAGTAAATAAAAAAGGCACCAGTTGGTGCCTTTCATTTTAAAATAAGTTTTTGCTTACTTCAGGTGTTTGGACATGTGCTTTGCCATGTCGAACATTGATACCTGTGCTTTGCCACCGAAAACAACTTTCAGTTTTGCATCTGCATTGATCATGCGCCTGTTTTTTGCATCCTGTAATTTGTTTGCTTTGATATACACCCAGATTTTTTTCACTGCTTCTGTACGAGGCAATGGTTTAGTACCGATTACTGCTCCCAGGTCAGCACTTGGTGTAAGCGCTTTCATGAATGCTGCATTTGCTTTACGTGGTGCTTTTTTTGCTGCTGGTTTTTTTGCTGCTTTTTTTGGTGCTGCTTTTTTTGCTACTGCTTTTTTTGGAGCCGCTTTCTTAGCTGCTGCTTTTTTTGGAGCTGCTTTCTTAGCTGCTGCTTTCTTTTTTGTTGCCATTTTTTTTGTTTTAGAAAATTAATGAGTAGTAAATATTATCATGCTAATTTATACTATTTATCTATATAAAAAATGCTGATTTCTTTTTTTTAAAAAAATGCTCCATAGGAAATCAGCATTTCCCTTAGGGGAAATGGCTTTCTTAAAGAGTATCCATAGCTCTGCTATACTCTAAACTCCTTCTTTTTTAATGAAATTACAAATCTGCTATTACTGAATAAATTCCTCTATAATATCAGTTATCAGCACTACTTTAACCTGTTCGACAGGATGGCTTGTATTGGGTAACAACATGTATTTTCCATTGGGCTATGCCTCATACACAGCGAAGGTTTCTGCTATGGTAACCATTTTATCTTTATCGCCCAATAACAATAAGCAAGGCGTTGAAATGCAGGCGTAGTCTGCAATGTGCAAAATATTGTTGTTGCCGGGTTGCAATAAAAACTGTTTTGTTTTTTCAAGTAAGGCTTTCCAGTTTACCCCATGGCGCCTTTGTAGTTGCACTGCAAAAGCTGGTATTTTTTCTTCTATAGTAGCTGCATCCAGCATCCTTATTTCTTTTATTGCGATGGCTTCATCCCAATGAAATTTTGTCGCCAGCGTAATAATCCTGCTCACTATTTTTGGATAATATCTTGCCAGCTAAAATGCCACATACCCACCCATACTATATCCAAAAATAGCCACTTGATTGATTTTATTTTCCTGAAGATATTTAATCACATCATGTGCAAAACTCTCAATAGAGAAAGATTCGTCGGTGGCAGGTGATCCTCCATGGCCATTAAAGTCAATCGTATGAACATGATATTTTGATCGCAGGCTATTGGCTAATTCATCCAATTGGTCTTTTGCGCCGATTGCGCCATGTAATAAAAGAAGATGTTTCATAGACTAAAAATACATCACTGTTTTTTAATTACTATTCTTACCAACTCATATCCGCTACTGCGCAGGTTCCATATTTTTTATGGCTATAAGTACTGATGCCTATTTTCGAATAGGCTTTATTGAGACAATTTCTCCGGTGCCCAAGTGTTTGAACCTTATCATCAATAAGCCATTGCATCGCAATATCTTCCCCATTATCCATTCCATAAGAACAGCATTCAGCCGAATAATTAGCAGGACAATTTTTGCGTTTATGCCCAACCGTGCCTTTAATTCCTGACTCCTTTGCAAAACATTTTGCGTTTTGATATAAACTGTTGTCAAAAGACAAAGGGCCAACCGGCTTGCTATTATTTAAAAGGGTTACCAACGATTTTTTATATGTTGAATTGTTTAAAGAATTTTCATTCCCCTCCGGACCCGTATAAGATTCCAGTTCTATTTTCACAAATTCTATGGGAAACAATCTTGCCAGGTTGATAAACATAATGGCATCCTTTTCAATCTCTGAAAGCTGATCGATGTCTCTTCCGGTATCAGCTTGTCCCAATTGCTCATCTGTCCAGTCCTGGCAAAAGGATGGAACACTAAAAAATAAAATGATAATAACGATCAATGATTTTTTCATAACATTTACCAGTACCTGCTTCCTGTAATTCAATCCACACAAAAAAGTAGTTGAAATAATTCAGGATTCGCATATTTTTTAAATAAGCGTAAAAATAAAGTAATAGTAAATACCAAGTGAATGCGGCAGTAATTTTACAAGTTTTTTAAATACTGGCTTTTTTCATTTCCGTCTCCATTTTCCGCAGGTGTTTTTTTAGTTTTTTTCCTGGGAGAAAACGCCTTGCCAGTACAAAACGGTAATTGCCTGTATTTAAAACATACCTGTTTTCCGGTGCCTTCCCATTAAAAGGTAAATTGGCATCGATCCAATAAGCACTTACATTCCATCTCCTGCTATTGTAACCTGCAGCAACCCGAAAACAGGTTAACGGATTCACAGAAATACGATTGGTTTTATTATCTCCCGAGTATTCAGTTGTATAACTGAAGTTAAGATTAGCTGTCAGCGATGCAGTTATAAACAGGTGTTGAAACATCACCAGCGTGTAGGCATAACCGGCACCTGGACCAATACTTAAGTAATTAATTTTACTGATGGATGCCTGCGCACCCATTCCATTTGTAGCCTTTGGGAATAAATTACTATCTGCTTTCATTACTCCATAATAAGCTTCCGCTCCCAGTAAAAAACTTCCTGCAGATTTTTTCTGCCACTCATTTTGAATGAACGCTGCCCGGTATGAAAAACGACGGGAATTAAAAACACGATATCGTGAAGCTCCAAATAAACTAACTTTCATATCGGGGCGATAATAATAATCTTTACCTGCGGGAGCAACAAAACCTTTCGGTGAAAGATAAAAGCCTTTATAAACCTGGGCATAAAGATCATTGGCCCATTTCGGTTCAAAGTAATGAAGTTGAAGATCTAAATATTTTGTTTTGCCTTTACTTGCATTTTTATGTTTACCTATTCCGAAACCATAAGCGAAATTTGCAGATAAATTATGCCAGGTAAAACCTATTCCCAAATTAGAAGACGTATTTGGTTTGTAATGAATATCTTTTTCATTTTTTACAATAGAATTAAAATCGAGATATTTTTGTGAAAAGAAAATTCTGCCAGTTATGCTACGGGGAAAATATACATAATAAGTACTGTCATTATATGGCTTTACCGTTTTGTTCTTCTTTGTTTGCGCAGTCGCAACAATGGTACATAAGAACAAAAAAATAAATGTCAACAAAAAGCTTTTTACCTGTTTCAGTGAATTCATACTATAGCAACGTTTCTATACAGTTGCTAAAATGCAGCCAGCTATTACTCATTTGTATTTTAAATCTTCTGGTAGTGATCTTTGCACTTGTATTCTCTTTTGAAAAAAGAAAAGATAGAAATAAAATTGAAGACTGTGTAACGAGTGTTGGTAATAATTCCCCAAATTGGGCAGACATTACGCAAATTTCATTCTTAACAATTTCGGTAAGAGGGAAAATAAAAAATAGATTAGCGAAGATGTTGGCTGGCTATAATTTCCAAAACAAGCATAGGAATATTTTTTTCTTCCCATGTTTTATCATCTATTGAATTAAGTAGCTCCATCTATTTTTCTCTTCCTTTTTCATAAACATCAATCGCATCGTTTACAGCTGTATTATTTGCTGTAACACGATGATTAAGAACACCCGTTTCTACAGCTACAACAAGATCTTCTACATGCGATACAAAATGATCTACAAGTTCTTTTGCAGAACGGTTTCCCGCTGCAGGTTTTGTAGTCTAGCTTTTCAGTAGATATTAATGCTTTTAAAGCAATGAGTGTTGGGCCCTCTTCGTCTTTCCAGTACTTCTGGAAAAATTCTTTGTTGTTCTTACAGCTTAATTTTATTGATTTAAAAAATACTTACTTATATTTTTTCCAGGAAGTTTAAAGGCAAGCATTCGTAAAAAAATTTATTTTTGTTACGACTAACGTACAGCTTTCTATTTAATTTCAGAAGTTAATTAATAGTTACCGGTACCTTGTATTTGGATTATAGAACCGATAGTGGGCGGTGGGGACACTGCCCACGGAAATTATCGGCGGTTGGTGTCCCACTATAAGTGTTCGGAAGATTTTAAAGCCTTTTTTAAAATATTGCTCTTTATTGCGTCGTAGGATTGGAAGACGGCCTGTCCCGATTTTTTTCGGGAATGATACGGACTGGGCGGATGATCACGGATTTATTTTTTGTTCCAAAAAATTACAGATGCTATTTGTGTATTGTTTGCGTTATGCTGCGTAGCAGCATAAATCCGTGAATATCTGCCCAGTCCGTATTATCGCGTTCCAATCATTGGGGTAGATAAAAAAACTTCTGAACAGTTGTGGTATTCTACCAACCGGCGATAATTTGAAATGCAGGACTTTAAAATCAATACATAATTCCCCAAAAAATAATATTATCTTGTAGCAACAGAACTACATAAAATCAGTACCAGAAGCGGGCTTCAGCCGTTCAGCTTTAGTTTTTTTTCGGTATTTTTGCAGTCCCTTTCTATAACCCTTTGCACTACTGAATTGGGTTTCAGTAAAATCAGCAGCATTCAAAGGCCATGAAGAACCAAAAATATATTCTAAGAATTTCGCTTGGAATACTATCATTGATGGTATCATTCCTTCATGCTTTTTCACATCCTGGTAAAAAAGGCGGCCCAACAGGGACAAGTATCACCAATATCACGATTTGCAACAATCAATTGCCTTATCACTGGAACAGCATTACCTGCCTTACGGCTGGTACATATTCTGCGACGCTTACAGGAAGCAATGGAGCTGACTCGACTGCAATCCTTAACTTATCGGTCATCAATGTTGGAATAAGCATTACAAATGCAATCGTATGTGATAACCAATTACCTTATCACTGGAACGGAAACAGTTATTCATCCAATGGAACTTATTCAGTAACGCTAACCAGTAGTAGCGGATGTGATTCCGTTCCGATTCTTAGCTTAACGGTTAATCATGTTGTAACAAGCTCTACCAACAGCACCATCTGCAGCAGCGAATTGCCTTACAACTGGAATGGAAATAATTACCCGGCTGCCGGAACTTATTCGGAAACATTAACCAGCGCTGCGAATTGTGATTCTATTGCAACACTGCACTTACTTGTAAATCCTGTTACTGCCAGTACAACAGCTATAACCATTTGTAACAGTGAGTTGCCTTATCATTGGAATGGCAATACGTATCCTGCAGCAGGACCTTATTCGGTAACATTACTTAATAGCAACGGTTGTGACTCTGTGGCTTCTTTAAACCTGGCAACAAATCCTGCTGTTACAAGCAATACATTTATTACGATTTGTGACAATCAACTACCTTATAGCTGGAACAATAATAATTTTGCGGCTGCAGGGAATTATGATGTTACGCTAACAGCAACATCGGGATGTGATTCTGTTGCAACCCTCCATTTAACTGTATTGCCTACTTTAGCAAGCACAACCAATGTTAGTTTATGTGATGGGCAATTACCTTATGTTTGGAACGGTAACAGTTATGCTGCAGGTGGAAATTATTCAATCATGCTCACTTCCGGCAGCGGATGTGATTCAATTGCAACGCTTCATTTAACCTCGGGGCTTTTTGTAACCAGTACAACAATCCGATCTATATGTACTGCAGATTTACCCTATAACTGGAATGGGGTAGACTATGTTGCAACGGGGTTTTACACAGCTACATTTGTTACCAGCAGTGGTTGTGATTCAATTGCTACTTTACATCTAATTGTTTCACCCGTACAGGTTAAAACGGATAGCGTATCAGTATGCGCAAGTGATCTGCCTTATAACTGGCACGGTACGGTTTATGCAGCAGGCGGAACGTATCAATCAATGCCTCCTGTAGTTATCGACGACTGCCATTTGCTGGATACCCTTGTATTAACTGTGCAGCTATCGGTTCCGAGTATAAGCTTCGCAACAGTATGTACCAATCATTTGCCTTATAACTGGAATGGAAATGATTACACTGTTTCAGGATTTTATGGTGTAATGCTCACCAGTACTTTCGGATGTGATTCATTAGCTAACCTTGATCTGACTGTAGCGCCATATTCAACAAGTACAACAGATAGCACAATATGCAGTAATCTTGTTCCTTTTAACTGGAATGGAAATAGTTTTACAGAAAGTGGAATATATCCTGTAACACTTACCAGTGCGAACGGATGCGATTCTATTGCAACATTAAATCTTTCTGTTAACCAGGTGATGGCCAGCACAACTGATGTTAACGTGTGCAATTCGCAGTTACCCTATAGCTGGAATGGGAATAATTATTCTACCAATGGAACTTACTTTATAACGTTGACAAGTAGTGGCGGATGTGATTCAGTAGCAACACTGCATTTTATAGTGCTTCCTTTTTTAACCAGCACTGCAGATATCACTATTTGCAGCAATCAATTACCTTATAGCTGGAATGGAAATAGTTATTCATCACCGGGAATTTATTCTATTAATCTTACCAGTAGTGCCGGTTGTGATTCGGTAGTAACTTTAAATCTTGTAATCAATGATGTAATAACAAGCACCACAAATATAAATACCTGTACCAATCAATTACCTTATAACTGGAATGGGGTTAACTATAATGCTACGGGTACTTATACTGCCACGCTCATTACATCCGGGGGCTGTGATTCTGTTGCTACGTTAAATCTTGTGGTTAATTCAACCGTTACCAGCAATACAGATATGACCATTTGTAACAACCAATTGCCTTATAGCTGGAACGGAAATAGTTACCCGGTTGGAGGTGTGTACCCGGTAACGCTTACAAGTAGTGGCAATTGCGATTCAGTTGCAATATTGAATCTTCATGTAAGAGATATTCTCACATCGACAACGAATGTGAATATTTGTCCTGCACTGCTGCCATACATTTGGAATGGCAACAGTTATGCTGCAGGTGGAACATATTCTGTTACTTTATCAAATCCTGCTGGTTGTGATTCTGTACCGATACTAAGTCTCACCATCGTACCTTATGTAACCAGTACTACAAATATTATTATCTGTAATAGTGAATTGCCTTATACCTGGAATGGAAATACATTCCCTTTCGGGGGAACATACTCTGTGTTATTAACCGGTTCCAGTATTTGTGATTCACTTGCAACATTAAATCTTACTGTATTACCTGCGATAACAAGTATTACAACAGCTACAATTTGTGATAACGAATTACCTTATAGCTGGAGCGGAAATAGCTATTCCACCAGTGGAAATTATTCACTAACGTTTACAAGCAGTGGCGGCTGCGATTCTATTGCGACTTTGGCCTTTACTGTGAATGCAACAACTACAAGCAATATGGATGTTTTTATTTGCGATACTGAATTACCATTTGTATGGAATGGGAATAGTTATCCTGTAGCAGGAGTTTATTCCGTAACATTAACCAATAGTTCAGGATGCGATTCCATTGCAACATTAAATCTTAACACAAACCCTGTTGTAACAAGCAGTACCGATATAACGATCTGCACAACACAACTACCCTATAACTGGAATGGAAATAATTATCCTGTAGCCGGAACCTATTCAATCACATTGACAGGCAGCACAGGTTGTGATTCGATTGCAACACTTCATCTTTTTGCTAATCCCATTGTTACGAGTACCACTATTATCAGTACTTGTGACAATCAACTTCCGTATAATTGGAATGGTAATAATTATTCAATCTCAGGAATTTATTCTATAACGCTAACCGGCACAAGTGGATGTGATTCTGTTGCTACACTTTACCTTACAATAAATCCTGTTGCAGCAAGCACTACTCCTGTTACAATTTGTAGTAACCAGTTGCCATACAACTGGAACGGACAGGCATACACAACTGCGGGTACACATGTTGTTACACTTACCAGTTCTGAAGGATGTGATTCAGTTGCAAATTTAAATCTTACGATCAACCTGCAAACAATGAGCACTACGCTTGTAAGCACTTGTGAAAATCAACTACCTTATTCCTGGAACGGAGAAAATTTTATAACCAGCGGTAACCACGTTGTTACAATTATTAATTCAGCGGGATGCGACTCTGTTGCCACATTACAACTTACCATAAATCCTCTTCCAACAAGTACAACCAATGCAATTACCTGTTCCGGGCAGTTACCTTTTACATGGAATGGCCAGCCTTATTCAACTGCGGGTGTTCATGTTGTTACACTCGTTAGTTCGGCGGGATGTGATTCTATCGCCACATTAAATCTTTCAATCAATCCTACACCAGCTGCTCCAACGATTACTTCTCCTGTTGTTTATTGCCAGCAGGAAATTACAACAGCACTTGAAGCTTCTATTACAACAAACGGGGGCCACTTGTTATGGTACACTTCTTCTTCTGGAGGAACAGGTTCTCCAAATACTCCCTTTCCATCTTCTGCAAATGCTGGTACTACAAATTATTATGTAAGCCAGGTTGATGGTCTTTGTGAAGGGCCAAGGGCATTGATAACTGTAACGGTTAATAGCAAACCTGATCTTGGTCCGGACAAACCATTTAAAATATGTTTTGGCCAATCAGCGAATATCTCGACATTATATAATACCGTAGGCCTTAACGCAAACTGGAGTTATGATCAACAACCAGTAGCAGATTCATCCAATGTTACTCTTGCAGGAACCTACCAGTTGCTTGTACAAAATAATTTCGGCTGTTTAGATACTGCCCTTGTAAATCTCGGTATAAACCCACCAGTAGTTGCAAACGCAGGAAATGATGGCGATGCGGAATACAATATTCCGTACCAGTTATCAGGAAGTGGTGGGGGAAATTATCAGTGGTCGCCTTCTGGCGTACTTAACAATGCTTTTATAGCAAATCCATCAGCGACATTATCTGAAAACACAACATTTATCCTGATGGTTTCGGATGATCTTGGTTGCTTTGATCTTGACACGGTAAAGATCAGGGTTTTAAGGGGGCCTACTTTTTATGTTCCATCTGCGTTTACTCCTAATAGTGATGGCCTGAATGATATTTTTAAACCAACGCCAATTGGTATAGCGAGCCTAGAATATTTCAGAGTATATAATCGTTATGGGGAACTGGTATATGAAACGCATGATATTGGAAAAGGATGGGATGGCACTTATAAAGGCATACGACAAAATATGGGCAATTATGTCTGGTCTTTAAAAGGAACCGATCGATTAGGTAATCTAAAAGTATTGAAAGGGAATGTGGTGTTGATACGTCAATAGAGACCAGGATTTTAGGAATGAAAGATTAAGAAGAATTCCTTTATTCACAAGTTGATTATAAACTGAATATTTGTGTGTTTCCGACTTAGATTTTTGTAAAAAAAGTTTCCCTATTTAAGTTTTTCTTACTCTACCAATATCATTTGTGTAGCAGGGGAAAATTAAAAATTGGAACCAGTTGCAACAAATGTGGTCACTTTTGTATGAAATCCAATTAATAAAAGTAGCAGTAGAAATGTAAAATTTTTCATTGCTGCATTTCAAATAAATAATTCTTATTTATTTGAAACGTAGAAAAAATATAAAGAGTTTCCTGGTTACATTTCTAAAATTTATGCCTGCTTATTTTTCGTCCGTTGGCACAGCTAGCACAGGTACTTTTGAATGTTTTAAAACATGTGTAGCAGTATCTGTGCTAAACAATTTTTCAAAGCCATGGTGACTGTGTGAACCGAGAACGATCAGATCTGCATTCCATTCGATACTATATTTTAATATGGCATCTGTTGTTTCGCCATCCAACACCATAGTAGTAATATTATCATCACCAAGGTGTAAAACGGTTGCAGCTAAAAAATTTTGAGCTTCTTTTTTTATATCCTCCAAGACTTCGATCGTGCCTGTTGTATAACCGCCCTGGTATCCCATGATCGGGGAATAATCCATCGCATAGTAAGCTGGTTCCGTGATTACATGTACAATTGACAATTCTGCCTGCATGGCTTTTGCAAGTGCATAACCGGTTTCTGCAACTTTTTGTGCAGAAGGATTATAATCTATTGCAATAAGTATTTTTTTCATGATGATTGAAATTTATAAATCAAATTTTATGTTTCATTATTGTAGCATAAACCATACCCCGAACCATGCTCTGACCGCAAATGCACGAAGACACAAAGAATTTTTATATTAATAGCGTCTTCGTGCCTTTGCGGTAAAAAATTCAGCCCGATTCTAAAAGAACCGAAGCTATCAACTTCGGATCTTAAATATAAATTTTATTTCTTCTAAAGCACACCTTCATCGTAAGCTGCTTCTCCATGAATACCGGAATCAAGTCCGCTGTCTTCTACATGTTCTGCTACGCGTACTTTCGATACAAGATTGATGACAATCAACATCACATAAGTAAAAATAAAAGCATAGGCTGCTGCACCAAGTGTGGCTGCCACTTGTTTCCAGAAAAAGCTGCTTCCCCCATGTAAGATTCCATCAGCTCCGGCAGGGTTAATAAATTTGGAACCAAAAATTCCGAGACAAATTGTTCCAAGCACACCACCCATTCCATGAACACCCCATACATCAAGGGCATCATCCCAACCTCTTTTATTTTTAAAGTCAACGGCTACATAACAAACGAGCCCGGATAAAACACCAATGAAGGCAGCAACTGGAAGAGAAACATAACCTGCAGCAGGAGTGATCGTTGCTAAGCCTGCAACGGCACCAGTTAACAGCCCAACAAATTTTGGTTGTTTGGCGCCACGGGTCCATTCTATTATCATCCAGGTAACAGCTGCAAATGATGCTGCTATATCGGTATTTAAAAATGCAAGGCCGGTAACTGCATTTACATCAAGTGCGCTACCTGCATTAAATCCATACCAGCCAAACCAAAGCAAGCCTGTTCCCAAAGCAATGAGCGGAATACTGTTTGGTTTGTTTTCTGTATTTTTTCTTTTCCCCAAATAAATAACTGAAGCAAGCGCTGCAAATCCTGCAGTAGCATGTACAACAATTCCACCAGCGAAATCAAGTACGCCCCATTGTGCCAGCAATCCACCTCCCCATACCATATGAACAAAAGGATAATACACGAATAGCTGCCAAAGTACCAGGAAGATCAAATACGCTTTGAATGTAACACGACCAATGAATGCACCTGTAATAAGCGCAGGTGTAATAATGGCAAACATCATCTGGTAGGCCATGAAAACAAATTCGGGTAGTTTAGGATTTCCTGAAAAAGCTGTGTTGAGACTAACACCATGCATAAGTGCTTTATCGAAATTACCTATTACGCCACCTGCTCCGCCACTGAAGCATAATGAATAACCAAAGAAAAACCAAAGAATAGTAGTGATGCCCATCGACACAAAACTTTGTATCATGATGCCGAGGATATTTCTTTTGTTTGCCAATCCGCCATAGAAAAAAGCGAGCCCTGGTGTCATGAGCATAACAAGAGATGTTGCCAGTAGCATAAAGCCGGTAATTCCACTATCGAAATTCATTTGTTCCTCCTTTTTTTATTAAGTAAATATTAAATGTTGTTGATCTTATTTTAAAATGATACGCCAAGATGTATCATTGTTTCCCAACGTTGGTTTGTACTCTCTGTGTTCCAGCGAAAAATTTCCTGGTCAGCATTTGCCGACAGGTATCTTCCTTCAATGCGTATGTATGCATTTTCTACTGGCTTAAATTCAATACCGGCAGTTGCTCCCCATATTTTTAATCCTGTAGGGTTGTTATTTGCATCAATAAAAACACCGGATAAAATACCTTTGGGATCGTTGTAGATCTCACCCCTCGTATAGAGCCTTACTTTTTTAGTAGCATCGTAACTAAGTATTAAAACACCACTTTCTATTGCAGCACTTTTCTTAGGATTCGAAATGCCGCTATGCTGCTGCGTTATGAAGTCGCCGCCAACAGTTAGTTTTAATTTTTTTCCTTTAAAGTTTAGAAATGCATTGTGTGCTAAACGCAAATGCCTGCCTTGTTGTGAATCATCTCCATAATAACCGCTGTAACCAATATTGACTTTATCATTGAAGATATAGGTAACCAATAAGCCCGCAGATTTTTTATTGTTATTGTCTTCATACACACCATAACCATTGAGGGCATAAACAAAGAAGGATAATTTTTTTGTTGGATTGTAATTCAACCTGAATCCTGATTCGAAATAGGGTTCAAAAAAAGTAGGCACTGAAATAGAACTGGTATAATTTTCTTTTGGAAAAAGCGCTTCTGTTCCAAAATGCGTACGGAAAAATCCACCGTCCAGCCAAAGGTTTTTACAAAGCAATATTCCTGCATTTGCTTCCTGGATAAAATTATATTTTGATGACCATGCACTTAAAGGAATATCACCGTAATGCACAGTAGCATTTGCACGCACTTTATCTGTTGCATACTTCAGGCTGAGCATAGCCACATTTAATCCGAATTGATTGCTTCGAGGGGAGACAGATGGAAATTTCTGATAATTATTTCTTCCAACCGAATCGGTATAATATGCCCAATAAACATCAACATAAGCCGACCAAGTGAAAGGAGAAACATGTTTGGTAGAATCCTGTGCAGATGCTGTTGAAGAAAAAAGCATCGTAATAATACAGGCAGTGATAAAGTTCTTTATCATATGAGCAGGCAGTTTTGGCGAAATGCAATTAGTCAAACATATAGATATTTCCTTGAATAAAAAATTATTCTCAGTTTTATATGCTTGAAATGTAAGCAGCAGACAGATACTGTAGAGTTGTTGCGAATAAGAATCTGGATATTACAATAACCGTTAGTATTGTTGGATACTAATATATATTATTTTGAAGCCGTCTTTGTTAGCTTCAAAAGTAAATTTTACATGCATACAACGCTTCCTAACACACATTAATTTAGAAGAAGGGATCTTGAATTACTCATCATCTTCTTCTTCATCCACATCGATAACCTGTTGACTGTCGTTACCTTCAAGCCCAGCGCTATTGGATGGAAGTATGTCATAACTTTCTTCATCGTCCAGTTCCTCCTCTTTTGGTTTTACACTGTCAGAAGAAGTTCCTGCATCTTCTATACTTCTTGGATTTATTTCCTCATTCAAATTTTCCTGTAACATGATAATTATGTTTAGTGAAAGAGGTACAATATTAATACCAGTTGCTTTTACGTATTGCCAGGTTTTTCATTGAGGTTTTCTTTACCCACTAAAGGAATATTTTACTTATTTATTCCTATCGCTGGCATAAACAATTAAAAAATGAATAATATCATTTCAACAATAATTGTAAATGAAACAAATTTAGATACGCTGATTCGCCCACTTTCGACATGCTCTATAAAATGGTTAAGGGTGTAACCTTTTCGAAAAGGTCACACCCTTAACCATTTTACTATTGAGAAATTACTTCAGCCTGTGAAACAAAACTTCCTTTGAATTTTAAAAAAGTCATTGCTTCTTTATATAATTTTCCAGTAACAGCAATCGTATTATCCTCCTTCATATCGTAAGTAAATTCACTCTGAATGGTTGGATTCTCCAAAGGGTTAATAACGGCGAGGAATTTTAAATGATCGGCTTTACTCAATTGTGTTTTCTTGTCAATAACGTTTTCAACTAACTCTTTAACTATTTGCATCATGCACACACCGGGCACGACAGGTTGCCCTGGAAAATGCCCTTCAAAAATATGATGGCGGGCATTGATGTCAATGGTAACAAGGACATGGTTACCCGTTATTGTTTTCTCACTGATATTAAAAAAATTTCCAAGTAACATTATCTTTCTATCTTTTTTAAGCCAATGGTAAAATCAAATTTTTGATGTGTAATTCCAATTGTATCTGGCAAACCGTTAATATAATTTTTTGTGATAACCGTTACAACAGGTTTTCTTTTTGAAGCCCTTTCCATTCTTATCAATTCGTTTCCGGTACTATCTGTAATATAGTAATTATATCCTTTTGATTGTGGAAAAATATAATAGCGTGACTGGTTTTCATCTTTGCGTATAAACGCATTTGATGTATCCATGTTTTGCATCAATACCAATTCAAAATCTTTTCTAAGTGTTTTTACTACTGCTTTGCGATCCATCTTTTTCAAAATATAATACACTTTAAAACTGCCGTCTTTTGCAAATTCAAAATCAAAGAATTTAAAGCCCATTTCATTGGAGAATAACATGCGTGTGCTGCTATCGGGCATCTTTTTAATAAGCAATAAACCACTCAGGTAATTGCCAATCACGTTTATTTCGGCCTTGTATAAAACAACAGAAATAGCAGGCTTGAATTTGTTGATTGCATTAATATCGCCTGTTGTTTTTTGCAGGTTTTTATATGCGGAAGAACATCCAAAAAGAACAACCAGTAAACTACTTAATAACAAAGAGCGCATCGGGAATATTTGTATTCATTTCTTTATTTGTAAAACGAATGATCGTATTGTCACCGGAATTTTCATTCATTTCAATATTGGTAACGGCATAATCTTTTTTATCAACGATGACATTGATGGTCGTAAAAAAATCTTTGAGTCCTTTTGCAACTGGCGCCATTTCTACAAGATAACTTCCTTTACTTTCAAATACCCTTATTTTAAAATCAGTATTGCCCATTACATTTCCCTGTACACAATCAACGGTAATTTTATTGATCTGCTGAAAAAGTTTATTTGATTTTGTATTGATGGTATTTTGTTTCTGTCCATCTTTAATAAAAACTTTGTCTTTATTGATCACCATAAGGTATTCAAAAGGTGTAGTATATTCCATACGAACCTGGTTTTCTTTTTTAAACCAAAATTTTCCTTTAGAAATTATCTTTTCTGAGAGCATGCTCAGGTTCTTCTCCTGTACAAAATCACTTTTGATACTTCCTGTTTTTTGTGCAGCTGCAGCAAATTCAAGTTTAAATTTTGACAGGTCCGTCATCAATGTATATCCCGTGTATTGAGCTTTTAAAGAGATTGCTGAACACAGCACCAATAAGATTAAAACTATTTTACGCATAAGGTTGCAAAGCTAACATTTTATCCAATCGTACAATCTCGTAACCAAGTTCTTTAACATGTTTTATAAAGTGGGGCAGCATATCATGCGTGGATTTGCTGGTATCATGAAAAAGGAAAACAGCACCAGGCTTCAATGACTTCTTGATCTTGTTCAATAATTTTTTTTCATCTTTAATAACCGTATCCATGGACCGCACGCTCCATCCAACAGGCGTATATTCTCCGTCTAATATCGCTTTTCGCAAATTAGGATTGATGACTCCGTATGGCGGTCTGAAAAGTTTAGGCTTTAGGCCAGTCAATTTTTCTGTATCGCTGTTCATCATTTTTAATTCCTTCAACATTTTTTTTGATGAAAACAGGTCAAAGAAAAAATGGTGTGAATAGCTATGGTTGCCGATGATATGATCATCTGCATGTAACTGTTTAAATATTTTTTCATTTGCATTGATGTGTTTACCAATACAAAAGAAGCTCGCTTTTACATTGTGCTCTTTTAAAGTCTCCAATATTTGAGGCGTATAATTTTCAGATGGCCCATCATCAAAGCTGATCGCAATTTCTTTTTTATCTGTTTTTGCCGAACAAAATACTTTCATAAAGAAATTAGATCTTATAAAATAACATCCATAAAAAAGAATAAGGGAATAAATTAAAAATAAGGCAGAAAAAATAATCAGTGGATAAGGCAGGTCGTATAAAATATCAGTAGCAATCAAACCGATTAGTAAGAGGGCGAAAAAGATATTGGTATTTTTAAACGTTAACATGCTGAAAGCAATAGTAATGTATGGTGTGTATCCTGATAATGATTATGGATTAATATTTTTTTAATCACCTTGCCCGGATTATCGATATTCAAAACGGCAGGAATCGTGCCCGTTTTAATTATTTGGGCAGCAAGCCATAAGGCAAATGCTGTTGAGGTTGGGTATTCTCCACAAAGATGTTTATAGTTGGCTAATGTTGCAGCTTTAAAAACAGATAAAGCAAGATGATTATAAACAACATCATCCTTTGCATTTCCATTTTTACCAGTGATCACAAGATCAATATCATCCATCGTAACAGCCTGTGCTGCTAAAAATGCTGTTATTTGATTTCCTGTTTCTGCAATATCTTTTGGTTTATAAAAAGTAGACATGCCATTAAGTTGCGCATAATCATTTACGGATTCTTCTTTTGCAATTAGAAAAAAAGATGATCCTTCTCCTGCGATCGTTCCTCTTGAATTTGTTTTATACAAATCCAGGTTTGAAAGGGGTTTTTGTTTATACAAACCAAAGCGATTGAGTATTGCATAACTGTTATCAGTAAGTTCATCAACGGCACCCACTAAAAAATTAGAAGCAGCATTTTCCATCAATAACATGACGCCATCAAGCAAAGCACTTTCAAAAGAAAAACCGCGGTGCACAAAAGCATTGTTGTAATTATTGGATTTAAGCATCAGCCCGATCTGAGCACCAATGGTATTGTGTGTAGATTGAATAAATGCGGTTGGTGTTAGCAGCTCTTCATTTTGTTCTACCATTTTTGTAAGAAATAAATCGGTATCCTGCAAACATCCATATGCCGTTCCGGTGATGATCGCGTCGGGTTTTTCAACACCTGATTCTTTTAAACAAGCAGTAGCAGCAGCAACACCCATTTTTATAATGCGGCTCATCCTCCTTATCATTTTGGGATCAATGATGTCTTTATAATCAGGTTCGATGCAACTTAAACGATTTCCAGTGTACTCAACAGCTTCGGCAAGAAATGGAACATTGCCAAATGTTTGCTGCGGTGAAATATTTCCTGTTGCACGGATAAACATTTTCATCTTATAGTTTTGAAAAAATTAAAGATGAACAATTACCACCAAAGCCAAATGAATTGGACAGTACATGGTTTACCGTTAGGTTCTCAGAAAAAACCGTTTCAGGTGCAAACGGCAACTCTTTCATTTGTGTATGAAAACGAAGATTGGGATATACAATTCCTTTTTGAATGGACAATGCAGAAAAAACAGCTTCGATACTTCCGCTTGCTCCCAATGTATGCCCGGTGAAAGATTTTGTTGAACTCATTTTTGGAAAATGTGGATCAAACAATCTTTTTATAGCGGTGCCTTCTGCAATATCATTGTTCTGTGTTCCTGTACCATGAAGATTTATATAATCTATGTCGGATGGTTTTAATCCGCTTAGTTTCAATGCGCCTTCCATAGCAAGATAAGATCCAATACCATCAGGAGAAGAAGCTGTTTGATGATAGGCATCATTGGCATTGCAATAACCACTCAATGTACAATACGCTGTTTTTTTCAACATCTTTGCTATACGTTCTGATACGAGCACAACATATCCTGCACCTTCACCCAGGTTCAATCCTCTTCTATTCTCATCAAAAGGTTTGCAATATTCATTGTCGAGGATCATCAAAGTATTAAATCCATTGAGTGTAAATTTTGTAATCGCATCTGCACCGCCTGCTACAACAACATCAAGCATATTGTGTTTTATCATTCTTGCGCCAAAGAAAATAGCGTTGGCAGAAGAAGAACATGCAGTGCTTATTGTACTGATATAATTTTTTACTCCTAATTTATCTGCCACCAATTCTGTTATGCTGCCACATTCGTGGTTAACAACATTTCGCAATTTTCCTTTTTTATTATCTGAAAGAAATTCTTTAAAAAAGTTTTCTGTTTTATCCATACCGCCAACTGTATTGGCAGAAATAAAACCAGTACGCAAAGAGGAAAAGTTTTCTATGCCTGCATCATCTACTGCTTCTTTTGCAGCGATCATACTAAGATGTGCTGTGCGGCTTATTTGTGATGACAAACCAGAGAGAGCAGCAAGTTCTTCATTGCTAAACTTTACTTCTGCTACCGGAATTTTATTGCGATGAACTGAATCGAGATAAACCATATCAGCCATTCCTGCTTTTTCATTTTTAAAAGCAGCAAGGCATTCGGCGATATTATTACCGATCGACGAAATAGCGCCCAGGCCAGCGATGAAAACAGGTGCACTCATTTTACGCGGCCTGGTTTTGATGTGCAGTAATATATTCAGCGATTGTTCTTACAGATTTAAAAACCTTTGGACCATCTTCTGCATTCGAAAGTTTGATCTTATAATTTTGCTGTAATAAAACAATTAGTTCCAGCGCATCTATAGAATCCAATCCGAGGCCGTCAACAAAAAGCGGCTGATCGTCGCCGATATCTTCCGGTTTCACATCCTGCAAGTTCAATTGGGCAATGATCTGTATTTTTAGATCCGACATTAATTTATCCATTGTCTGTTTGATATATGTTAAGTAAGTTTTCTGTTGTAAAAATGTTTATGGGCGTTGCTGACATACCCGAATGTTCTTTTGTCTCTACCAGCATCAATACTGCTTTGTATTGATCGTCCAGCAATTCAACCCAACCACAGATACAAGCCTGCAAGGTATTATTATTGATAAGATTGTTGACATATTGCTGAATAAATCCTGCATCAAATCTCTCAAAAATAAAAAAGGCATTTTCTCCCTTGAAATTGTGCCGTATACATATCTCACCTGTCATAATATTAGGCAATGTATAAACAAACAGGGCCGGGCTGGCGATGTCTTTTGTTGTTTGATAATATTTATTATCTGTATCAAGACTTGAATTTGCGTTTGCCAATATCACTCCAATATCTTCCGGCTGGTACATTTCTTTTTCAAAAATATCTTTCAATAAAATTTCCGCAGTAAGCCAACCTAGTTTGCTCAGGCTATCCATTTTATAAAACTTAGGGTATTTTATTTCAAAATGCTGGTAGATGGAAAGCAGGAATTCCTGCAAACCGGTTCCCCTGTTTTCAAATACAGCTATCCCGTTTTTATAAACGATATTATTGCTGATCACACAACTGGCACTGATATATGATTTTCCCTGCAAGATTTATAGTTGTGCTGCTGATGCATTCATTTTATCCCGTACTGTTATGAGGCGGGCAAGTTTGTGCAAGGCTGTTTTATGATCCTTTACATAAGGATTGGTTGTATCCCAAACATAACCTGCCAATACTGAACAGATCATATTCTTTACTTCCAGGTTTGGTTCATCTGCAAAGAAAATAGTATCCAGTGTTCCTTCATACCATGCCATTACATAAGAGCGGAATGTATCTACACCCTGCATCATTACTTCGGTATATTCTTTATCCCAATCAACTTCTTCTCCGTTTAATTTGCGAACAACGAGTTTTGCTGCCGTTTGGCTTGAAACAGTTGCAAGCGTTACACCGGAAGAAAAAACAGGATCAAGAAATTCAGTAACGTTTCCTGTTAATACGAACCCTTCGCCATAAAATTTATCCGTTGTGCTAGACCATGATTCAAGTTTTCTTGCAGGGAATTTTTTTTCTGCTCCTTTTAAACGTTCAGCGATATATGGTTGAGTTGAAATTATTTTTTCCAATACTTCTTCATCCGTTCCTTCATACCTGTCGAAGAACGAAGGATCACCAACAAAACCAACAGAAGTAACACCACTTGAAAAAGGAATTACCCAGATCCATATTCCTGGTTCATGTACAATAATGGTGATGCGATTTGGCTCATCATCCATGGAACGTTTTGTATCAACAAAATGTGAGAACAGTGTTTTGCGGGGAGGAAGGTTTGATGGCTTATCCAGGTTGAATAATTTTGGTATCACCCTTCCATATCCACTTCCGTCAATAATAAACCTTGCTTCTATTTCAGATTTTTCTCCATTGATATCTTCAACTGTTGTAACAGAATCGGAACCATTGAAAACGATATTTGTAACGGTGGTTTCATAACTAACGGGAACGCCCATCTTCTCTACCGTATCGGCCAGGGTTTTATCAAACTCTGCACGGGGAACCTGCCAGGTCCAGCTCCAGCCAGTAGTAAACTGATCTGCAAAAGAATAGTCGCAAATTTTGCCATTCTTTACAAACTTTGCTCCGTTCTTTTGTTGAAATCCTTTTTCTTTAACTGCATCAATAAAGCCTGCTTCTGCAAGCGCTTCCATACAACGTGGTAATAAACTTTCACCGATGACAAAGCGTGGAAATTTTTGTTTCTCAACTATTTTCACTTTAAAACCGGCTTTGTTTACTATAGATGCAGCAACTGTTCCTGCAGGACCAGCGCCGATTACCAATACGTCAACTTTTTCTTTGTTCATTTTTATAAAATTTGTTTCACTCCCAAACCCTCTGCAAAAAAGAAAGAAGTGAAAAGCATATTAATAGAAATTGATTTTATTCAACTAAAAATATTTTTTTATTTCTTCAACACCATGGCAGCATTACATCCACCAAAACCAGAAGCTGTTTTTAATACATTTCTTAAAGAAGCGTATTTTAATTTATCAGAAACATTCAATGGCACTGAAACACCAAGTTCATTAAATCCCATTGTTGGAAATACAATATCTTCTTTTAGTGAATGAATCGCGATGATTGATTCGATGATACCTGCTGCACCCAATGTATGTCCATAAAATCCTTTTAAACTATTTACAGGTACTGTTTGCATGTTAGCCAGCGTAATTGCTTTTGCTTCCATTTCATCATTGTACAAAGTGGCTGTTCCGTGTGCAGAAATAAAATCAATATCTTTTTCTGTAACAGCTGCTTCTTTCATTGCTTTTTTTATAGCGATAAATAATTCTTCCCCTGTACGTGATGGCCCTGAAATATGATTGGCATCATTGCTGGTTGAACCTCCGGCAATTTTTATTGCGCCTGTATATTTTTCTTTGGAAGAAAGAATAACCGTTGCAGCTGCTTCTCCTAAATTGATTCCATCGCGTGCTGCATCAAAGGGTTTACAAGGCAGCTTACTAATTGCCTGGAAAGATTGAAAACCTGACAATACAAATTTTGTTATTGTATCTGCACCTGCGATCACTGCATTTTCATATTGGCCTGATTGTATCAATCGCATACCTGTTAAGATAGCAAGTATTCCCGAAATGCAGGCATTGGAAATAATGATTGGTGTATGAACAAATTTAAAATGTGCAGCAACTAGTTTTGCAGAATGATGCAATGCGATGCGTCCTTGAGTTTCTGCATTGTATGTTTCAGTTTCCAGTAAACTAATATTTCCTTTTGTTGTAGATATAATCAGGATTGTTTTTGGATCATCCGTTTTGATATCACTATTTTCCAACGCATTGCTGATGGAAGCAATCAATATCTGTTCAAATTTTGTAATGTTGTTTGTTGAAGAAGGGAAGTTATTTTGATCAAACAGTGACGCATAAAATGGCTGATCACTTATTGCAGTTTCATCGTGATGTTTAATTCCTGAAATATTATTTTTTAGATTAGCCAGGTTTTCACCGGTAGTAAAACCGATGGGAGAAAATATATTATCCGAAACAACAAAAACATCTGTCATATTTTCAAATTAGAAAAGTCCGAATTTTTTTTTCCACGCTTCAAAAAATGGCGGCGTTGCCAATTGCAGCGTTGATCCATCTTTATCTAAAAAAACCTGTATCGAAGATCCACTCGCTACAAGTTCATTTGTTTCTACATTGAATAACCTGTACTTAAAAAACATTTTTGCAGCTTCAGTAGGAATGTATTCCGTTTCTACTTTTACAGCATCTCCGTAGCGCAAAGATCTTTTATAATCACATTGCACATTCACAATGGGTATAACAAATCCATTTTTATAAAAAGCAAGGTAACCAATGCCATATTCTTTCCCAAAAGCCTCTCTTCCATCTTCGAAATATCTTATATAATGTCCGTGCCATACGATCCCAAGTGGATCTGCTTCACTGAATTTTACTTCAAAGGATGTTGTATGTTTTAATGTTTTCTTCAAGCTTGATTAAAATTTAAGGATTGTAAATTTAATATGATAATGTTACAATTCTTAACGGTTATTGTTCAAAAAGATGACTACTATATTAAATTATTCCGGGACCTTCTCGGGGTCCCGGAAATGATTTTTATTTTGTTTTGCGTGTGGTTCGTGAGGCACGAACCATGGCAATGGCGAAGAGGTGATGGTGAAATCGTGGTTGGTGAAAACACCAAACCACGGCACAGAATTGTCCATTGATTTTATTTCCACGATTTATCTTTGTAATCAGAATCTTTTAAGATATTATAAAAAGCCTTTGCCCAATAATTCTTAAAACCGAATCCACCGGCTTTACCGAGTATGTGCTGTGACATCAATACTTTTTTTGAATTCATATCCACATACACAACCCAGGCAGATGCCTGGTCCTTTCCTTTGCTCATGCCTTCAATGAAGAACATGAGTCCAACACCTTTCTTACCCTGGAAATTATATTTTTTCACAAGGGCCTCAACCTTTGTTGCATCAAGTGATAAAAATTCATCCGGGCTATTTGAAAAGAAGTCTTTCTTACCAATGGCACTGTTTGCTTTTTCTGTTATATCGATCGCATAATGCAAAGTAGTTTCTGACCTATGTACTACTTTAGCTACATCATATTTTTTTTGTTCGTTGATGAAAAGTTGGTTCCAGCCCGGGAAATACCTGGTTTTCATTGTTTCATTTGTTATTTCTCCTGCATCACCAAACTGGCTTGCAGTACCAATAAATTTTACCTGGGAAAAATCCATTCCCAACCAGGTGATATCAGCCGTGCCACTCAATATATCTTCTTTGGTTTGAGCAGAAACAGACTTCACATTTAAAAAGAAAATAACTGCGAGCAGCCAGCTAAGTTTAATTGTACGATTCATGGTTTATTTTATTTTGGTTGAATAATAAATATTTTCATTTCGCATTGT
This sequence comes from Ferruginibacter sp., assembly GCA_039934735.1. Lineage (GTDB taxonomy): Bacteria > Bacteroidota > Bacteroidia > Chitinophagales > Chitinophagaceae > Ferruginibacter. Next base: position 35,183 of record JBDTLP010000003.1, on the reverse strand, counting down.
GCCAACACGATTCCATTGCACCTAACCGTACCTGATATCAAAGTAACATCAAACACCTGGTTCTTTATCTCAATTTCGGTTTCCAAGTTATCGTTTATTTTTGGCAAAGTAAATATCTCCAGGTCTTTTATTGCGCCGATATAACCCACCATCACAGGCAGGTTTTCTTTTTGAACCAGGTAGCCTGCTCTTGCTGCTGCTGTTTGTGCAATATTCTCTACCAGGGCGGGTTCCCTTAATACTCCTTCTTCAACAAAAATATTATCTTCTCTTACCCTGAAGCTTGTACGTGTAGTTGTTTCATCTGTATCGATCAATTGATCGATCATTACAAAAGGGGGCTTTTGTGGAATGAGTGAAATGATATTTTCTTTGCTAACTAACATTTATAATTGCCAAAAGTTATAATAATTATACCATTGTACAGGATATTGTTTCACTTTATTTTCCATTTCTGCTACAAAATCATTCAGCATTTGCTGCATAATTGCGTTTCTTCCTCCTTGTGTGTATTCTTTAATATCACTTGCAAAGAGGTGATAATGCTTCCAGGATTCTTTCATCGCAAATACAAATGATACCGGAACTTTAAACGTGCTGGCTAAAACAAATGGCCCCATGGGGAAAATTGCTTCTTTGCCCAGGAAATTTGCTTTCATTGTTTTATTGCCTTCCAGAAACCTGTCGGCATGCATACAAACAAATTCGTTCCTGCCGAATGCCTCACTAATTTCATAAATATGTGAAAGATCGTTTTTTATTATAATTACGTTTACGCTTCTTTCTCCTGTTACACCGGTAATATACTGTTTGATCTTTTCGTGCTCACCATCAAACATTACTATATGCACTTTTGTTTCAAGTCGTTTCAATAAATTTCCTGCGATTTCCCAATTACCAATATGGCAGCTCAATAATAAACCGCCTTTTTTTAATTCAACCATCTTGCGAAGGTTGTCTTCTCCATCAAAATTGAATGTAAATTTATTGGGAATCCTGGCCATCATGACAATCTTATCAATAATGCTTTGGCCAAAGGAATAGTAGTTCTGGTAAATTTTTAAAAGAGATTTTACAAAACTATATCCAAGTCTTTTATGGAAATAATAATAAATAGCTTTTGAAGATCTATAAGAAAATAAAAGATAGTGCAACACCACAGACCTCAACAGGAAGTATGCTGGCATAACGCCAAAGTTTCTTAAAACCCATACAAAAATGCGATAACCAAGCGGGGAACCTTTTGATTTACCTTGCCAGGATGGCATTATACAAGCTCTTTTGAATTTACACGATCAATAACATAATTATAGAAATCCTGGAAGGTTGCGATACCTACAAAATCTTCCGGCTTTACCTTAAATTTAAAATTACTTTCGATCACAACAACCAGGTCAATATAATCCAGGCTGTCAAGTTCGAGTGTTTCTTTCAGGTTGGCATCAGGTGTAATCTTGCCAGGATCAGTTTCGAATTCTTCTACTAAGAACTCGTTTATTTTTGCGATTATTTCTTCATTATTCATAAACGGGTAGTTTAAATAGATTTTTTTATTATAAGCGATGAGTTTGTCCCTCCGAAACCGAAGGAGTTAGACAAAAATATATTTATTTCTTTGTCAATGGTTGTTTTTGCAATATTCAATTTTGCAGAATCCTCATCAGGATTTTCAAAATTGATATTTGGTGCAACAAAATTATTCTGCATCATCAGCATTGAATATACGATTTCACTTGCACCTGCCATCCAGCATTCATGACCTGTCATTGATTTTGTAGAACTAACATAAGGTTTGTACTTGCCAAAAACTTCGTCAAGTGCTTTTGCTTCACTGCTATCGCCGGCAGGTGTTGAAGTTGCATGTGCATTGATATAGTCGATTTCACTTGCATCAAGTCCTGCATCTTTAAGTGCCATTTGTAATGAACGTACCGGGCCATCAACCGTTGGATTTGAAATATGGCCACCATTTGATGAAAATCCATATCCAACAACTTCTGCTAAAATGGTTGCGCCTCTTTTCACTGCCGAATCATAGCTTTCTAAAATCACTGTTGCAGCACCACCACTTGGAACAAGTCCATCACGATCACGGTCGAAAGGTTTAGAAGCTTTTGTTGGATCTTCCTCCTGTACAGAGAAAGCCGACAACGCATCGAAACTTCCCATACAATACTGGTTCACTTCCTGTGCACCTCCGCAAATAATGCAATCCTGCAATCCTGCTTTTATAAATTGATAACCCACGCCAATTGAATGTGATCCACTGGCGCAAGCTGCACTTATCGTAAAATTAATTCCACGTAACTTAAAAATAGTTGCAAGATTCATGGTTACCGTTGAGTTCATGGTTTGAAAAACATAACCTGAACCGACCAACATGGTATCTTTTTTCTCCCTCATGATATCAGTTGCTTCAATGATAGGCTTTGCTGAACTATCATTTCCATATAACACCCCGATATCTGTTTTGTTGATATAATCCTGGTCGATACCCGCCATTTTTAGTGCCTCCATGGTAGCAACATAAGCATACTCGCCTTGTTCCGGCAGCATGATACGAGCCCTTCTGTCGAGTAACCCTTTCAAATTTGGTCTTTCTATAAATCCGGTTAAACCTGATCTATATCCAAACGACTTGCGAACTGCATCCAGTACAATACCCGATTTACCTTTATACAGGGAATCCTTAACCTCTTCGAGGTTTTTTCCTATACAAGAATAAATACCAATACCCGTAATCACAACTCTATTCATATTCACAAGCGACTTGATGAATTAATAACAAATAAGATCCTTTAATTTAAATAGCTAATTTTTCCGGCGCAACGATTACTAACAAATATGCTTTTATAGCAATTAAATGCTATTTAATTATTATTTGTTATTGTTTTTACAGTTTGAGTAATGGTAAACCGAACCAAATAAGCGTCAAAATTACTTCTTATTTTTTATACTTTGGAGATTTCAAGTCAGCTTTTTTGCATGGATTTGCAGTCCTGTGGTATATTTTATCCAAATTATTGTAAATCAGCTGAGCCGAATTATGAATATAACCCGCCATTTATTGATAAAACTTCCGCAGTAATATAACTTGCTTCGGGAGAAGCTAAAAATCCTACTGCATGGGCAACTTCTTCGGGAGTTCCAAAGCGTTTTACAGGGATCATTGATACCAATTCTTTTTCAGGCAAGCCTTCTGTCATGTCTGTTCTGATAAAACCAGGCGCAACTGCATTTACAGTGATTCCCCTGCGTCCAACTTCTTGTGCAAGCGCTTTAGTAGCTCCTATCACACCTGCTTTTGCAGCTGAGTAATTTACCTGGCCTGGTAATCCTTTTAAGCCGGATAGTGAAACAACATTAACGATCCTGCCATATTTTTTTTGCAGCATGCCATTGAGCACCTGTTTGGTTACATAGTAAAAACCACCAAGGCTTGTATCGAGAACACCCTGCCATTGTTCATCTGTCATAAACATCATGATCTGGTCTGCTTTAATACCGGCATTATTTATAAGAACTTCAATGTATTTATCTGTATTTGATTCGATCCATGTACCAAGTGTGTTGGCAATTTCTTCTTTATTGGAAACATCAAACTGTAATAGTTCACCATTTGAACCAGCTTGTTTTACCTGTGAAAGCGTTTCATTTGCCGCATCAATATTTCCCTTGTAATTGACAATAACATAATACCCCATTTGAGCCATTTTAATACATATTGCTCTTCCAATTCCTCTTGATCCGCCTGTTACTAATGCGCATTTCATCGTGTTACTAATTTGAGGTTTTTGATTTTGTTGTAATGGTTCGTGAGGCACGAACCATGGCAATTGATTTTTATTGTCGGTTGGTGAGGACAGCAACCGGGGAGAACTCCGTGGCCGGTGTCTCACCGACCACTATATGGTGCTGCGATTTGTCCCTGATGAACCAAACCACGGCAACGAATACCCTAAGAAGCCACAACTCCATTCGTAGGTTTCACTTTTGCTTTTGCTGAAACGATTGGATCTGAATCTTCAAAAAAAGTTTTTATCCTTTCCAGGTCTTTATATTTAGGAGCATCCTCAATGAATTTTGGAAATATCTTTCTTAATTCATTGTACACAGACTTTGTTTGAGGTGATAGTCTTTGTACACAATCCAAATAATCAACCGCCTGCAATATCGTCATCATCTGTATAGCCAATACTTCAAAAGAATTATCAATTACTCTTTTGGTCATCAACGCTGCATTGCAACCCATGCTCACAATATCCTGGTTGTCGTTGTTGTTGGGAATACTATGAACATACATCGGAAAAGACAATGTCTGGTTTTCTGCAACCGTTGATGTTGCCGTAAACTGCATGCCTTGCATACCAAAGTTGAAACCCAATACACCAAGGTTAACAAACGGCGGAAACTTTTGGTTCAGTTTATTATTTAAAAGATAATTAAGCTGCCTTTCTGAAAGCATCGAAAGTTTTGTAATGGCAATTTTTAATTTATCCATTTCCAATGAAACGTAATCGCCATGGAAATTTCCGCCATGAAAAATATTCTTGTTTTTATGATCAATAACAGGATTGTCATTTACAGAATTCAATTCATCAGTTACAACTCTTTCTGCATTCGCAATACTATCATACACAGGACCGAGTACCTGTGTTACACAACGAATAGAATAGTATTCCTGTACCTTATCTAAAAAAACTTCCTGGTTAAGATTATCGGGATTGTATAAATGTTCGGAGCGATCGCGGATCATGTGACTATCCGTAAGAATTTCGCGGAGCATTGCTGCAATTTTGTTTTGGCCTTTGTGAGGCTTAACAACATTTAATTCGTGGGAATAATGATCATCAAATGCTTCTACAATTTCATTCACCATCGCAGTCATCATCACCGACCATTCAAGCAATTTTTTTGCCTGGATGATGTTGACCATACCGATTCCTGTCATAGCAGAAGTACCATTTAAAATGGCAAGTCCTTCCCGTATATGAATGGAAAGTGGCTTTACATCAAGCCTGTCGAATATCTCTTTAGTTGGATACAATTTTCCTTCATAAACAACTTCTCCTTCTCCAATCAATACAAGACCAAGGTGTGCCAGTTGAACCAAATCGCCACTTGCACCTACACCGCCATGTTCATAAATACAAGGCGTAATATTTTTATTGATCAAAGCTGTAAGCAGTTCCACCACTTCAGTGTGAATACCAGAATAACCCTGCATTAAACTATTCAAACGGGCAATCATAATACCTTTCACCAACACGGGTGATAGTATTTTTCCGCCTCCGGAAGCATGGCTGCGGATGAGGTTATACTGAAGCTGTAACAGATTTTCTTCGCTTATCTTGTATTGGGCCATTGGGCCAAAGCCGGTATTGATCCCATAGATCAACTTATTAGATGAAAACCCTTGCAGAAAACGGTGATTTTCCTCAACTGTCTCTATTGCCGATGCATCCAAAACAACGCCTTTTTCTTTAAATAGGATCTCAGAGAAATCATTTAAAGAAAGGGCATTTCCTCCAACGTTAATCATGGTAGAATGTTTATTTACTTCTTTTGTAAGTGGGCAAAAATAAGGTAAAATCCTGTACTGGCTTTACTTTATGGAAGTTTTTTCAGCTCTATTGCTCTATGTTTTAATTAAGAATTATGAATTAAGAATTAATAGTCCTTAGGCTGCGGGTCCAATTCTTAATTCATAATTCTTAATTCATAATTTATATATGGATTTCGGTTTTTTATAATACTTTTAATCATTATCAACTAATAAATTAACTAAAATGAAAATGCTAAAAACTTCCTTTTTAATGTTGGGCTTTTTGCTAAGCTTTGGTTTAATAAAAGCACAGGATACAAACCTTGCAAGTGGCGATGTTTCTGTATTGAAAGATGCAAAAACAATTAATGTTGAGATTGTGTATGATAAAGTATCTGTTGGAGACTATTCAAAAGAATCCGAGTACATAACACATAAAAAGGATGAAATGAATGCAAAAAATGATAAGAGCGGCGATGCCTGGGAGGTAAAATGGAATGATGCCAAAATTGATAACTATCGTCCTAAGTTCGTAGAAGGTCTTTGTAAATACAGTGAGCTTACATACGATTCAACAGCTAAGTATACGCTTATTTTTAAAGTTACTTTTATTGAGCCGGGTTACCAGATTGCTATTAGCAAAAAAGCATCACAGGTAGAAGGAACGATTACTATTGTTGAAACAGCCAACAGAAATAAAAAGATTGCAACAATGAGCGTAGAAAGAGGCGGTGGTTATTTCCGCGGGGGAGCTTATGATTTTGCACAAAGGATTGCGGAGGCTTATTTTGTTACAGGAAAAAAAGCAGGAACGATCATTAAAAAAGGAAAATAAATCAAACAATATTTTAATAAAAAAGTGCAGGCTCATTATTCTCCTGCACTTTTTTATTTTAAATATATTTTACTGCTTTTTTAGAAATTTAGCCAGGGCCTTGCCTGCACTTGCATAAGATTCAGAAATTCTTAATCCTCCATCATTAACAGCACCTGAGGTTGTATTACCAGTTCTTCCTTTAGCTCCATCAATAGTAATGACAGCTATCTTTTTTGCAGGGTCGCTTGTTTTTACAACAGTTACTTCAGCATCAACAAAAGCGCTTTTACTCGAACCCATAAACATCCCACCTGCTACATTAAATCCTACATTTGTCTGGATCGTGTGAACGATGATCGTATAAGTAGCATCATGGCAAACTGTGCTGCCGGTAAAGTTTGAAAACATTTCTATAAACTTTGGCTCAAAAATATCTTTCTTGTTACTGCGCCAATTAATTGCCCATTGATCCCCCATTCCCGGCTTTTTTTTATTCAGCGCATCTTTATGATCAGCAATGTAATCTTCTTCATTTTTATAATCACCAACATGCATACTATCGTATGTGAAAATAATATTGTAGGCGGTATCATTGCTCCAATTATCTAAAGAACCTTCTGTTAGTTTTACTTTTTGTGCATGGGCAAGCATTGCAAATGCAATAAAAAAAGTAGTGGAAATTAATTTCATATTAAAAAGTTTATGATTAAAAGTAACAATAAAAAATCTGTGAATCATTGGCAACTAATTCCTCCTGTCAATAAATTTTATCGGTTTCCTCGAAGCTTCCTGGAATTGAATCTTTTGCAATTCTTCTGCAGAAATATATTTTACATGCGGACTAACACGAAGGCGTGCCTGTAGATAAGCTCTTATCTTACGATCACATTCTTCTGTATTATTTATTGGAAGCAAATGCAGCAACACTTCATCCATGCCAATTTCATTGGAATAAACTTCAGCAACAAAATCTTTTATTTCTTCCATCTCGTTCAATAGGTCAAACAATGCAGGTGGATAAAGTGTGGTTCCCTTAAATTTGATCATTTGTTTTTTACGTCCCACGATAGGGGATAGCCGCACACTTGTTCGTCCGCAGGAACATGGTTCATTATTGTAAACACAGATGTCCCCGGTTTTATAACGAAGCAATGGCATTCCTTCAACACCCAATGTAGTTATGGTAACTTCTCCAGGTTCTCCTGGTGCAACAGGTTGATTGTTTTCATCCAGCAATTCCAATATCAATAATTCAGGTTGAAGATGGCCGCCTTTCCCTTCATGGCATTCGGTAAATGCTGTTTGCATTTCTGTAGATGCATAGGTGGAGAACAATTGTATATTCCAGGCTTTGGTAATTTTCTTACCGAGGATATTTAATGAAAAATCAGTATTGCGTATATTTTCACCAATACAGATTGCTTTCTTGACAGATGTTGCATTGATGTCAATATGATGATCATTGGCAAATTCTATCAACTTAAGAATAAAAGAAGGCACAGCAACAATGGCTGTTGGTTTTATTCTCAAGATCGTTTCCCATTGTAATGATGGCACTCCCGGACCGAGCCTGATAATACCTGCACCTAATTTTCTTATGCCAGAATAATAAGCCATGCCCGCCATGAATTGACGATCAAGTGTAAGCATCAATTGATAAATATCTGATGAAGATCCGTCCGCACATAAAAATGATCCATACTCATTATAAGCCAATCTTGTAAGATCATTTTCAGTAAGTGCAATTGTTACAGGACTTCCCAATGTTCCTGATGTAGAACTGTATTCAATGATCTTATCTGCACCTACACATAAAAAATCATTGTTGCGTTGTTGCAGGTCTTCTTTACCGGTAGTTGGTAAAAGAGGGAGATCTTCCAGTGTTTTAATGTCACCGATATTAATATGATGCTTTGTAAAAAGTTCTTTATAAAAAGGAGAGAAGATATTTAAATACGCCAACAGGTCATGCAGTCTTTCTTCCTGCATGAGTTTGATGGTAGTTTGCGGCTGATAGTTTGTTTCGGTTAAATACATTTATTCGGTTTCAATAATTACAATCGCAGAAGCCATTGTTTTTAAATGCGTAAGTGAAACATGAATGGTTTTGATTTTCATCTGTTCCTTCAATTGTGATGTTTCTCCAATCAATGTTAATGATGGTTTTCCTTTTTCATCATTGCTGATCTCAATTTCATTGAAGGAAGTTCCATTCATCCAGCCTGCGCCAATCGCTTTGTAAAATGCCTCCTTTGCAGCAAAGCGAGCGGCATAGTGTTCAAATTTATTTTTCTTTTGTTCACAATAATCAATTTCATTTTTTGAGAACACAAGTTCCCTAAAACCTTCGGCACGGGCCATCTTTTCAGCAACCCTTTCTACTTCTATCATATCGATGCCGGTTCCTAATATCATTGTTAAGGTGCTAATTTATTATCGCATTTTTTTATCTGCGCTCTTATATGATCTTCTTCTTTTTTTGTTGCGATCAGTTTTGTCAATCCAATATTATAATAACCCAATGCTTTTTTATACTCATCATGTTTGTAGGAATAATCACCAGCCAATACATAAGCATTGTAAAAATTAGGATTGGTTGCAACAAGACTATCCGTATTCACATTATCTTCTTTATCCATCACACGTTGTTTGAATTTGCGAAACAGTTCAAACTTTTTAAAATCGTCTGTCAACAAAAATGAATCGGGACGAATTGTTAAGCTGCTGTCATATATTTCTTCGTCCTTTTGCAAACCATGAAAACCAAAAATCTTATGCAGGTCATAACAAACATATTCTCCCAATTGCCAGTCAGAAGTAGAAACCCAAACTAATAATTTTTTCGGCTCAAAAACAATGGAATGATGAGCGATCAACTGGTTCACCGCTTTTTCATTTCCCATTCCAATATCAGCACCATGCAATCCTTTTCTATCACGTAAAATATCAACTGTTTTTTGAACCGTGTTTGGTCCATTTGCATTCAGCAGTTCCATCATGCGTTCGTACCTGTAAGGCGATGCGCTTTCTTTTAATTGTTGAATATTATCTTTAGAACTATCCAATCCATTACTTTGAAAATGATTGGTACAAACAATATAATCCTGTTTTGGATCATATATATCTAAAGAGTCCGGTGTTTTCTCAATCAACACTGCTTTGTTGTCTTCTGCAGATGCAACCAAAAAAGATTCAGAAACAAACATTTTTCTTGATCTTGCAATGGCGATTGCTTCCTTAATGTTTTTTGCGTATTGCAATATTTCTCTAGTCACCAATGAAACAGGCGTTGCTGATCCTGTTGGCACATCAGACTTGGCAGCGTTTATCGTAACCGATAGTCCTTTCTCATTCATACCTGAAACAACACCAATAAAACCGCCCCAGGTAACAGACATGAATTTATATCCTTTATCAGGATTAAAGAATGCCACTATTTTATCCAGTGCAAATTTATCACTCACATAAAAATCAAAATTTCTCCCAATGATCATATTACTGTCCTTGGATTTTGAATCCCAGGTACCGAAAGATGTACAACCAACAAGCGCCATGTTTTGCAAAGCATGTCCTATATCATGAGCAGCATGATAATTTAAAATGCGCTGGTAATTCGAGCCGATATATTGATATGCATCAGAAGCAGATTCAGAAACTCCATAAATTTCTTCCTTGTATTCTTCAGTAACATTTTTCTCCAGCTTTCGATTGAACCAGGCGATAAAATATTTTAAAAAGTTACGGTAGGTTTTTGATGGAACAAGTTTGCAGATCTGTTCATTGAAATAATCTTCCTGTCTTACTACTAATTCTTTACTCAATTTTCCATTGATAACACCACGTTCAAATGGTTTACCCGATACATACATTTCAAACAAACCACTATTGCTTTTCCTGAACCAGTTATCTTTCAATGTATAAAAACCCGGACTAACTTCTGTACGTTGTAATTTCAAACTGCTTGTATCTTCCGGCTTTGGCGGATGCGCAATGGCAACACAATAAAGATATATGGCGCCGCCAAGCAGCAATAAAACAAAGAATCCAAAAACATAGAGGACCCTTTTCCAGAATTTTTTTCTTCTAAACATTTCTAATTTTTTCTATTACATTATCGTTCCCCATCAATGCATTTACAGTAACGATGGAACTCATGGCAGCTCCCAAAATACCATGTAAGTTGAGGTTCTGCCCGGTGAAAAACAGGTTAGGTAATTTTGTGCGTGGTGAAATAAACGTTTTCAACGCATCTTTATAATCTTTTGCAACACCATACAAAGCGCCATCTGTATTTCCAATATAATCCCTGTATGAAAGTGGTGTTGCCGTATAATATTTTTCAATCTTATCCCTAAAGCCGGGAAATCTTTTTTCAACACTATCAATTAATTTCTCTGCTTTTATTTTTTTAAATTCTTCATATGCTTTTCCACGATCTTCTTCTTCACCAACAATATTATAAGTATCTTCCCATTGCTTCACTTCATCATATTTCATGTAAGCAAGTATTGTCATGCCATCTGCATATTCTCTTTCTTTTGATGACAGCGCAATAAATAGTGCAAAAGATTTTGGCCAGTTTTCCTGTGTATAATCTGCCGATGACCAAACATCACCTTCATTACATACATAATAATTGTACGTGAAATGTTTTTGTGCATTCTTTTTAAAAACAACATTCATCGTAAAAGAAGAAACTGAATTTTCAAGATTGCCCAACCTGTTGCGATAAGCTTTTTTAAACAAATCGCTCTGCGTCATTTTTATTGTTACCGCAGGATGCATGTTGGAAATAAAATGATTGCCGGAAATTTTTCTTCCATCTGCTAACTCAACATATACAACGACGCCGCCTTCTTCAACGATCTTTTTTACATGTGCATGTTTTACTACATCTCCACCAAGCTTCATAATATTCCTTCCAATGTATTTTGCAATTTGTCCGCCACCATCAACACATTTATAAGAACTTTCAATATAACTGTTCACGATAAGCGCATGAACATACAAAGGTGTTTTATCCGCTTCACCTGCATATAAACCATTGTTACCGGCCAACACTTCTCTTAAAGCATGGTTAGTCGTTAACGATTCAATAAATGTTTTTGTATCTATCTCAAGTAAACTTGCTTTTGTATCATTGGGATCGCTTGGCAATAAATTATACAAAGGAAATCTTGCACAGATATCTTTCATCTTATCGCAATAAGCATTAATCGCTTTTTCTTCGCCCGGAAAAAATTTTAATAAATGACTGATGAATTTATCATAACCCTGCGCATACTCGTACACGGTATCATCGCCTGCAATCATGATCTTATCAAACACCTCATCCATTTTCTTCAGCTTCAATTTTTCCATGATGCCGAGGTACTTAAATATCTTATAAAGATTTTGTCCCTCATCAAGGCCGCCGAGATAATGTACACCCGAATCAAATATTACTTTATCTCTTGCATATATCTGCAGGCTACCGCCGATCTGTTTGTTTTTTTCCAACACACAAACCTTATATCCTTCAAGCGCCAACAGGTTACCTGCAACGAGGCCACCCATTCCACTTCCAATAATTATAACGTCATAATGCTGCTGCATGCTTAATTTCCTCTTGATGTTTTATTACAAAAACGATATTAGATGTGTACTTTGTATCATCTATTTCATCGCATTTCATGTTATGATCTTTGGCGATCTCTTTTATCAGCTTACCTGATAAAAAAGATAATCCTTTGTTTGTTGTTTTATTAAAACTGAAAAACTTTGTTGAAAAAAATTCTGTCAGTTTTGTTCCTTTATGCCTTTCTTCCAAATCTTTATTACCATCTCTTATGATGATCGTTCCTCCATGGTTCAAATGTTGAATGCATTTTTCAATCACCATCTTTTGTTGATCGGGTTGCAGGTAATGTAAAATATCCGCCATCACGATCGCATCATAATTTCCAAAAGCATATGTTGAAATATCCGCCGCCTCAAAATTAATATTACTGTTCTTACTAAAACAATTATTTGCCGTCTCAATTTTTTCTTCATCATAATCAATGCCCATGATCTCTCTTTCCGGCGACATAAAGTTCAACATATAACAAAGAAAACCATTACCACAACCAATATCCAATATCTTTCCCTGTTTTGGTAATAATTCATGAAAGGGCTGGTAATTTTTTTCCAGCCTGGTTTTTATTTTCATGTACCATTCCAGCATCGGACCCTTGTACAAATAATTATACTTTAATTGTTCTCTAAAGTACTTTGTCTGCTCAATCTCTACAGTCAATTGTTTCAATTCATCCCTGAAATATTTTCCAACAAACCTTGTTCTTTCTGCATAACCATTACCAAAATTTGTATTCGCAATTGTTATTCTTGGTAAATACTTTATAGTGACCTGTCCATCTTTTAGTAAAAAATCATTTTTACTCATTGTATAACCAGTACCATGTAAAACAATTGGTAGTATATCAATGTTCAAATGTTCTGCAAGATAAAAAGCTCCTTTATGAAACCGTTTCATTACCCCATCAACAGATCTTGTTCCTTCAGGAAAAACCATGATGGAGTAACCTTGCTTTACCTTCTTCTCAAGCAGGTCGATACTCAATTCTGCACCTTGTGCAATTGGATAAAAATCTGCCATCCGAACAACAAGTCCAAAAAAAGGTGAATTCCAAACCCATTTATTTGTAAACAAGATCACTTTAGGTGTAAGCATCACCACTGATAAAATATCAAGAAAGGATTGGTGATTGCAAATAATAACCGCCGGCTTTGAAAAATCTTCTTTGTTTGGATTGATGATCTTCTTTTTCACATTCGGCATTATGTACATCATGGACCAGGCAAAGCTGCGGAGAATTACATGATAAATATATTTCGTCTTCTCTTTATTAAACGGACTCAATTTTAAAATAAACCCGATTATAACAAGTAGAAGACAACCCAAAATAAAATAAGAAAAGGCGAATGCAGATTTTAAAAATCCCGAAAGCGTCCAGGGAAAAAGTTTTTTATCCGTCCTGTTTTTTATTAATAATGCGAAGAAGAATGGAATTAAAATTTGTGACATCAACACAACACAAACAATTCCAATAATAGAAATAATTGCAATTGATCTTAATGCCGGATGTTTTGCAAATATTAAAACGCCAAGTCCCGCAATGGTTGTGATAGCAGATAAGAAAATAGAAGACTTAAAGGAAGAAAGATTTTTCTTTCCTGTTTTATATTCCTGCAACAAACCATCCATGATGAATAAACTATAATCATCTCCTAAACCAAAAATGAGTGCAGATATAATGATGTTTACAATGTTGAATTGAATATTAAAGATCGCCATCAATCCAAGTATCCATATCCAGCTAATGAACATGGGGATAAAAGACACCATTGTTAATTCAATACGGCCATACATCAACAACAATACAAAAAACACGAGCAATGATGTCATTATTGCAATAGAAGTAAAATCTGCATTGATGATCTCAACAAATTTTGTAGTGAGATATTGCTTGTCAACAACGGTGATGTTTGGATTGCTGTCAAATGTTTTATAGATCGCATCTGTATTTGAGGAAGCAACTTTTACCAATGTAACTACCGTAACTTTTCCTGGCCGCTCTGTAATAAAATCATCCAAAAAACTTTTCCTAACAATAGCCATTGCCTGCTGATCAGCTGCTACATAGTTTTTATTCAACAGCACTTTGAATTTATCAAAAGCCATTGCCTTAAATCCCAATGCAGTTCCTTCCTTTTCTAGTATAGCAAATAGCTGTTCTTTCTTTTCTGCTGTCCAGTATTTGTTCCAAAGATTTATCCTGGCAGCTTGCAATGAATCTGAAATGATCAATGAAGAAACACCTGAATATTTTTTTACAACATTCTTTTCTTTCAGTGAATCAATTTGCGTAACCAGCTTTTCATTGTTGATCAATGCCTGGTCCAATGTTTTTCCTTCTGTAACTAAATAAACGGATTTTAAAGCGTATTCATTTATTTTATTCAATTTCCTTTCTGATTGTTTCAGATCGGCTGACATAAAATTCATGTTTAACATATCTGATTCAAAACTTACATTCTGTGCTGTGTAAGCAAATACAAATGTGAGCAGGAAAATTCCGGCGATGATAAACTTATTATATTCAGGGCGCAGCGAAGCAACCTTATCGATCCATGAAAATTGTTTTTCCGTATAGGTTGAATTGTCTTTTTTAGATTCTATAAAATGAGGAAGAAAGATCAATGAAGCCAGTGAAGCGCCAATCAAACTAAATGCTGCAAACAATCCAAGATCTTTCAGCATTTCTGATTCTACAAATTGTAAACAAAGAAAACCGCCAATGGTTGTAAAACTCCCCACCGTTAATGGCATCGTAAGATCTTTGATAACCTCTTCGATATTTCTTGTATGTCGGTAATGATTGTAAACGTGCAGTGAATAATTTACGGCAATACCAAGTATTACCGATCCTGTTCCCAATGCAATAACAGAAATACTTCCTTTAAGAAAATAGATTGCTGCCAATGAAAACAAAGCACCAAATAAAACAGGAATTAAAATTACGATTGGTGCTCTTTTTCTACGGAAATAAAAACCAAGAAATAAAATGAGGAAAACAAGTATGCCACCCTGTGTTAATAAAGTATCTTTTCTTAATTGAACGGCGTTGCCAACAGAAACCGCTGTTGCTCCAAAATAACTTACATCAATATTTTTATACGTTGCGTTGCTTTTATTAATGATACTATCTAGTCCTTTTAAAAACAATACATTTTTGCCTGTATTATTCGGACCATATTTCGGCGTGATGAACAACATCAGGTTTTTATGATCCTTTGTCATCACATAACTATCATACAATTCAAAGTTCTCATCGTACTGAAGCTGTTGTAATTTTTTTAAGCCAATAAAAGAAATACCAACAGGATCACTGCTGATAATATTTTTAAGTGCAACGCCTGCAGGAGATGTAAGTGTTCGTAAATTTTGTGCAAGTGTTTCTTTTACTTTTCCTGGTTCTATTAAAGTATCAATCGATTTGTAATCTTTCTCACTCAGATAAATTGGGAGTCGATCTGTAATGGTATTAAAAAGATCCATCACCAACCCATCGTCAACACGTGCATTGATCTTACTGATGTATGGACTGAGTTTTATTTGCGCTTCGCTGGCCAGGCTATCTGCATATTCTACAAGGCTATCTGGTTGTTGTGTGGTAGTATCTTTCATCGATACCATCACAACCAGCTTATCCAAAAATTTTGAATTTTGAAAAACCTCGTTCAGCTTTTCAATTTTTTTATCCTTTGGTAAAACTTTGGAAATATCTTCTTCAAATTTTACTTTGAATGCAAAAAATCCAACAATCAAAAAACTGCAGGTAAATATTATATAAAAGGCAGCAGGCCGCTTTTTAAAATAATTATAAATGTTGACGAAAAGTTTTACCATAACAAGATCACTTATCCTACCAGGATTGATTTTCTTTTAAACAATTTAAGCAACCCAAAAGTTGTCAATCCAAAAAAAACAGCAGCTAAAACAGCCAGCGTTATACTTCCATAAATGTATTGTGCAAGATTTATCTGGATGGATTCTCTCGTAATGTTGCTGCTAAATACCAAATGCCCTGCATGATCTCCCATCCATATTGCACCAATTTTATAACTTCCGAAAATGATGATTGGTATCATTGGTGGCAAACTAATATTTGCCGCAACAATGACCAATGCTTTATTTAATCTAAAAAGTATCGCAAGAAAAATAGCTGTTCCCAATTGTATACCCCAGATAGGAATGATGCCCATGAAAATTCCGAATGCTACTGAAGTTGCTTTCAATAAATCAGATTGATGCGGCGCCAGCAACTGTTCTTTAACAAACAGGTTCATTTTTTTTTTATCGAAAAGCATCCTGAAAAAATTTCTCGGCTTGATGTATAAAAAAGTAATGATCACTAAAAATGTATTGAGTATGCTGATGCGTGTAAAATCTTTGAAAGGACGGAAATGTGATATCCTTGTTTCTTTTGGCGCATAATAAACAGACACAGGGACGGAATCAATTTTAATTCCCTTCCATGCGGTTTTTACCAAAACTTCAATTTCAAATTCGTATTTGCGTGTGATGTAGCGTGTACCTTTTAATAACTGTAATGGATAGCTTCGGTAACCTGATTGTGTATCGGGAGAATTAATTCCCGTTTCAACCTTAAACCAAAAGTTGGAAAATTTATTTCCAAAACTACTTTTACCGGGAACGGATGCTTGTCCCATATTACGTGCACCAATGATAAGTGTTCCTGGTTCCTGTTCTATTTTCTCAATAAATACAGGAAGATCTTTTCCAAAATGTTGTCCGTCTGAATCTATCGTAATAGCGCATTCGTAATTTTTATCAATCGCATATTCAAATCCTTTGCGAAGCGCCCAGCCTTTGCCAACATTTTTGGAATAGCTGATATATTGAACGAAAGGAAATGTTTTTATAAGCGCATCTGTGTTGTCTGTTGAGCCATCATTTACAACAATAATGTTATGAGTATATGCAGCCACATCGGTAATTACCGCGGCAAGTGTTGTTGCATTATTATAAGTTGGAATAATTACACAGGCTTTTAATGTGTCGAACTTCGCCTGCATACTTTCTGAATTACTCATTTATTTTATTCGTCATTTGAAACCGCACATGATCATTCCCAATTGCTTCAACATTGCTCCCGGAGCGGTTTCTGAGAATTTGCAAAGGTATTTAATTTTTTCCTTTTATGGCTTTGTAAAGAGTGATTTTTACTCCGTTATATTATTAATAAAAGCATGTGGCTTTAGATTAAAAACCGGTAGGTTTCCCTTTTAAATTGTCAGGATGAGCTTGTCGAAGTCGGGATAAATATTTAAGTAACCCGCCTTCGACAAGCTCAGGCTGACAAGTCTTGACATGATAAAAACTCAAATAAGTACACTACTTTAAAACCGTTTGATATTATAATATATTTGCAGCTACGTGCTTCTATAAGTCCGTAACCATAATTAAGCAATGAGGTCAATCAGGAATATTATTATTTATGCACTTGTGATTGCCGGGTTTTCCGGCCTTGTTTATTATATATCTGTAAGGGGTGAGATGCTAAATACAAAAGCAGTTGTTGCACCTGTTAGTGGAAAAGGGCATTGGGGTGATTTTATTGATTCTCTCACACATAATCTTCATCACCCGCTGGCGATATTGCTGGCGCAGATCATTACCATTATTTTGGTGGCGAGGCTTTTTGCATGGCTTTTTAAAAAAGTTGGGCAACCAACCGTGATGGGAGAAATTGTTGCAGGAATTGTTTTGGGCCCTTCATTATTCGGTATGTACTTTCCATCTTTTTCTTCTCAATTATTTCCCACTGAATCGCTTGGCAATTTGCAGTTCCTTAGCCAGGTTGGTCTTATTCTTTTCATGTTCATCATTGGAATGGAGCTTGATCTGAAGATGTTGAAGAACAAAGCAAAAGATGTGGTCATCATTAGCCACGCAAGTATCATCATTCCATTTGCTATGGGAATGACGCTTGCATATTTTCTATATGAAACTTTTGCTCCACAGGGAATACAATTTTCTTCTTTCGCATTATTCCTGGGCATTGCCATGAGCATTACTGCATTTCCCGTACTTGCAAGAATTATGCAGGAACGTGGCATGCATAAAACAAGGATTGGCGCCATGGCAATTACCTGTGCAGCTGCCAACGATATTGCAGGCTGGTGCTTACTGGCAAGCGTGATCGCAGTTGTGAAGGCGGGTTCTTTTGCAAGTTCGTTGTACAATATTTTATTGGCTGGGGCTTATATTCTTTTGATGATGAAAGTTGTAAAACCATTTCTAAAAAAAGTTGGTGATACACATGCTTCCCGCCATAGTTTGAGCAAGCCTGTAATGGCGATCTTTTTTGTTGTGCTTATTTTATCTTCTTTATTAACGGAAGTGATCGGCATTCATGCTTTGTTTGGCGCATTCATGACGGGTGTTATCATGCCCAATAACATGAACTTTAAAAACATCATCATTGAAAAATTAGAAGACATCACATTGGTATTATTGCTTCCTTTGTTTTTTGTATTCACAGGTTTGCGTACACAAATTGGTTTGTTGAACGATTCACATTTGTGGTTGATAACAGGTTTGATCATTCTTATTGCAGCAGCCGGTAAATTTCTTGGAAGTGCTTTAGCTGCAAAATTTGTTGGGCAAACATGGAAAGACAGTCTCACCATTGGTGCATTGATGAACACACGTGGATTAATGGAACTGGTTGTACTGAACATTGGATATGATCTTGGTGTTATTACTCCTGTGATGTTTACGATGATGGTGATCATGGCGCTGGTTACAACATTTATGACCGGGCCGGTGTTGAATTTGATAAATATTGTTTTTAAGAAAGAAACAGAGGTGGTCGAAAGTGTTGTCGTGCATCCGAACATAAGCGATCCTGTTTCGTAGACCAGCTATGATAGATATGCGGATGACACGGATGAACGGATAAAGACGGATTTATTTTTTTGTTCCAAAAATTACAGATATAAATCAAGGTTTTTTTAATCATAGATAACTATTCACGACATGCTGCTTACGCAGCATTTATCCGTGATTATCCGTTCATCCGTGTCATCCGCGTATCTATCATATATTGCAAATAAAAATTGCTAATAAATCATGAATGTATTTTTCGTAAGACTTTCTATATTTTTTGTTCTTCTAACTTCTACGCTTTTATCTTCCTGTTCCTATTCTAAAAAATCAGCCCGAAAATTATTGGAAGAAGCCAAAACAAAAAGCTACGATATCATTGTTGTTCCTGGCGTTCCTTTTAATACGCCTCATTGGGACAAGATCATGCGTGGCCGTGTTTACTGGGCAAAATATTTATATGATATTGGCATTGCAAAAAATATCATGTTCTCTGGTTCATCTGTTTATACTGCTTATTACGAAGGCGAAATCATGGCGATGTATGCAGAAGCAATCGGTATTCCGAAGGAACATATTTTTACAGAAATAAACGCAGAGCACAGCACTGAAAATATTTATTACTCTTATAAGAAAGCAAAAAAAATGGGATTTAAAACCATTGCGCTTGCATCGGATCAGTTTCAAACAAGATCATTGCGCAGGTTTGCACACAAAAGATTAAGCCCGGATATTGGTATGATACCATGGGTAATGCCGATCATTAAAAAGATGGATTCAACCATGGAGAAGCAACTTGTAATAGATTATTCAAAAGCTTTTAATGATTCGTTTGTTTCTATTAAAAAAAGGCAGGGGTTGTTTAAGAGGTTGAGAGGAACATGGGGGAAGAATTTAGATACGCATCTTTATGATTAAAGTATCTTGCGCCTAGTATTTAAACCTAACAGAAATTATAAATGATACCAGATTACCAAACACTAATGTTACCTCTTTTAAAATTTATTGGTGATGGGCAGACTTATAATATCAAGGATGTAATTATTCATCTTTCCAAAGAATTTAAATTAACTGAAGAAGATTTGAATGAATGGTTGCCAAGCAAAAGTCAGAAGACATTTTATAACAGGGTCTATTGGGCAAAAGCACACTTAAAAATGGCCGGAGCAATTGATAATGTAAGTAAGGGAAATTTTAAAATAACGGATAAAGGCAAATTAGTTCTCGAAAAAAAACCAGAATCAGTCAATGTAAAATATTTGATGAATATTTTTTCAGAATATGATGAAAAAATTAAGGGTTACAGGTATAAGAAAAAAGATGATAACGATGTGAGTTCTTTTGAGGAAGAAAAAGTAGAGTCCCTAAAACAAACACCCGAGGAACAAATTGAAAGTGGGTATCAAAATATCCGTAATTCTTTGGAACAAGAAATTTTATTAAAACTTAAATCAGTTGATCCATATTTTTTTGAAAAAATTGTAGTGGAGCTCCTTGTTAAAATGGGATATGGAGGATCAATACAAGATGCAGGAAAGGCAATTGGCAAAAGTGGAGATGAGGGAATTGATGGGATTATTAAAGAAGATAAACTGGGACTTGATGTTATTTATGTACAGGCAAAAAGATGGGAAGGAGTTGTTGGCAGGCCCGAAATACAAAAGTTTGTTGGTGCATTAGCTGGACAGCGGGCAAAAAAAGGAGTTTTTATAACAACCTCTCATTTTACAAAAGAAGCCATTGATTTTGCATCGCACATGGAAACAAAAATTGTATTAATCGATGGAGAAAAATTAGCACAATACATGATAGATTATAACCTTGGGGTTTCAATTCAGAATACTTACGAAATAAAAAAAATAGATACAGATTATTTTGAGGAAGAATAATCACACTTAAGGAATTGATTTAAGTACATTATCTATTCTAACTTTTAGGGTTGGGATGTCACTAACTACAACCTGCCATATCAGGGCATCGTCAACGCCAAAATATTCGTGAATTAAAATGTGTCGCAGTCCAATAATCTGTTTCCATTCAATATCGGTAAATTTATTTTTTGTTTCCTCTGAAATATAATTTGCAGCTTCTCCTATTATTTCTATTTGTTTAATAGTTGCATAACGCATCATTGAATTCTTAAGAAATAATTCTAAATCTGCATTTATTGTATAGTTTTCAATCTCAGTAATTGAATCCAAAATATGTAACAGCCTTTGCCTATCTCCAATTTTACCTTTCATAAATAAGTCGTTTGTCATCATTTATAAAAGGCAAAATGTATTTTGAGATAGCATTGCTTGAAACCAGGTCAATTTTTTTATGAAGTTTTGCTTCGAGGTCTAGCTTCATTTTAATAAACCCCATTCCGATATGTTGAGAATAATCCAGGTCAACCAAAATATCAATATCACTGTATTCACTTGCTTCTTTGCGTGAATAAGAACCAAAAAGATATGCCCGAAGAACAGGCTTGTTTTCAAAATAGTCTTTTATGATTTTTATATCGGCATTACTCAATGTCATATCTTAAAGTTACATTTTTATTCAGATAATGCACAATGTCTCGTTTTATAAACACTTACTAATTTCTTCAACGATGAATTGGTAATTTAGTAAAGAAGTTGATAACAGCATCAAGTATAAAGGAGTCGAATTCGACTCCTTTGAAATAAAGATTGTTGAATTGTTCTCAATGACCTAAAAATTAAATAATAGTTATTGAGCGCTTCCAATTTTAAACCCGTCGAATTTGACGGGTTTAAAATTATTGGGTATCAGAAATTATTTAGTGATTTGTTTGTTCCTGTAAAAAAATCAGAGTTTGCTTCAAAGTTTAGTGGAACTTGGGGATCTTCTTAACTCTCCTTATTAAGAGTAATGCAAAAAATTTTAAATCCGAATTATATAACTTTCGCTCCCACAATCGCTTCTTCAATATTCGTAATCCACGCTTTACACGGATCAGAAATTTTCTCAGAAAGCAACGGTTCGGTTTTTACAGTAATATTAAATGCTTCTTCTCCTGTACAATTACTCCAAACCCTGCAAGCCATATCTATATAACGGGTATAGGAACACGCTTCTGTTCTCGATCTGGAAACGAGTGCAGCGCCAATAGAAAGCTGTGTGCGATAATCCGTAGATGATAATAATAATTGATTAAGTAAATTTTCATCGAAGCCTCCAACATACGCACAGGCAGTTCCAATACCACGCCAAAGATCTTTATGTCTTGATGATGGAAATGACTCTACCATTTTCGTAATTTTTTCGCATGACCCTTTGCAGATGTACCAGATACTTCTTCCGAGGCCCTGGTCGTAGGCGTGTAAAAATTTATTTTCTAAAGCTAACGGTATCTCCTGGCCGCCAATAGATCTGCGTTTTCTAAAAATACCTTCGTAATAACCATAGCCATCTATCACACGGCATTGCATGAGAGGTTCAAGTGTTTCAATAAATGGAAATACGGGAAACTGTTGTTGCGCCATTGCCCAACCCAAACCAACATGTGTTTGTGTAAGATGTTTTACTCCCGGCCCTTGCATAAACAATCGCCAGTGATCAAATGATTTATTGATGGAAATATCTTTCGTTGCCAGTTGCATGGCCGCTGCTTCATAAGCAATGGACCTGAATTCATTTTCGGTTGACTTTAATTCCTCATCCAACAAATTCATATCGCTTTCATCCATCGAAACAGACATGCCATATTGAAAGATCGCACGGATCTTTTCCATTCTTGTTTCGATGTCATGAAGAACATCCATTATGCAAATTCATTTTTGGGATAGAACCACATAAGATCAACATCTTTTGTAATAGCTGGATCCATATTTTCACTTAATTCAAGTTCAATAGAAGTGCCGTTTCTATCATCATTTAATTTAGCCTTGTATGGGTCCACTTTCATATTTGCTGGAGTACCTTTTACCTGTGTACTTACCAACCTGAACATATCACTTGCAATTTGTTCCAGCATTTTCATATTGATGCCGATCCTTTCAACCAATGCAGCATCTTCATATGTTGTATCAATGTCATTTTGAAACTGCTGCATGTATTTAAGATCATAGGGATCAATATAACGATCAGAAAATTGTTCGTTTTCATAGGGAGCCCAATCCATGAATAAATCCTGCATGGCTTTGTTGAGTGCCCCGAACTTTCTTCCGAGGCCACGTGCTGAAGAAAATAATTCTTTTAAAACAGGCATGTTTGTAAATGCATGATTTGTAAACAGCAATGTTGGAACTGCCCAATACGTTGCCCAATCCCAGAAAATTTTCATTACCATGATTTGTGTATTGCCCATTAGCAAATACTTATCCTGGTAAACAGGTATCCAGTTATCAACCAAACTAAGATGTGATTGTTCAAATACCTGTGCACGTGTTTCAATATCTTCTCCTCTTAAATCACGAACGATAAGATCTGAAAGCCATGAATTATTCATGGCGATAAAATCTGTTCCCGGAGAATACAATGGATCTAAGAAAGCACCTGCTTCTCCGGTTACGCCCCAACGTTCGCTTGCACAATACACTCTTCCTGTATGATGCGCATAATGTTTTAGTATTTTAAAATCAAGTAAATTTTTTGTTTCAGGCTCAAGCATTTTATAACCACGAGGTTCATTTACTTTTAGCCATTCCATTGCCTTATCGTATTTATTAAATGTATCGAAAGGATGCACAGCAGGATCAGCAACAATTCCAATGCTTGTATTTTTTGAACCCAGCGGAATAACCCAAAGCCAATAACCTTTGTCCATAAAATGCACCGTACTTAAATAACGAAGCCCTGGCTTTAAATATTCTTTCCATTCTTTGTTATCTGACCAATCATCAACATCAATCACACCTTTTAATCTCCACCAAACAGCATTCACATGATGCTCCATTGGTTTATGAAAATCAAGTTTGCGTTTCATGAAACTACCACGGCCGGTTGCATCAGAAACCCATTTGCTTTGTTTAGTTATTGATTCAGCATCTTTAATAAAAGTAACAGTATGACCATCTGCAGAAAGCGCAACATCTTTCACCGTTGCACCCAGAATAACTTCTGTTCCTAATTCCTGTGTTCTTATTGCAAGAAAGTTTTCCAATGTACCGCGATCAAGCTGGTGGCTTGGTGTTGGCAGCCTTTCACGTGGACCCAGTTCAACACGTGTTGCAATATCATCTTTGTTATCTGTTGGAAAGAAAAAACGAAGACCATGTTTTGGCAATTCAAATTCTTCCAAATATTCTTTCAGGCCAAGCACTTCACGTAAGTAATGGCTTCCAAGTTCTACGGTAGATTCGCCAACTTTATGTGCAGCAGTTGCAGCGCCGCTATCACGTCTTTCTAAAACGAGAATGGAAATTTCCGGATTCATGCGTTTTAATTGAATAGAAAGTGTAAGTCCCGCCAGGCCGCCGCCAAGGATTATAACATCATACTGACTTTGCATTGTGTATATTCTTAAATGTTAGAAATTTATTGTTATTAGTTCTGGTATATTAAGTCAATTTTTAAAGATAAGGTTTCGGATAGATTTTATAGTGATATTTAACTTTTTTATGTTGCCTTTTTATTTGCCGCTATGATTGGAACACGGATGAAACGGATGAGCGGATGAACACTGATTTATGTTACTAACGCAACATTTGCGGACATTGCAGCAATTAATTATCAGCATTTTTATGTTGCGGTTGGTGAGGACAGCAACCGCGGCACGACCGTCCGTGGTCGGTGTCCCCACCGACCACAATTTGTAAACTAAACTTTCTCTATCAACATAAAACTATGCTGAATGCCTTTGTAATTATTGTAAATAAGTATGCTGTCGAAATTATTACCGGATAATTTTTTGATCATGTGTTCTGGTAATTCATTTCGCTTTATTATTTCTGTAGCTATCCAACAGGCAAATCCAGATGTTGTTGGATGTTCTCCACTCAAATGTTTATACCTGGCAATGCTAACAGTTTCGCCGCAAATTTGTTCGACGGAATTATAAAAATGTGTGAGGCGATTATCTCCGCTTTCTCCACTTAAAAGTAAACCTGGCTTTTTATCTCCAAAATATTTTTTTAGAAATTGTTCCAGTTGATCTTTTAACAAATCCTCATCTTCTGTCTGAAAAATATGTACAGCACTTAATTTAGCAAGTGCATTTGTAGCATCATCATTTACAATAAACATGGCTGATCCTTCACCTGCAACACTTCCTGATGAATCAAGATTATATA
The DNA here is from genome assembly GCA_039934735.1 of Ferruginibacter sp. Taxonomy (GTDB): domain Bacteria; phylum Bacteroidota; class Bacteroidia; order Chitinophagales; family Chitinophagaceae; genus Ferruginibacter. The sequence goes on along the minus strand of JBDTLP010000003.1, from coordinate 10,125 downwards.
ATTCTTCATTGGTACATGGTTTTTGTTTATACCAACCCGCCAACTTTTCAATATTGTAATTAAAGCTTGATACCTCATCTACAGCGCCCACTAAATATGTAGTGCCTGGATTTTCTTTGAGTAACATGTCAACATCAATCGCCGCATTCTCAAAAGAAAAACCACGATGCACATGCGTGATATTATATCCTTTGTTCTTACTCAACAAACCAAGTTGCCCTGCAATGGCATTGGGTGTACTTTGTACAAAGTTTGTTGGCGTAAGTGTTCCTTCATTATAATCAATGATCTGAATAAGAAATTTTACACAATCTTCCATGCCTCCCATTGAAGTACCGATGATGATTCCATCTGGAATTTTTGTTATTTTATTTAGCAATGGCAATGCAGCACCTACACCTAGCCGTACGGCACGCCCCATCCTGCGCAATACGCCGGGAGGAATTCCTTCATACGTAGGTTCAACAGCCAATAAAATATTATCTGCAGGTTGATTCAGCTCATTCATTTTCGCAGCGAATATTTTATCCTGCAAAAAAGTATGCTGTGGTGATATGCAGGTTGTTTCGTGAATAAAGAACATAGTATCAGGCTTGGCTAAAGATTAATGAACTGCAATTACCAGCGAAGCCAAAAGAATTTGACATCACATTTTTTACCGTTGTCCTGGTATATGATTGCACAGGAACCAGACCTGTAGAAGCGATAGGATCTTTATAATTAAGTGCAGGATAAATTTCCTGGTGTGTAAGATTTAAAATACTGAACACTGCTTCGATGGCACCGGCAGCACCAAGTGTGTGGCCGATATTTGATTTTGTAGAAGCAAATGCTGGTGGCTGGTCAAACAAACGAAGCATGGCTTTGCTTTCTACTTCATCATTGTTTTCTGTTGCAGTACCATGTGCATTTATAAAACTAATATCTGTAGGTTGAAGTCCCGCTGATTTTAATGCTTCACTCATTGCTAAATAAGGGCCATCACCATTTTCAGATAATGAAGATGGATGAAATGCATCATTTGAATTTGCATATCCTGCCAATGAAGCATATATTTTTTTCTCTTTACAATCTTCTTCTCTTTCAAGTATAAGAAATGCAGCGCCTTCACCCAAATTCAATCCTTTTCTTGATGCATCAAATGGCCTGCATGTTTCAGGAGATAAAATGAACAATGAATTAAAACCATTCAATGTAAATTTTGCAATGCAATCAACGCCACCAACAATGGCTCTTTTTGCCCGGCCGCTTTTTATTAAACGTGCACCATACATGATTGCATTGGCAGATGATGAACATGCTGTATTGATGGTATTCACAACGCCATGTATGTTGAAACGTTTTTGCAAATACATATTTACAGATGCGCAATCGTATGATTCAAGATATTCTGATCCGCCACTTGCCAGGTTTGCATCTTCATACAATTGATCGGTTAAACAAATACCGCCGATGGTTGTAGCACCAATTAAAGCTGTATCAAAAGATTGAAGTTGTTCTGTTGTAATTGCCGCATCATTGGTCGCTTCTTCAAAAGCATGTTGTGCAAGCAAACTATTTCTTGTTAAACCTTTATCGTATGCGTTTAACTTTTTTTGTAAATCTTCCGTGCTGATATTGATCTCACCGAATGGTAAAACAGTTGCAAATTTTGAAGGGAAGTCTTTGTCAATTTTATCAATACCACAAACACCGTTCATTAAAGACATGCGGTTTTCTTCCACGGTATTGCCGATGGAACTTATCACTCCAATGCCTGTAACAACGATCCTGTTCAAATGAAAAATTTTTTATTTTGTTCTGTGTTGTTCAATGTAAGCAGCCATTGTATTGATATCAACCAATACTTTGCGGCCTTCCTTCGGATCTTTAATATCAATTCCGTATTCACGTTGCAACAGAACGATCAGTTCAATTGAGTCAATTGAATCAAGTCCCAAACCTTCACCAAATAAAGGTTCATCGTCTTTTATATCTTCAGGTTTAACAGAAAGTAAATTCAAAAATTTTACGATCTGCTCTTTTAATTGTTGCTTTAATTGTGTTTGTGTTGCTTCCATATTATACTAATTCAAATCAGGTTTTTTCTTTTTAAACTCCAAAGTGACAAAATCTGTATGACTACAGTAATGACAAATAAAGGTAAAATATTTATGATAACATCTTTTAATTTCCCTCCTTCTAAAAACAATCCATAAAAAGATTCAAGGCACCAGTGCATTGGCGACAAATTCATGGCTGTTTTAAATGATGCCGGCATCGCAAAACTTGGGACCATGATGCCACCAATCGCAGCCATTAATATCACTGATACAGCACCAATTCCATTCGATTGTTCCTGTGTTTGTGCAAATACGCCAATGCAAATGGCAAAACTTACAGCGCACCAGCCGCAAATTAAAGAAACTATGAATAAGCCTGCGATATCTGCAGGAAGATTTAATTTCGGCAATCCCATTTTTGGAAATAATAAAACGCCGATACCAAATATTACTGCTGCCTGTAACACGGTGACTGCCAGGTAAGTAATTTGTTTGGATAGCATGGCAACGAGGTAATTTGTTGGCAATGTTTTTAAACGAATAAAACTTCCATTTAATTTTTCTCTCACAATGCTACTGCCCAATGAAATAACAACAAAGAACATGGCGAAGATGGTCCATGCAGGAATATTATGTTGGGTTGCATTTGGGATTGTTCTGCTTCCATCTCGTGAAACAGGAATTTGATTGATGGCAACATCTGTGTTGATAATATCTTTCTCCAAACTATCAGGAAGTTCGGATTCATTCAAAGAAAAATATAATGTTTTTAATATCTGTTTGCTTTCCACCAATTGAAGTGAACTGCGTAATGCACCATTGATAGAAGCACGAAATGATTCCTGTAAAACGGGATGATAATATAAAGTAATGGGCTCAATAGAATCTGCTGTTACAGTTTTTACTTTCCCACTATCTACAGGTGCGCCAAAATTATTCAATGCTTTACTGGCGATTGTATTTGCCTTGGTTTTCATCTTCGATGAAAAATCTGCGGGAATAATAATAGCAAGCAACGCATCTTTATTATTCATCCTGTTGATGATCTGCTGATCAGTTTGCTGTTCATCAACAAGCATCATTTTAAACATGCCTACTTTATCAATGGCACTAATCAGTTCCTTACTCGCTTCTCCTTTATCATGATTGTTTAATAAAAGTGGCACTTTGTTGTTGTTCACCAATTCGAATGTGCTGTTTTGAATGGCTGTAATAACAATCGCAAGAATGATGGGCATGATAAACATAAAAAGAACACCCAGTTTATCTCTCGATAAAATGCGGATATCTTTTTTTATGGTTGCCCAGAGTTTATACATCGTCCACTTCTTTGTATTGTTTACCTGTTAATGATAAATACAAACCTTCCAAACCTTCTTCTTTATGTTTGGCAAGTAATGCATCCAATGAATCGTTGATGATTATTTTTCCTTGTTCTATCAATGCAATTTTATCGCAAAGTTCTTCTGCCTCGCTTAATTGATGCGATGTATATATAAGTGTAGTTCCGTTCTTATTTAATTCTTTCAAATAGTTGATGATCGCATGACGTGAATGTATATCAACACCAACGGTTGGTTCATCTAAAAACAAAACACGTGGATTATTAATCACGCCGATAGCAAGATTTACCCTTCGTTTCATTCCGCCAGAAAACTTTTGAACTTGTTTGTGTTGTACATCTTTCAGATCAAGTACGTCCATTAACTCATTGATCCTTTTTTTTATTTCAGTTCCATGCATGCCGCTCCATGCGCCAAAGAATTCAAGATTTTGTACGGGACTTAATTCCTGGTAAAAAGAAAAATCCTGTGGCACCAAACCGAATAATTTATTGACTGCTTTTTTGTGATGAGCAATTTCGTTTCCGAGTAACTTGATACTCCCTTTTGTATAAGCAAGTAAACCTGTCATGCAATTCATCAACGTAGTTTTTCCGGCACCGTTAGGTCCGAACAAACCGAAGCGTGCTCCTTCTTTTATATCAAGACTAAGATCGTTGAAACAATTTTTAGATTGACCTGGGTACGAGAAACCAAGGTTGCTTATGCTGATGGCTGCGTTATCCATATTACCATTTTATTTTTGATAATATTTGGAAAGCCTTTTTTTCAATGTCGGAAATTTCTATGAGATAATTTCCCATCGTGTTGTAATCTTCCTGGCTGCCGATCCTTCCTTTGTAAATACCTGCGGCTTGTACTGCTGCGGTGCGCCAAAGGTCACCTGCTTGGGTAAACATTTTTGAAACATCTAATAATTCCTGTTTAGGAATAAATTGATATGCTTCCTGTAAAAATGCCGCATAAATATATCGGAAGCCGCCGCCACCTGTTCCAATCTCTTCCTGCATGCGAACAAGTTGTGCAAGATAAAGTCCGGCAGTTTTTGGCCCCAGCTTCTCACGCCATTTTTTTATTTTATTTCCTGTATTGGCAATGCTTCTTACACCAACAATTTTGCTGGGTATTTTTAGCATGTAGAATACATTTTTCTTAATTCCTTTTTTTATTGCTTCTGCAATTTGTTCATCTGTTATCGGCGAATCAATTTTTCCGGGATAATATATTTGTCCTTTTGGCGCCAATGCCCCTTTTGCAAAACGCACTCTTTCCAGTTCATAACTGGTAAGTGTGGTGGCAGTTTCCATAATAGGATCACTGATCAGGTAATTATCATCTTCTTTACCAAATACAATTAAGTTATGTGCATTGAAATGAAAACGATATTCTTTTGGAAAATAAGTAAGATAATAAACACCCACCTGGCAACCAACCGGCTGGCCTGCAGCAACTCTTTCTAACAATGCTTTTTCTGCAGCTTCTTTTGTACTGAATTTTTTTCTTACAACAGGAATACCAAGTGATTTACAGGTTGTTTTAAATATCAACCCTGGCATAGAGCGAAATGCAATGGCAGGGCCGTTATTTATTTTTACGAATGGAAGATGTACAAAAAATAATCCTGCGCCAATGCCAAATGCAAGTGGTTCCGTAATTTTATTGATCCCGTTGAATTGTAATAAACTTGTGGTAACACCATTTTCGCAATGTGCCGCTTGTTTATGTTCAAAATTAATCTTCATGCACATTCATATTGATAAAGTCTTCTACACTTACATTGAAAGCTTCAGCGTAACGCTTTATTTTTTTATCGGATAACTTTTTAAATACAGATGGCTTCATATGCCTTTTTACCTGCCAGCCCCAGAAGCCTGTATAAGCAGTAACGGTTTTCATGTCCATCAATCTTCTTTCCATAAAAAAAAATACCTGGCTTGCTTCGTTGTTCAATACTTTTTGTTTGGCTCCATTTACACGCTCTTCAATATCTTCCCATGCAAGATCAAGCGCATTTATTTTTACTTCCCAGCCGGCGCTTAATTCTTTATTGTATTTTCCGTCTTTGTCGGTGGCGTAGCAAACCTCCCTGGTGATTTTGCCGAGAGAGCTAAGGTCTTGGGGAACGTCTTCTTTTTTCATGATGAAAAATTTGGATTACGCTTAGATGAACTTCTTTTTTATTGCTGTTGCTTTGTGATTATAATGTTCAATAATCAACGCACAATATTCAATGTTCAATGTTCAATGGATGCAGTTAGCAGACGGTGAGCATTGCGTACATGTAAGAGAAGCGTGAACTTTCTGGTACAAGCAATAGAATTTTATTTCCCTTCTTTAATTTTCCGCTGTGAAATAATTCATCAACCATTAAATAAACCGAGCTTGCGCCAACATTACCAACGGTTGGTAAATTAAAGAACCATTTTTCGTAAGGAATACCAATTCCTTTTACAATCAGTTCATCAAATATTTTGCTTCTAAAAAAATCACTTGACATGTGTGGTAAGAAATAATCTACTTCATTGATATCAAGTCCACGGTCAACAAAAATTTCTTTTAATTTTTTTCCGCCCTGTATCACGATATTCTTACCTAATAATTTTACATCCTGTTTGATGCTCAATACAGAATGGCTTATTAATTCCTCCTGTGAAAAATCGAGATAACTTTTTAATGTGCCATCAGATTGCTTTTCACAACCCATATACATGCATGCATCCAGTTCATTTGCATAAGAGATACCGTCGATCCAATCTACGGATAAACTTAAACCTGTTTCATTGGGTTTATCAGACATTAAAAAAGCAGATGCGCCATCAGACAACATCCATCTTAAAAATTCTTTTTCAAAACCAATATATGGATCGTCTTTAAGTTCTCCGAGTTTTTGTGCTTCATCTTCAAAAACATTTGATACCAATGATGCAGAAAATCTTTCTGAACCTGTAGCTACTGCTTCTTTTTTATCACCGGATTTAATTGCGAGATAAGCATATTTAAAAGCATGCATACCTGCACAACAAACGCCAGATGGAGATACAACTTCAACGCCATCAATTTCGGGTAGCCATCCATGAGTCATCACACCATGCGATGGCATCATTTGATCTGGCGAAGATGTTCCGCAACTTAATAATTGAACATCTTTTAATTTAGCCGGATCATTGAACAATGCCCTAACAGCAAGCGCCGTCATTTGTGCATTTGTGTGCGTAGGCTTGCCTTCTTTTGTAAGTGCATAATACCTTTGCTTGATCCCATTGTTCCTCAAAACAATTCCTCTTGATTTGGATGGATTACCATTGATCAGTCCCAAATACGTTTCCATTTCATCATTAGAAACAGCCTCACCCGGCAAAAAAGACGATGTATTATTTATATAAACCTTGTTCAACGACATACTATTTTAAATTAATTCACTCCTAATAAATATTTTTTTCTTGCACTTATTTTCTTACCCAAAAATGGTTTGAACAATATCGCATCCACAGTAAGTATAATGGGAGCGGCAACAAACAACGCAATAATAAGATAATACTTGAACAAAGAAAGCCAAAAACCACGATTCTTCTTCTTTGAAATGATACCTGCCCAAATACCAAAGATCTTTGAAGCCTTTGATTCTATGAACATCAACCTGTATTTCACTTCAACCGCTTTCTTATCTACCAATGCCTGTTGTAAATCCGTCCATTCATTACTATTAAGATATGGCAATATTGTTTCACCAAAAACCTTTGCGCCTGCAATATCTTCATCTGCCACACCGGGCCTTGGAAAAAATCCAAGTGCCTTTCCTTTTTTACCTTTCAACATCCAGTAAAAAATGGTCACAAAACTAACGAAATTTGCGTGTTTATCAACCAAAGCTATATGACCCGATAATTTTGCACCTGTATTTGCAAGTAATTTTTTAGATTTTTCAAATGCCGTGATCCACATATTCCTGGCCCCAGTGATCATAACAACAGGTGCATCTTTCAAAACAGCTTTCATTTGAGAGCTGTTTACAATTGAATTGAAAGGAATGCTTGGTGACAGGAACCATGCCTGGTACCCTAAAATGATGAGATCATATTTATTTTCTTTCAATTGAAAAGGCGCAAGCTGTGTTGGAACACTCAGCACACAATCGGGCATCACAGCAAAAAAGGTATTTCCCTTCCATGGAAAAGGATATGGGTTAGCAACCTGTACATTAACTTTTTCAACAGTAACACCTGGCGTGGAAATGAGAGGAGCAGTAAGATTATCAATAATTTCTCCCAATTGTCCCGATTGGGAAAAATAAATAGCCAAAACCTTTTTAGTCATCCTTCGTAATAATTAAAAAATGAATGTTTGCAATGTATCGGAATGTTTGCGATAATCCATCACTGCGGATTGAACCTCGGGAGATAATTTTTTATATGCGCTGTGAACCATCGCTGCATCATCTTTTTTATCAGATTTGTAATTAAGAATTTTGGGTGCATTCTCTTGTATAATAAGCCTTAAAAAATGCCATTCGCCATTGTCCTTTTCTTTTTCAATGGCCGCTTCTAACTTTGCACGCCCGTTTTTAAAAACACTTAATTTTTTTGAAGCACCGTTTATAAGTCCCGCTTTCTTCATTAACAAAGCACCCGAATAAGCTTCCTTATTAATATTAGAAGTTGTTTCAATTATTTTCAATTGCTTATCAACCTCATCAGTGTTCCCATTTTCCATTACTTTATAAAAAGCTGCTTTATCAAATGACTGGGCCTTTGCCTGGATGAATAAACCAGGTAATAATAAAAAAAGTAAGCAAATAATTCTTCCTGCCATTTCCTTGTTTATGAATCTTCAAAGATAAGAACGATTTGAAGATGAGCCAATTCAGAAATTTGGAAATGAGTCAATTTGGAAATTGGGAGATGGGCCGGCTTGATGTGGAAGCTCAACATTCGTAATAGTCTACTAAATTAAAAGATGCATTCCATTTCCAAATCTCCAAATTGACTCATTTCCAAATCGTTTTATGGCCCAATAAAAATTTTCCGCCTACAATTAATTGATTAATCTTTGCAATTATGTCACATATTGATTCTATTATTATTGGTTCAGGGGCGGGTGGCCTATCAGCAGCACTTTCGCTTGCAAGAGCCGGACAAAAGGTAGTTGTCATCGAACAACACTATGTTCCGGGTGGCTGGTGCCATAGTTTTTATATGAAGGGCCAACGGTTTAGCCCTGGTGTTCATTATATTGGAAAAATGGATAAAGGCGCATCAACCAGTGGTTTATTTGAAGCATTGGGTATTGCCAATGATATGGTTTTTTTCAGAATGAACCCGGATGCCTATGAACATTGCTGGATTGGCGACAAACGCATTGATATGCCTGCAGGCATTGACAATTTATATGAAAGCCTTGCCCAAAAATTTCCGAAAGAAAAAAAAGGATTAAAAAAATACCTGGCGCTTGTAAGAAAAGTGAGTGAACAATTATACCTGATTCCAAACATGAGTGGTTTTTGGGATAATGTTACAATTCCTTTTCGTACAGCACAATTGGGTAAATATGGATTATTTAGTTTGAAGCGTGTTATTGATTGGCATATCAAGGATCCATTATTAAAACAAGTGTTGAATGTTCAGTGTGGTGATCATGGTTTGCCTCCAGGTATGGCGGCATTCCCAGTGCATTGTGTGGCAATGGATCATTATTTTGATGGAGGATATTATCCAATGGGTGGTGGCGCAGGGATTGTAAAAGCAATGACAACTGCTATAAAAAGATTGGGTGGTGAAGTGCGTACTGGCGTTGGCGTGAAGAAAATTTTATTGGAAGATCATGGCAAGAAAAAAATAGCCATCGGTGTTGAATTGGAAAATGGAGAAAAATTATTGGCTGATAGGGTAGTATCAAATGCAGACCCGCATCAAACCTATCATAAAATGATTGGTACTGAAAACCTGAGCAAGAGCCTGAATGCAAAACTTACAAAAACAAAATACTCGGTAACTTCTTTGATGTTATTCATAACGGTGGATATGGATGTTCGCAAAGCGGGTATGGATTCTGGAAATATCTGGATGATGCGTGATAAGGATATTGATGAACTCTATAAAGAAATGGCAGCTGTTGATATTCTTTCAGATGATGAATTTCCTGCAGTATTTATCAGTTGCAGCAGTTTAAAAGACCCTGCAAGTTATAATGGCCATTATCACAATATTGAAGTAGTTACTTATATTAAATATGAGTCTTACAGCCAGTTTGAAAATGAAGAGACAATAAGATCAAAAAAATATTTAGAATATAAAGAACGAATTGGCGAAAAATTATTGAACAACCTTGAAAAAGTTTTACCAACTGTTCGAGATCATATTGTGCAGATGGATGTATCAACGCCGATCACGAATGAATTTTATGTAAGGTCTACAAAAGGAAATGTGTATGGCACAGAGAAAAACCTTTTCCAGGTTGGGCCATGGACCTACAGCAATAAAGCAGAGATTGAAAACCTCTTTTTATGTGGCGCCAGCATCCTTGCTCACGGTGTGGGGGGAGCGCTAAATTCAGGAATACAAACTGCCGCAAAAATTCTTAACCTGCATGTGGATGATATGGTTAAACCAGAAGCTGGCCAGGAAGTTCGCATTTATGATGCGGAAGACAGATCCCTATGGCCAGAATGGTTAATTACAAAAATGGAGCAAAAGAAAAAATTGTTTGAATCGAAGGGTGCGATGGAAAATGCATAGTGTATTGCC
>JBDTLP010000002.1:0-95619 GCA_039934735.1 Ferruginibacter sp. | reverse complement strand
CTTTCTTACGAAGTTTAATTTCACTTTGTTTTTGTGGAGGAATCGCATGGAAACAACCACCGCAACTATCTCTTTCAACTGGAACTACAGCAAGTCCATTGCGGTAATTTTTGCGAATGCGGTCATAGCTTGTCAACAATCTTTCATCTACATGGCTTCTTGCTGCTGCTGCATCTTTATTATAATGTTTTTCTTCTTTTTCTGTTTCGCTGATGATCTTTTCAAGCTCAGACTTCTTTCCATTAAGATTTGTTTCTTTTGTTGAAACTGCTTTCTTGGCAATTTCAAGTGCACGTGCCTTGTCGCCTATTTCTTCTGTTGCATCTTTAATGTGTTTTTCGCAAAGTTTTTCTTCCAGCTGTTGCATTTCAATTTCTTTATTGATCGCTTCAAACTCACGGTTGTTCTTAACGTTGTCGCTTTGCTTCTCGTATTTTGCGATCAATGCTTTCGCTTCAACGATACCATCTTTCTTCTGCTGAATAAATTCCTGGATACCATTTATTTCTTCTTCAACCCTGGTTTGTCTTGCATGAAGCCCTTCAATTTCATCTTCAAGATCTTTTACTTCCATCGGCAATTCACCTTTAAGGATCTGCACTTCATCAAGTTTGCAATCGATCTTTTGAAGGCGAACCAGCGAAGACAATTTTTCTTCTACTGAAAACTCTTTTACTGCGGCCATATGTTATTGTTTAATTTTTTAGTTTGTCAGTGAGTGTCTTACTTACATCCAAATCCAAATTCACTTATTCACCTATTCACTCATTCACCCATAAAATATTGAACTGGATTGGTATTCACACCCGTTTTTAGGACGGCAAAGTTAAGGAATTTTTCCCTCAAAATATCAAACAACAGGTCAATCGTGAACTGTTCGCTTTCATAGTGGCCTATGTCGGCCAATAATAATTGCCCATCGGCATCGAAAAACTCATGATACTTAATATCAGCACTTACGTAAACATCGGCCCCGGCTGACTTTGCCGCTGAAGTAAGGAAACTTCCGGCTCCACCACAAAGAGCTATTTTTTTTACTTTCTTACCTGTAAAATCGGTGTGACGTATTATTGAAAGCTTAAATACCTGCTTCAATAGTTTTAAAAAATCAGTTTCAGTCATGGCTTTTTCCAGTTCACCCACCATGCCACTGCCAGTTTGGAGGTAATTATTAGAAAGATTGTAAAGGTCATAGGCAACTTCCTCATAAGGATGATTTGCGATCATGGCTTTTAAAACGGGTTGCTGAAGCCATGCAGGAAATATCACTTCTACCTTTATTTCATTTTCAGTATGTCTTTCTCCAATCTTGCCAAGATGAGGCTGTGCATTTTTTCCAGCCTTGTATGTGCCGGTCCCTTCTGTATTAAAACTGCATTCGCTGTAATTGCCAATATTACCGGCTCCTTCCGCAAACAAAGCATCCAATAATTTTTCCTTATCATTTACAGGAACAAATACTGCCAGTTTTTTAAGCAGGTTTTCTTTGGGTGCAAGAATTTTTCTATTGATAAGTCCCAGCATGTCTGCAATTTTTCCATTCACACCATCCATTACATTATCAAGATTGGTATGGATCGCATAAATGGCAATATCATTTTTGATGGCAGTAATGATTGTTTTTTCAACATAATTTTTTCCGTTTATCTTTTTCAATCCACGAAAAACAATTGGATGATGCGCAATGACGAGGTTGCATTTTTTTTCGATGGCTTCTTTTACCACATCTTCTGTTGCATCCAATGAAATAATAACACCTGTGCATTCCCATTTTTTATCACCGGTTATAAGGCCGGCATTATCATAATCTTCCTGCAATGAGGATGGGGCGATTTTTTCAAGCGTATCAAGAATGGTTGAGATAGTCATGATTAAAAATAGAGTATTTTATCATTTTAGAAATGGGCAATCTTTAAAAAATACTACTTTTGAAAAAAACTAAAAATGAAACGCATCTGTTTCTTGTTTGCACTAACCGGTTTTGCATTAATAATCTTTGCCTCATGTCAAAAGGAAATAAATTCAGACGTTACTTCAAACAACTATATAAGCCCGCCTGCTATTAACGACAGTAATTATCTTGATAAAATATTTGATCTTTATGACAATGGTTCAGGCATAGATACTCAAAATATTTCTGTGTGCAGGTACGATAACTTAAGGAGGCTAACTTCTATTAGCGACTCGATCTTTGATAGCGACGAAATTAACTTCACTTATTATTATAATGGAACAGACACATTGCCTTATAAATCGATGTATACAGATGTTTCTTCCACGAATGCTGATACTGAAATTGTATATCATTATTTTGATGCAAACCAGCAAAAAATCAAAGATTCCATTATAAATATTTCGAATGATGGAAGTTCTGTAAATGTGCAGGTAATTAATTATTCCTATTCACCTGGAAAAATGTATGGCGAAATTGCAACAACTGGCATCCTGCCTTCATCAGCACCCGTTTATTCAAGGGATACAGCTACGCTTGACGCTAATAATAATATCATTAGTAGTTTAGATTATATTTTGTCAGGATCTGATTATATATTGAACAGAACTTCCAATTTCACATACGACAATCATTCAAATCCTTTCTCGAAATTGAATATGTTCAAATCTTTCAATCGCTTTCCTAATGGTGAAACATTATTCTGGGAAGTAATGTGTTTTAATAATATTATTACTCAGACTGAAACAACATTGCCACCGAACCAATATACTTTTAATCCAGGCTTTACATACACTTATGGACAAAATGGGTTACCTGTTACCAATACAACCGGATCCGGTATTTATACAGATACTGAAGCCTATACTTACAAAAGTTTATAATTAATAAGACTATTCAATTTGCCTGATACAAAGAAATTATACAACCAATACAAACAAACCCTCCAAAAAATTGCCGATGTAAAATATTCATCGGCGGTTTTACAATGGGACCAGGAAACATATCTTCCACCAAAAGGAAATGATTTTCGTGGAAGACAAATTGCAACGCTAAGTGAAATCGCTCATCAGCAATTCACTGATGAAAAATTTGGTGCATTGCTCAATGAACTGGCTAATAAAAATGATCTTACTGATCATGAAAAACGCAATGTGCATCTCAGCCTCTACGATTATGACAGGAATAAAAAACTTACGCCTGATTTTGTAAGAAAAATGAGTGAGACTGTAAATAAAAGTTTTCATTCATGGATACAGGCAAGAAAAGAAAATTCGTTTTCTGTTTTCCAACAACCATTGGATGAACTCATACAATTTAAAAAGCAGGAAGCCGACATGCTTGGCTATGAGCAACATCCTTACAATGCGCTGATGAATGATTATGATAAGGGATTAACTGTTGCGATTACAGATAAATTATTCAATACACTTCGCCCACAACTAAGCAACTTACTTGATTTTATAAAAGGTCAGCCACAGGTTGATAATCATTTTTTATCGCAGCATTTTGATAAAGACAGCCAATGGAAATTCGGCATGGACATTTTAAAAAGGATGCATTTTGATTTTGAAGCTGGCCGCCAGGATATCAGTGAACATCCATTTACTACAAGTTTCAGCAGCAGGGATGTACGTGTTACTACAAGAATAGATGAAAATGACTTTGGCAATATGACCTGGAGTTGTATTCATGAAGGAGGTCATGCTTTATATGAACAAGGATTACCTTCAGACGAGTACGGCTTGCCGTTAGGAGAATATTGCAGCCTCAGTATTCACGAAAGCCAAAGCCGGCTTTGGGAAAATTGCATTGGAAGAAGCCTGCCTTATTGGGAACAAAACTTTGATTTACTGAGATCTTATTTTCCAAAACAATTCAAGGATATAACAGTTGTACAATTTTATCAAGGCATCAATAAAGTTCAACCTTCGCTCATTCGTACCGAAGCCGATGAACTCACGTATCATTTTCATGTAATGATACGCTATGAAATAGAAAAACAATTAATAGAAGGCACATTAAAAACAAAAGACATTCCTGCGGCATGGAACGAATCTTACGATAAATATTTAGGGATAAAAGTTCCGGATGATAAACACGGCTGCCTGCAGGATGTACATTGGAGCCATGGTAGTTTTGGCTATTTTGCTACTTATAGTGTTGGAAGTTTATATGCTGCGCAGATGTACGCTGCCATTTTAAAAGATAACCCTTTACTGGTAACTGATATTTCCAGCGGCAAAAACGACGGGATTTTACAATGGTTACAACAACATATTTATAATTATGGCCGTTATTATACTTCAGAAGAGTTGTGCAAAAAGGCGACGGGAGAAACTTTAAACAGCCAATATTTTATTGATTATGTTACAAAAAAATATTCCGATATTTATAAAAAATCATCTCTTTAACATGCCTGCCCTATTTTATAAAACAAGGTTTTTAATAGCTATTATTTGCTCCATTTTATTATTGGCTCTTGGTTGTAAAAAAACCGCAGAAACCCAAACGGTAAGCCTGGTTCAGCAAATTTTTGAACAGAATATTCTTAACCGGGATTTCATTGTCAATTATGCTGCAAATATTTCGGGAACTGACACTACAGATATAACGAGTGATTATACTGGTTATGTTTTCCGTTTAGAAAAAAATACTACTACGAACAGCAACACAGATGGGCCAATGAATGCAAAAGTAAATGGCACTGTAGTTTGCACAGGTACATGGACTTGTACTGAAGAATATGGCAAATTAGGAATTAGTCTCACCAGTCCGGTCATCGCATCATTTGATTTCATAAACCGCGATTGGAAATTTACAGAAAAAGCCTTCCCGATCATGAAATTAGCCCCATGGGGTGTTGCCACTGCGAAGATTTTATACATGGAAAGGTTGTAAATAAATTCCACTTCCAACACAATATTTAGCTTTATTATATGTTATTAAGATTGTCCCACTGAAAGGTGGGGCAATTCAATATTCATAAAGCAAAAGCCAATCCCTATGACCCTTACTACATTGGTCAAAACCAGCTGTATGTCAGCGCTATTCACACTATTTAGTGTAGTATGCCTGGCCCAGTTACCACACGCCAATTTCATTGCAAGCCCAACTTCAGGTTGTGCACCTCTGGTTGTTAACTTCACAGACCTCTCAACCGGCAATCCCAGCACCTGGAAATGGACTCTTGGAAACAGTACCACTTCTTTCCTGCAAAATCCTTCAGTAACCTATTTTACCCCGGGTACTTATACGGTAAAACTTGTTATTCAGAATGCAGCAGGAAAAGATTCGATCACAAAGATCAGTTACATTATTATATACGGGAAACCAACCGTTGATTTTTCAGCCTCTTCTCAAACGGGCTGTTTTCCATTATTGGTAAACTTTACAGATCTGAGTACTACGGCTGCAGGTATTATTGATAACTGGCAATGGGATTTTGGGGATGGTAATTCAAGTACAGTCCAAAACCCATCGCATGTTTATACAGCATCAGGGGCTTATAATGTTTCTTTAAGAGTAAGGAATACCAGTGGCTGTTATCAAACAATTACCCGTACTCAATACATAATAGTTGGGAATGCCCCAGTTGCAGGATTTACCAATAGTCTTTCATCAAATTGTACTGCCCCGGTCAATATTTATTTTCATAATACATCTACCGGTGTGGGACTACTTACCTATTTCTGGGATTTTGGGGATGGACAAACTTCCATCACGCAGGATCCTTCTCACAGTTATGGATCAGGAACTTTTATAGTTACATTGGTAACTACAAATGCCAATGGCTGCAGGGATACATTTGTAATTCCTAATCCGATTATAATCGGAAACATGCAAACATCATTTATCTCACCGGCAACAGTATGCGCCGGAGAAAGTTTTACCATAAATAATACTTCTTCACCAGCATCTGTAAGTTATGCCTGGGATTTCGGTGATGGTACAACCGACAACGTAAGAAATCCTACAAAAACCTATGCGTTGCCGGGAGTATTCCTCATTAAACTGGTTAATAATTTTGGTGCATGTACAGATTCGCTTACAAAAATGATAACGGTTTTACCTAAACCTATACCCGATTTTAGCGCAGATGTAACAGGATCTTGCCTGGCACCACTGACCGTTCATTTTACCAACGCAAGTACAGGTGCTACAATTTATCATTGGAATTTTGGAGATGGTACTGCAAGTTCTTCTCAACAAAATCCAACTCACATTTATACAGTTGCGGGTGCATATACTGTTACATTAGTAGCAACCGGTGCAAATGGCTGTTCAGATTCACTTGTAAAGCCGCAGTATATACATATACAGCCGCCTGTAGCAGTTATTGACAATTTACCCAAACAAGGATGTGCACCGTACTCATGGACATTCTCATCTACCAATGCTACTACTGAACCCGTGACATCTTATCATTGGGATTTCGGTGACGGCACAACTTCCAATCTACCTACACCAACGCATGTCTTTAGTGCGGGCAGTTATAATATTCAACTGATCATCACTACTGCCAGCGGTTGTACGGATACCGTACTTGTTAGCGGTGGTATTAAAGCAGGTACACAGGCCGATGTACATTTTGATGCAACACCCCGTGATGTATGTGCTGAAACGGCAGTGATTTTTACAAATCAATCTACCGGAACAAATCCACAAACTCATTATTTATGGGATTTTGGTGATGGTGGTAGTTCAGTACTTGAGAATCCACAACACACTTACCATGATACAGGTTATTTTTATATACAACTGATCGCAATTAATAACGGTTGTCCTGATACGCTCAGGATCGATAGCTTTATTCATGTAAAACCTCCTATTGCAAACTTCGCTACAATCGCAAACTGTAATGATCCTTTGAGAAGAAGTTTTCTCGATCGTTCAATTGGTGCCGATACATACAGCTGGACCTTTGGAGATGGAGGCACTTCAAATATTCCAAGCCCAACACATGTATGGGCATCGCCTGGAGTTTATATTGTTTCACTTACTGTAACAAATATATCAACAGGCTGTGCTTATACCCGCACTGTAAACATAAGGATCATAGATGAGCATCCTACTTTCTCAGCCTCTGATACAACCATGTGCAGGAACACTCCTACCATATTTACAGCGGTAGTTTCTGCATTGACAAATATAGCCAGTTATGCATGGACATTTGGTGATGCCACATTAGGCTCCGGCCATAATCCATCTCATACGTATACGACTGCCGGATGGTATGATGTGCGTTTAATCACCACCGATATTAATGGTTGTAAAGACACGATCATAAAAGCACATTATATAAGAGTGAATGGGCCTACAGCCAATTTTGGGTCTGCAGTACCAGGCACTTGTTTATTAAGTACAGTAACTTTTGCAGATAGTTCCCAGACAGATGGAATAAATCCCATCACAACCTGGATATGGAATTATGGCGATGGCCATATTGATACATTGACAGCACCACCATTCCAACATAATTATTCTGCGCCGGGCATCTATACGATTACACTAACGGTTAAGGATAGTACTGGCTGTTCAAATACACTTGTAAGGCCAAACCTACTCATCGTTTCAAAACCGGTGGCGAATTTCAACACATTGGATACAGCAACCTGTCCAGACAGGGCGGTTGCTTTCCATAGTACATCTACCGGACCAGGACTGACGTATGCATGGGATTTTGGCGATGGCGGAACGAGTGTCGTTCAGAATCCTTCCCATAATTATTTGGCGAATGGCAACTACTCTGTTAAACTTGTAGTAGTTGATCAGTACGGTTGTACGGATTCATTGACCCGGACAAATTATATTGCGATAAGAACTCCAGATGCAAACTTTATAGTTAGTGATACCCTGGGAACCTGTCCGCCATTGGTTGTTAATTTTACAAATACGTCACAGAATTTTGTTTCATTAACATGGGATTTCGGTGATGGATCAACATCTCATTCTCCGACTCCTTCACACTTTTATTCTATACCTGGCATTTATATTTCTACACTTACAGTAGTGGGCCAGGGTGGTTGTACTTCCATAAAAACACAGACGATAGTTGTAAGGGGGCCTCAGGGTACATTCACTTATGGTGGTTTATCCGGTTGCTCTCCATTAACTGTAAATTTTGTAGCCTCAACAAGAGACCGAATTTCTTTTATTTGGGATTTTAATGATGGTAATACATTAATTACACCTGATTCTGTGATCTCACATACTTATACTATTCCTGGAGAATACGTTCCAAAAATGATATTAAGAGATGCCGCTGGTTGTGTAGTTCCTATCAGGGGACCTGATACTATTAGAATACATGGCGTAGTAGCAGATTTTGATTTTAATGCACAACCAATTTGTAATACTGGTACTGTACAGTTCAATAATACAACAGCAGGTAACGATCCGGTTACAAGTTATTCATGGACCTTTGGTGATGGAAATATTTCAACCATTGAAAATCCATCAAACTTATATACGGCTCCGGGACTTTACTATCCAAAACTGGTAGTAACAACGCTGGGTGGTTGTACTGATTCTATAACAAGCCTGGCCCCGATAAAAGTTGTTGCCGGCCCGCAAGCATTGATAACACAAACAACAAACGGATGTGTACCTGTAACAATAACATTCCATGGATCACTTGCTGTAGCAGATACTTCTGCATTAAACTGGGGCTGGGATTTAGGAAATGGTCATACTTCTTTAATAAACAATCCTGCTCCCGAAACATATACAATAGCTGGGAATTACAACGTAAGTTTATTTGTTACAAATAGCAGCGGTTGTATAGATACCGTTCAAACTACCGTTGAGGCCTATAGTATCCCTACTGTAGATGCAGGATCTGATACACTCATTTGCCAGGGCACTGGAAGAATGTTGAATGCAACGGGTGCTGCAACATATGTATGGTCACCTTCTACAGGACTAAGTTGCACGACTTGTTCAAATCCTGTTGCCAACCCTGCTTCACGGATCCAATACTTTGTAACTGGCACCACCGTACATGGTTGTAGTAACAGAGATTCATTGACTGTAGATGTTAAACTTCCTTTTGCCATGAGGAATAGTGTGGGCGACTCCTTGTGTTTCGGGAAATCTACAACATTAACTGCGTCTGGAGCATACCGTTATGAATGGAGCCCGGCAACAGGACTTAGCAGCACAATTACAGCAAATGTGGTTGCATCACCAGGAGTAACAACAAACTATCGTGTTATTGGTTTTGATGATAAACATTGCTTTACAGATACTGCATATATTCCTGTAGTTGTTTTTCCAAATCCTACTGTTGATGCCGGACCTGACAGGGTAATTAATGTAGGACAACAAATAAATCTGTTACCTATTATTTCAGCCGATGTTACAGATGCATTATGGTCGCCAACAGATGCTGGCTTTAGGGACGTATTCCCATCAATCACAGTTAAGCCAAGAGAAACCACAACATATACCGTCACAGTATATAACCGTGGAGGATGTACGACAAGCGATGCCGTAACAGTAAGTGTTATTTGTAATGGTGCAAACATTTTCATACCAAATACGTTTTCCCCGAATGGTGATGGATCCAATGATGTCTTTTATCCAAGAGGCAATGGTGTATTCAGTATAAAATCAGAAAAGATCTTTACACGTTGGGGTGAGGTTGTTTTTGAAAAGAATAATTTCCAGGCCAATGATGTATCGTCAGCATGGGATGGCACTTTTAAAGGACAGAAACTTAATCCTGATGTATTTGTATACATTATTGAAGTGCTTTGTGACAACAGCAGTAAGCTTGTTTTCAAAGGAAACATTGCATTAATAAGATAATTTTTAAACTCGCTTTTGTTTTATGAATGATACGGGGCTTGCATTTTAGCAGGCCCTGTTTTTAAAGCAAAGCGTCTCTTAAATAATAAAAAGATATACCGAATCATTAACTAAAAAAGTTAAGTTTCGATAATAAAGGAGCTCTAAAAACGTTAATAATATATTGCGGTACAATCCAAAATCCAAACCGTTACTATGAAAAAACCTATACTGCATTTTTTAGTACTAGTACTAATTGTGTCATCACAAAATGCTACATCACAAGACATCCATTTTTCACAAATATTTGAAACACCATTATTGCGCAACCCGGCACTTGCTGGTCTTTTCACTGGAGATGTAAGGATACAGTCGGTTTATCGCAGCCAATGGAACAGCGTTACTGTACCATACCAAACGACATCTTTAAGTGGTGAGTTTAAAAAACCCGTTGGACATAGCGATGATTTTATAACACTTGGCGGACAGATACTATATGACAAAGCAGGTACTATATCACTAACCTCTACGCATATACTCCCTACTTTAAATTATCATAAATCTTTGGGTGCAGAAAAAAACACCTACCTATCGTTGGGCTTTATGGGTGGATGGGTACAGCGTAGCATCGACAGGAGTAAAATAACAACCAACAGCCAATATGATGGCACAGGATTTAATGACGGGCTTTCAGACGGGGAAAAATTAGCTAAATCTTCTTATTCTTATCTTGATGCAACTGTTGGAATGAGTTTGAATACACAGATTGGGTCTAGTCCTAATAACAATCTCTTTGCAGGAATTGCATATCATCATTTCAATAAGGCAAAAAAAATAACTTATTATAGTGATGGCACGGATGAAATGATCCCGAAAATTGTTGGCTCTGCAGGTATAAGAATGAGTATGTCAGATTTTTCATACTTCACTTTACAAACCGATTATTCATCACAAGGGCCACATAAAGAAATGATAACAGGAGCACTTTATTCCTGGAAACTTGATGAAACAGACGATCCAAAATATGCACTTCACCTCGGGGCATACCTGAGATGGAAAGATGCTGTGATCCCGGTAGCAGAAGTAGAATGCCGGCCTATAGCCATAGCCGTTAGTTATGATGCGAACATATCACAATTAAAAACAGGCAGTAATGGCCGGGGGGGATTTGAAGTATCCCTGACCTTCCAAAAATACAGGCAGTTTAACAGCAGCCGTGAAGCTGTTAGGTGCCCTAAATTCTAATCCACTTACAATCCAGCTTCAAAAGTCCTGTCTAACAATTTAAGATTTTTGTTTTTATGGATTGTTTGGATAACAGAGGTCCTGCCGTGAGGTGGGACCTTACTGTTTTACGTTGAACATTGAGTATTGTACGTTGAAAATTGAAAATTAATTTGAGACTTCGCTCATAGTAGAGTTTGTAAGAAAATTTCAATATCCAACGTACAATAATCAATGCTCAATAATAAAAACAGTTTTTTGCATTACCTCCTATAAAGAAACAATCAGCTTTTCATTTTGGAAATAAATGTCCCCTCATTGGATTTTGAAAATTAATTTGAAGCTTTGATCATTAGAAAGTTTGCAGGAAATGCTCAATATCCAACGTACAATACTCAATCTTCAATGGAAAGCACAGTATCTTTGCAATATCATTTTCAATTAGAAACTATGTCACTTTCAACAGGACAAAAAGCCCCGGATTTTACACTTTATAATTCTGATAAAAACAGTGTAAGTCTAAGTGATTTTACAGGTAAAAAAAATGTGCTGTTATTATTCTTCCCGTTGGCTTTTACAAGCACATGTACAAAAGAGCTTTGTGATGTAAGGGATGATATCAGGACTTATGAAAATGATCACGTCCAGGTACTTGGCATTTCGGTTGATTCTACTTATACCCTCGCAAAATATAGGGAAGAGCAACATTACAATTATCCCCTGTTGAGTGATTTTAACAAGAAGGTATCTGCTTTATATGAAACCATTTATCCTTCTTTTGGAAATATGCATATGCATGGAGTAAGTAAAAGGTCTGCTTTTATTATTGATAAACAAGGAGTTATACAGTATGCCGAAGTACTGGAAAATGCGGGAAATGTTCCTGATTTTAAGGCAATAAGAGATCATCTGGAGCGTTTAAGTATATAGATAAGCAGATCCTTTAAGCCATTTTTTGCAAAATTTTAAATTATAGGTTAAAAATTATAGAATTTATTAATTGGTTATTCAAAAGAATTTGCTACTTTTAAATTGTTGAAAAAATTTATTTACATACTAACTTTTTTAATTGGAATAACTTTTACATCTTTTGCACAACAAGCTAAATTAAATCCCGACCAACAGGGTCCTGCTACAGCAAAATTTATAAAGTTTTATCCCAATCCAGCCGCTTCTGTAATCAATTTTGATTTTCAGAGAGGTTATGACAATTCATTCTCCCTGCTTATTTTCAACTTCATGGGCAAAAAAGTGTATGAATTAAAAAATGTCCCCTCCCGCTTCAATCTTAACCTGGAAGATTTCTACCGTGGTATCTATGTTTTCCAACTAAGAGATAAAAATGGTGCTACACTTGAATCTGGCAAGTTCCAGGTTGTAAAATAACCTCTCCTCCGGTTTTTTTAAAATAATGTCAATTTGACCGCAAATCTTGCATTGGCAAAATGTTTGACTATTGTACCTTTGCAAACATTTTAAATACATAACACATGGAAGATAAATCCTCTTTAAATGATGATGTAGCAATGGATATTAATGCAGATGCTGATATTCCTGGCAATAATCATTTAAGTAATTCAGAATCTGACAGCTCATTGGAAATAGAAAAAATGGCTTCAGAATTACAGGAACAGAAAGACAAATACCTTCGTCTCGTTGCTGAATTTGATAATTATAAACGCCGTTCTGCAAAAGAAAGAATTGACTTCGCACAAACCGCAGGAAAAGAAATAATTACTTCTTTACTTGATATCCTGGACGATTCCGAACGTGCTGAAAAACAATTTCAGAACAGCAATGATATTAAACAGATGAAAGAAGGGGTTACATTGGTGTTTAATAAATTAAGAAATACCCTGCAGCAGAAAGGCTTATCAGTTATGCAAAGTGTCAATACAGATTTTGATGTTGAAAAACATGAAGCTATTGCTGAAGTAGATGCTGATGAAAAAATGAAAGGTAAAGTAACTGATGAAGTTCAAAAGGGATATTACCTTAATGATAAGATACTTCGTTTTGCAAAAGTAGTTGTAGGAAAATAAATTTAAATTAGAAAACCGGGGCCTGGAATAAACCACACTTTCATCCTTGTTTTCAAATCTTCGAATAAATGAAAAGAGATTTTTACGAAATATTGGGTGTTTCTAAAACTGCATCGCAGGAGGAAATAAAAAAAGCTTATCGCAAAGTAGCCATGCAATTTCACCCGGATAGAAATCCCGGCGATAAAGCAGCAGAAGATAAATTTAAAGAAGCTGCTGAAGCATACGAGATATTAAATGATGCAGATAAGAAATCTCAATACGATCGTTTTGGCCATAATGCATTTTCGGGTGGACGTGGTGGTGGTGGATTTAGTGGTGGCGGCGGAATGAACATGGATGATATCTTCAGCCAGTTCGGAGATGTTTTTGGTGAAGATGGCTTCAGTAGCTTTTTTGGCGGTGGTGGCAGAAGAAGTTCAGGTGGACAGGCACGAGGAAGCAGGGGCAGCAATCTTCGGGTGAAATTAAAAATGAATTTCGAAGAGATTGCTAATGGAGCTACTAAAACAATCAAGGTAAAAAAGCATGTAAAATGTACAACCTGCCAGGGAAGTGGTGCCAAGGATAAAAACAGTGTTCAAACCTGTGGCACTTGTCATGGCAGTGGACAGGTTAGGCGTGTACAAAATACTTTTCTTGGTCAAATGCAAACTGTAACAACCTGCCCAACCTGTAGCGGCGAAGGCACAACGATTACGAGTAAGTGCAATAATTGTAAAGGCGAGGGCCGTGTTTACGGCGAAGAAACTGTTACCATAGATATACCGGCAGGTGTACAGGAAGGAATGCAATTAAGCATTAATGGCAAAGGCAATGCAGGAGAACGTGGCGGTACACCTGGTGACCTGATCGTATTGATCGAAGAAGAAGCTCATTCACATTTGCAACGTGATGGATTAAATGTTGCTTTTGAATTATACATATCTTTTCCTGATGCTGTATTTGGTACACAAATAGAAGTACCAACCATTGATGGAAGAGCTAAAATAAAAATACCTCCCGGAACACAAAGCGGCAAGATATTCAGGCTTAAAGGAAAAGGTTTCCCACATGTAAACAGTTATGAAAAAGGCGATCAGTTGATCCACGTAAATATATGGACCCCGCAAAATATTTCTCCAGAAGAAAAAACAATGCTTGAGAAGATGAATCATTCTGCAAACTTTGAACCGAAACCGGAGAAAAATGAAAAATCTTTCTTTGATAAAGTAAGGGAGATGTTTAGTTAAAGAAACGCATTTGGTTAATCACTACTTTTAGAACTTTTTTTCTTTTTCTTTTTTACATCATAAATTTTTTGAGCTTTATCAATAAGCCCAAGAAATTCATTTTGCAAATAATTTGTTTTGTCAGCGCAGGCTTTTGCTGCTTTACTTATAAAATCCCAGTCTTTGTCATTTATGAATTTTGATTGTTTTATTTTCAATCCAAACATGGTAACAGCAGCAGCAAATTTCAAATCCCTGTCAATACTGTCCATAAATGCATAATTACTTTTTACATCAAAAACTAATTTTTTAACTATGGTATCACTGGTATTTGTTGATTTGTATTTCAATTCAATTTTACCAATATCATCAGATACAGAGGTATTTTTAGTAAGCAGATTTTGTTGTGTAGGTAATAACTCAAAAATAGCAAGTGTGCTGTTACCACTTCCAATTTCTCCACCTTCAAGGTCATTCGTATAATCTGTCAATGCTTCTTTCTTATTATCAAATCCAATAAGCCTGTATTGTTTTACCATGGCAGGATTGAATTGCACATTCATAAAAACATCATCAGCAACAGAAAAAAATGTTTGTGTAAGTTCTTTCACCAAAACTTTTTCTGCTTCATTAATATCATCGAGGTATGCATAGTTACCATTCCCCTTTTTTGCAAGTGTCTGAAGTTTTGAATCTTTAAAATTCCCCATACCTACACCCAGGCAAGTTAAGTAAACACCTGTTTGTCTTTGCTTGGTTATTAATTCGTCCAATGATTTTTCTGTATTTTCTCCAACATTAAAATCACCATCTGTTGCAATGATCACACGATTGTTACCACCTTTAATAAAAGAGCCGGCTGCAACACGATATGCCATTCTTATTGCGGATTCACCAGGTGTGTCACCTGCTGCAGTCAGCTCTTCAATGGATTTCATAATCGTATCTTTTTCTGCGCCAGATGTTGGCTCAAGCCATTCCGCAACATAACCACCATAAGTAACGATAGAAACTTTATCGATCGGCCTCAGGTTCTTTACAAAAAGCTGGAAAGCTGCTTTAAGCAATGGAAGCCTGTTGGGCATATCCATACTTCCTGAAACATCTATCAGGAAAACAAAATTGCCAGGTGGTACTTTATCGAGATCAAGTTTTTTTGCGCTTACATTCAAAAAAAGTAATTGTTCGTCTGTATTCCATGGACAGGAAGTGAGTTGCGATTCCATTCTAAAAACATCTTTGCCTGCTGGTTGACGATAGTGAAGATTAAAATAATTTACCATCTCCTCTACCCTTACCGCATCTGGTGGTACAGGGCTTTCCTGGTTTATAAAACGACGCACATTGCTGTAAGATGCTTTATTTACATTTAATGAAAAGCCTGTGTTGGGATAACCTACTGTATTTACAAATTCATTTTCTACCAGCTGAAAATAAGTTTCATCACCGGTGAACCAATTTAATTTGGAAGATTGTTTGAGATCCTTTGTTACAGAAATTAATTTCGGCCTGTTCTTCGTTGCATCAGCAGCCGATATTTTTAAAATGATATTTTGCCAGACATCTGATTTTACCGGGATCATTTTAGTTTCATATCCATCAAGCGTTACCGTTAGTGTATCATACAATTTTTGCATGGTGATACCAAAGCTTCCATAAGATGCTCCTGAATAATAAAATGCTTTGGCTGAATGAACGAAGATCTTTGCGTTTTGTAATGGCAGGTTTTTTTCATCTTTTACTTCTCCACGAAGATAGTACTGGCTAAATGCAGGTATTGCAAGCAGGAATGTTAAAGAGTATAAGAGTAGTTTTTTCAAGGAATAACGATATTTTAATTCTTGCTATGCACTATTCTTCACCAACTAGTTTATAGATCTCTTTTAGATTTCTTCCAAGTCCGTCAAAGTCTAATCCAAAGCCCAACAAAAATTTATTAGGCACACTAAATCCAATATAATCTATATCCAATGGGTGAACCTGTGCATCTGGCTTATGTAGTAAGGCAGCAATTTTTAATGAAGCGGGGTGATGATCTTTTAATTGCGGAAGAAACTCACTCAGTGTTTTCCCGGTATCCACAATATCTTCCACAACAACAACATGCCTGTCTTTTAGCGATTCATCGAGACCGATAGATGTAACAACATGCCCTGTACTGCGTGTGCCTTTATAAGAAGCTAGTTTTATAAAACATATCTCGGCGTCTATAGTAAGTTGTTTGAAAAGATCAGAAGCAAACATGAACGAGCCATTTAAAATGGCAATGAACAAAGGACGTTTTCCTTCATAATCATTATTGATCTGTACACCTAATCTTTTGATCTGCTCATCAATCTGGGATACCGTTAAATAAGGCTCAAATTGTTTACCATTTACCACTATTACCGACATATAAATTTATTTAGAGATAATTAATTTTTGACCAATTTTCAAATCATCGGATGAAAGGTTATTCCAATTTCTCAGATCCTGAACAGAAACATTAAATTTTTTGGAAATGGCATACAATCCTTCTTTCGGTTGCACTTCATAATATTTAAAAGACGTTTTTACAACTGATGTTGTTGTACTTATT
This sequence comes from Ferruginibacter sp., assembly GCA_039934735.1. Classification (GTDB taxonomy): domain Bacteria; phylum Bacteroidota; class Bacteroidia; order Chitinophagales; family Chitinophagaceae; genus Ferruginibacter. Next base: position 78,822 of record JBDTLP010000002.1, on the reverse strand, counting down.
GTTTCATTTTTATTTGAAGATGGCCTTAAGTAAATTTTTGTTCCTGCTTTTACGATCTCATTTTCTTTAAGGTCATTGTACTTAATAAGTGTAGAAAGCTGTATCGCATTTTGCTGTGCGATGTTGTTGATGCTTTCCTGTTTATCGGTGATATAAAAATCACGATTGCCCTGTGCTTGTTTTCTTTCCAGAAATACCCAGCTATCTTCTTCAAGCAAACCATCATCAGTAAGGTCATTGAATTCTAAAAGTTTGGCGAGTGCAATATGGTGATCTGTTGCAATGGCCAATAAAGATGTACCGGCAGTTGCAAAAACAGCCTTCACATTATTGAACATCGTTTTATCTGTAGAAATAGTTGGTATTGGCGGAGTTGTATGATCGTTTGTTGCAGTAGTAACAATTGTAACAGTTTCTTCTTTATCATCCACATATTTTGAAGCATCAAATACAGGTACATCATTTGCTCCGCCCAATGTGTATTGCTGAAGATTGTAATCCTCAATATATTTTATTAAAATTTCAGGATAAGATGGATTGGTTGCATAACCTGCCTTTTTCAATCCATATGCCCACCCTTTATAATCTGCAGCTGAGAGTTTAAATAAAAAAGAATAACGATCATTTCCTCTTAAAAAATTACTGTGATCCCTATAGCTATCTTCTGCAGAATTGTATTTTCTAAAGCATTCACCATTTGCATCATCATCGTGCGAAACACTTTCGCCACTCCAACTACTTTTGCATTTTATACCAAAATGGTTGTTTGATTTTTTTACAAGTGCCCCATTGCCACTTTCTGTTTCCAATATACCTTGTGCAAGCGTGATGGAAGCAGGTACGCCCATGCGTTTCATTTCCCTAATAGCGATATCCTTGTACATATCGACATACTGGTTTACTGTGAACTGCTGAGCTGAAACCCCGAAGTAAGCAAAAAATAAAAAAGTAAAAGCAAGGATTCTCCGCATTTTATATTAAAGTTTTCTAATTAGCATTATACCATCTCTAACAGTAAGCATTACCTGCTCTACCCGTATATCTGCCGCAACATGATCATTGAATTCCTGGATGGCTTTCGCATTTTTCCCCTTTACTTCATCTTCAAGTACCTGCCCGTGAAACAACACATTATCGGCAAGTATCCAGCCCCCGGTCTTTAAAAAAGGCAAAGTTAGTTCGTAATATTGAATATAACTCACTTTATCAGCATCTATAAATATCAAATCCCAGTTTTCCATCAATGTGGGAATAATATCCAAAGCATTTCCAATATGAAGTTTTATTTTATTTTCTGCCCCTGCTTTTTTGAAATAAGCAGCAGCAAAAGCTGCATCTTCTTCTCTTAATTCCAATGTATGCAGCACGCCATTTTCGGACAAACCCTTAGATAGACATAACGCACTAAAGCCGGTAAAAGTGCCTATTTCCAATACTTTTTCCGGCTTTATCATCCTGCTGATCATTTCCAGGAATTTACCCTGAACATGGCCACTGTGCATTTGTGCATGTTCATGAGAAGCCAGCGTAATCGTTTCATTTTCCTGCGAAACTGCATCTAATAAGGACGAATATTTCCTGGAATAATCTTCTGCTTTTGGATTGATCAGGTCCATAAAATAATTTATTGAGTAATTGTTTTTTTAGAAATGATTAACAGGCCTACAAACGTAAGCACGCCATTAATAATCAGTAATTCAGAACCAATCTGGAAATCACCAAAGATCTCTTTCTGAAATTTATCAAGAAAAAAACAAATGAGTGGTGCTGTAATACAAACTATGGGCGTTAATTTATCGTGTACCTGTTTCTTTGTTATGATACCAAATGTAAATAAACCCAACAGTGGTCCATAAGTATAAGCTGCAACTTTTAATATTACACCAATCATACTTGGATCATTCACCTGGTAAAATATCATTACAAAAATCAAAAACACAAATGCTACGGTTAGATGAACTCTTTGACGCAGTTTCTTTTTCTTTACTTCATCCCAATCCGTTCTTCTTTGCATTCCAAGTATATCGATGCAGAAAGAAGAAGTAAGGGCCGTAATTGCACCATCGGCACTTGGAAACAACGCTGAGATAAGCGCTATAATAAAAATGATGGACACAATAGATGGCATATGTGCAAGTGCCAATGCAGGAAATAATTTATCCCCTGTAGCAGTTACACCTTGTTGTGCTGCATATAAATGAAGTAATCCTCCCAGGAATAAAAACAACAGGATCACAAATACCATAATGACAGAAAGTGTGATTATATTTTTTTGTGAGTCACCCAATCGTTTTACAGAAATTGTTTTTTGCATCATTTCCTGGTCCATGCCAGTCATGGTAATAGTAATAAATGCGCCTGCTATAATTTGTTTTATAAAAAAAAGTTTACTGCCGGGATCAGTAAAAAATATTTTAGAATATCCCTTTTCTCCCAGCGTAGAAACAGCTGTTCCGAAACTCATACCCATAGCATGTAAAATATAAACAACACAAACGATGAGGCCTGTAAGCATAAAAGTCGTTTGCAACGTATCGGTAAATACAATTGTTTTTACGCCACCTTCATAGGTATAAATCAATATCATTACCAAAATGATCAATGTAGTAACCCAGAAAGGAACGCCGAAACCTGAAAGAATAGAATCCTGTAAAATTTTTACAACAAGATATAATCGGGCAGTTGCTCCTAACACTCTTGATAAAATAAAAAATGACGCCCCTGTTTTATAAGAAGTAACCCCAAGCCTCGAACTTAAATAATTATAGATGGAAGTAAGGTTTAGGCGATAATACAAAGGCAACAATACAAAAGCAACAACAATATAGCCGATGAGATAGCCAATGGTGATCTGGAAATATGCAAATGAATCTTTTCCAACGCCACCGGGAACACTTACAAATGTGACTCCGGATAAAGATGTGCCGATCATTCCAAATGCAACCAATATCCAGTTTGAATTGCGATTGCCAATGAAAAAAGATTCGTTATTAGAATTTTTGCTTGTGTACCACGCAACCAAAAGCAGTAAAAGAAAATAACCGATCACAAAGGAAAGCAGGACGTATGGCGACATTGGTAAAGTATTTAAGCTGTTGTTCAGATAAAATTACTACAATCAAGGACCTCACCCCCAACCCCCTCTCCAAAGGAGAGGGGGTTTAGAACCAATTTTACAGCAAGGACTTTATAAAACTGAGAAGATTATCGTAATAACAATATTTGTTTAAGTAAAAATAAGATTGAAAATATAAAAAATCTTTGTGTCTTTGCTTTTAATTAAATTTTTAACTTTTATGTCTATCAAATCCATTGCTGTTTTTTGCGGAAGTAAACCAGGCAATAATCCTTTATTTGAATCTGATACAAAAAAATTAGGTTATCTGCTTGCAGAAAAAAATATCACGCTGATTTATGGTGGTGGCAACAAAGGATTGATGGGTGCCATTGCAAATTCAACACTTGAAAAAGGAGGAAGGGTTGTTGGTATTATTCCAAAAATGTTGTCTGATCTTGAACACCAGCATAATGGATTGACTGAACTTACCATCGTTGACAGCTTGCATGTACGCAAAACAATGCTTTACGAAAAATGTGATGCCGCCATTATTTTACCTGGAGGCTATGGCACCATGGATGAAGTTTTTGAAATGCTCACCTGGAACCAATTAAACATTCATGATAAAAAAATATTTTTCATGAACTCCGGTGGTTTTTATGATCATTTGATCGCTCATATTCAAATGATGGACACCCAAAATTTTTTATACGGAAATCCGGAAGAAAAAATGACGATCCTGAAAGAACCGTCAGATCTGTTGAAGTATTTGTGATATATTATTTTCTTCCCTGGAATAAAGGAACTTGTATGCCGGCACGAAGAATAGGAAGAAAATTTACATTGTCTCCAATCAACTGAACATACGGAGATTTTCTGTTTTTTAATACATCAATTGAGATTGATATAAAATAATAGAAATCGCCAACATCTTCTCTCCCACTGGCATAACCAATTCCCGGCAGTAAACTGCTAACATTATAGCTGATTTTTTCAGTTGGCGCACCATATCCATAAATATATTTCTGGGTAATAAAATTTTCTTCAAATTGTGCCTGAATAAATAAAAATTTAAGTGGATAAAATTTTACGAAAGCCAAAGGTGCATAATCGTTTTGCCTGATTTTATTTCCTGTTGTATATACATTGCCAAACTGATCCTGGTATGCTTCCCTTTCTGCAATATGAATATAACTAAATCCAATACCGGCATCAAACCATTTGTTAAAGCTATACCCTAATACAGGGCTTGCTCCAACTACAAAATCATAATTTGAAAATGCCAACTGAAGTCCTCCACCAGTAAACAGGTGATCCTTTTGGAAACCATGGGTTTCTTCTTTTTTTTCTTTGTGTTCTACTGGTTCTGTATACTGGGCAAAACCCTTCAGCCCAAAAAAGGAAGTAATAATAACAAGAATGATATTTTTCATGATTAGGTTTATAAATAATTAAAGATCAAAAATTTTACCGCTGTTTAAAATATTATTGGGGTCAAATGTTTTCTTAATGCCACGCATCATTTGCAGATTCGCTTCTTCAAAAACGATGTCCATGTATTCTTTCTGGATGAGGCCAATGCCATGTTCTCCACTGATGGTTCCTCCCAAAGATTTCACTAATTGAAATAATGCTTTCAATGCCGGAATTACATCAGGATTATTCAAACTATAAATGCTGCCTGGTTTTTTTATGCGAATATGAAGATTTCCATCTCCCGCATGCCCATAACAAACCACTTCAAAATCATATTCTTTTCCAAGTGCTTTCACGCCTTTAATAAGTGCTGGTAATTCTGCTCTTGGCACTACGGTATCTTCCTCAATCGTATAACCATCCAGCTTTACTGCTTCGGCTACCCGGCGACGTAATTTCCACAGTTCCGTTTTTTGCTGTGCATCATCTGCAAAAAACAATTCACCACAATCGTAATCATCCAGCAAAGCTGCAATGGCTTCCATTTCCGTCATCAATGTCTCCTGGTGATTGCCATCCAGTTCAATAATAAGATGTGCTTCCATGCTATCACTAACGGGAACCACTGTACTATCTACAAACTTGCTTACAATCTTAAGGGCATTTATTTCTACCAGTTCCAAAGCGCTTGGTGTAAAGCCTGCCCTGAAAATAGCGCTCACTGCTGCACCGGCTTTTTGCAGGTCATTAAATGGCGCCAGCATCAGCAGATCGTATTTAGGAAGCGGGATCAATTTCAAAACAATCTTTGTGACTAGCCCCAATGTTCCTTCACTGCCAACAATTAACTGAGTAAGATTATAGCCCGTTGAATTTTTTAAAACATTGGCGCCTGTCCAGATGATATCACCATTGGGCAATACAACTTCCAGGTTGAGCACATAATCTTTTACCACGCCATACTTTACTGCTTTGGGACCACCGCTGTTTTCAGCAACATTACCACCGATGAAACAACTTCCCCTGCTGCTTGGATCAGGCGGATAAAACAATCCTTTTTCTTTTACTGCATTTTGTAATACTTCGGTAATAACACCGGGCTCTGTGATCACCTGCAGGTTTCGTTCATCAATTTCTATGATCGAATTCATGCGTTCAAAAGAGATGAGCACGCCGCCCTTGTGTGGCAATGCGCCACCACTTAATCCTGTACCAGCGCCTCTTGGTGTTACGGGAATCATGTTGGCGTTGCAGATCTTCATGATGGCACTGATCTCTTGTGTGGTACGAGGTTTAATAACAATATCTGGTAAAAAATGAAGGTTCTCGGTTTCATCATGGGCATAATGACCAAGGCTTTCCTCATCTGTAAAAACAAATGCATCGCCTGTAATATTTTTAAATGCTGAAAGATATTTGTAGAAAATATTGGTTTCTGCTGCACTAACCGCCATGTAGAATTATTATTTAAGCGAAAATCGTAAAAAAAGATGAGGTTGTAAAATGGTATATACTTATTTCAAGTTATCAAGCTTATTTTAACTTGATTTTTTATCGGCAAACAATGATTGGAACGCGGATGACACGGATTGACCGGATGAACACGGATTTATTTTTTGTTCCAAAAAATTACAGATCATTCTCTAAATTTTTTATCAGTTATATGCTGCGCCAGCAGCATTAATCCGTGATCATCCGCACAATCCGTGTCATCCGCGTATCTATCCTCGGGGTCGATCAACTGTAAGTTTTAAAATTTCGGACAAAGCGATTGCCTGTCCTGGTTGTCTTTATAAAAACCTTTTTTAATTAAACTGAATTCCAGTGCGCCCCGTGAATTATTAAAATCTTTGAGTGTTGAAATGGTTGCATCATAACTAAAGGTAAACCTGTAGGTACTCAGCTCAAATCCCAGCATTGGTATTATAGCATCCTTTCCACGATAATAGGCACCAGCTATAAATTGTTTTTCACCGTCGCCACTCAGGTCATAATTCATATTTAAACCTATAACAAATTCAGAAGCACTTGTTTGTTTTGTATAATAAATATTAGGGTTGATAATGACATTCGAATTTACTTTAAGAATAGCATTGATAAAAGCAATCTGCCGCATTGGAATAATATCTGATTCATTACTGGTTTTGTCCTTAAAAAAAGATTCTCTTGGTTTATTTACATGATGAATAGAATATCCTGCATTGATATAAACATCTTCCTGCGGAAAATAAGCATAGTTCATACCTACCTGCATATCAAAATAGCTAATGCTGGTATTTGATAACATAACGCTTGTAGGCACTTTGCTATCAAAAAATCCCAATGATTCATCAAATTGGTCAGGAAATTTTAAGCCCGTTGGATCAATGCGTTTATTGGCCCATCCTAAATTAAAACCTGCACTTAAAAGACTACTTTCTCCCAACATCTGGTGATAAGCAACAGAACCATATATTTTTGTTGAGCGAAGATTGCCACTACCTGCCTTGTCACTTAAAACCAAAGCACCAACACCCAGCCATCCATTTTCCAGTTTGTCCCGGAATAGCTGTGCATCGCCAAAAACACTCATTGTTGTATAAGGAACGGCCATGATGTTGCTATATTGATTGCGGTAATGAATCCCCAACCTGTAATCTGCATCTGGAATAAAACCTGTGTTTGCAGGATTTGTTGTAAGTGGTGTATTGAAGAATTGGGAAAAATGAAGGTCTTGTGCTTGTAAAAAAGATATTGGAACGAACAGCATAACAACGATGAGCTTTACCCATGTGTGTCGCTTTCTATTTTCTAATATCGTGTTTTTATTTAGCAATGTGTTGATCATTAATTTTGTTAGCTATTTTATCAATTAAAAATTAAGAATTAAAAATTAATGGTTTGTTTAATTCATAATTTAATTACTCAACTGAGTATTCATTTTTAATTTTTAATTCATAATTTTTAATTCCTGCACGTAGCCTTTATCTCAACAAAGTAATGTCCCCCGTCTTCCTCAGCTTCTTTCCGTCAGTAAAAATTACATCCAGCGTATATGCGTAAACGTCCATAGGAAGTAATTTTCCTTTAAAAGTTCCATCCCATGATTGTTTCCTGCTAGTTGTATGATAAACCAATTGCCCCCACCTGTTATAGATCTTCCAATCCATTTTACCAATTCCATATCCTCTTATAGCAATATATCCGTTCTCTCCAAAGCGCCCGGGTGTAAATGCATTTGGAACATCCAGCAAAGGATCTATAATTGCGGTTACAACCACTGAAACCGTTGAATCGCAATTGTTTTGATTATACGCTGTTAATGTAACACGGAATGAACCTGTAGAATTAAACTGGTGCTTTGGATTTACTTCTGTAGATGTTTCTCCATCTTCACCAAAATCCCATAAGTAACGTACTGCTCCTGTTGACAGGTTTGTAAACTGTGTAGCGGTATTTTTCTGCGGCGGATTGGGTGCCCATGTAAATGCTGCTATTGGCTTTGGCAAAACCGTGATAGTAAAAATGGCAGAAGTATCAACTTTGTTACAGGTATTCGTATCTCTTACAATTAACTGTACCGGGTAAACGCCGGGGTTTTGATAAAGATGTGTTGGAAATGCATCCGTTGAATCAGTAGAAAATGTTCCATCTCCAAATGACCAGAAAAAATCTGTACCTGCACCGCTGCTAATAAAACGAAAATCTGCTGTATAAGGTGCACAACCCAATTGCGGTGTTTTGAAATCAGCTTTTACAAGATCATACACCCGCAATGAATCTACTTTTTTTACAGGAGAATTACAATAGTTTGTATCAACTAAAGTCAACGTTACTGCATAAACTCCTGGCCCCGGATATGTGTGCCTTCCATTAAAAGACACTTCAGGTGGCGAACCATCACCATAGTCCCATGTAAAAGTTGTGGGAACAAACCCCGGCGCAGGAAAAGTAGCAGTGGGATGATTAAAGAATGTATATGTTGTACTTGTACACGGCGTATCTTTTACAGCTGTGAAATCAAGCATTGCGATATTATTTCCTGCCCTGATGTGAACATATGCAGTGTCTCTTACATTACAGGTATTCAGGTCTTCAGCAATCAGTGTTACTAAATAATGACCAGGAACAGTGTAAGTATGCGAAGTATCAAAAGATGTTGTAATCACCTGCGGCGAACCATCGCCAAAATCCCAATATATCTTAGTACCCTGGAATAATGTATCTCTGAAAACTACATTAAAAGGTACACAACCTGAAGTGTCATTTTTAATTCCATCAATTTCAGTCTGTAATCCAGCACCTACACCTGCATAATCCATTTTTATTTTAACCAGTGCTTCATTACAATCTGCACTTCCGTTTTGCCTAGACCATGCACTTATTGATGTAGGAAATGTTACATCATTCCCACAATTAGCACAAATTGCCTGGTAGATCACACCATTATCATCAAACCTGCTTGTTCCCCCGTCCACATGATCTCCAAGTCCACCATTCTGACCGAAGTGAGAGCCAAACAACTGGCTGGTTGCATTTTTCTGTAAAACAAAAAAGTAAAAGTCTGCACCATCTGGGGGAGGTATATTTGGCAATGGGCTTACCTCAGGTAAACCAGTTGTGGTTCCGTTGCTATAGCTTTGTCGCTTATTAAGCCCGCCACCCCAACCCGACACATATACATTCTCACACCTGTCAACAAGAAATGCTATTGGTGAAATATTGGGAAGAAAGCCACCCGTTCCAAAAACGGTTGAATAGACATACGCTGAAAGATCAGGTTTTAATTTAGCTATAAATTGTCCGCTGTTTGGATTACTAAAAGCAGCCCCTATGATCGGCCATGCGCCTGTCGTTGTGCCCATCACATAAGGAAATCCAAGCCTGTCAAATTTAAGCCCGTAGAGCATATCTATTCCTGGAGTTCCTATGTATGTTGTTCTGATTATAGCCGAACCATCAGGTTCAATTTCAGTAACAAAACCATCTGTAGTTCCGCCATTAAAAGCTGGTCCCAAAACACTGCCTGTTAAACCAGGAAGATTAGAACTGGTTGTAGAACCGCCGACATAAAGTTTACCGCTTGTTGGATTTATACTTGTAACAAAACACGCATCATCGCCGCTGCCTCCAAAAAAATCACCAAAGAAATAGGAAGAAAGATTAGGACTAAATTTCATGATTACACCATCCTGCCTGCCACCTCCAAATGAGGATTGAATGGCTCCTCCTGCAATGGGAAAATTAGAAGATTGAGTACTGGATGCAAGAATAATATTACCGGCATTGTCCAATATCACTTCGCTTCTTGCATCATCACCATAATTTCTGCGAATGCCATCAGCACCCAATGGTGCTGAATATTTTGGACGGATATTTACACCATCATCTCCTGATCCGCCAATGACGACCGAGCCCAATAAACCACTTCCTGCTGCATTTAATTTTGTGATAAAGATATCATAACCTCCACCTGGCCCAACGTGTGCGGTAGTAGAAGGAAAATTTGTTGAAGTTGTTCTTCCTGCAACAATGAGGTTGCCGTTGCCGTCAACGATCATACTATGTGGTTGTTCATTGCGGCTACCACCAAGATAAGTTGCATACACCCTGTTGGATCCGTTTGCAGAAAATTTAAAGATCCCAATGTCATATCCTGCAAAACTATTTTCATCTACGCCACCACCATAACTTGTTTGAAAAGCACCTGCTGAAACAGGATAATTTGTTTGTGGTGGATCAGCAAATACAATTCCTCCGGCGAATAAACTTCCATCTGGACCTGGTGTAGCTGTATAACCCCAGTTATCTGCACTACTATGTGTAAAAGATGAAAATATAATCTGAGGATCGATGATCAATGTTTTCTTTGGGTCATAATTCTTTACACTAAAAGTGAGCACATTATTCCTGAGCACATATTTACAATCAACTTCCTGCCTGCCGCCAGCTGATGATTGATAACTGTAAGGAAATAATTCCTTCATTTCACCAACAGGTGTTTTAATAATAAGCTCTTTATCTTTTATTGATAATTCAGGGCCGTTGTATTGCAAGGCGATTGAAGAAATATTGCCGCCGGGGTTTACAATAAAATCATATTTCAATCTACCTCCGTCACTATAATAACGAACATCAATATTGGGATAAATATTTTTATAAGTAACAGAATAAAATATTTTACACTCACTTGCCCATGCTTTAGGATCATTACCAACGAAATAATTATTGTAAGAAGTAGAGATTTTTTCAGGTTGTGGTTTCACCCTGGTTGAACCACCAAGAAAATTTACTTTATACGAAAAAGAATGAAGTGTAACCGGTCCTGTAATTTCTGCATGGCCCAGTTCACTAACTGCTTTCAGATCGGCGCTATTGTGTAATAAAACGGTGAACCCTTTTTGTTCAAGAAAAAAACTTCCTGCACTAAAGTCACCTTTGAATTGAACATTTTTATGCCACTGCCCCTTATTTTCCACGAATTCCATTTGGGCAAAAGCGGATTTTGTAAGAGAGAAACTTAAGAAAAAGACGAGTATGACAACTAATATTTTATTCACGCTGATCAATCGGTTAACTTTTTTTACAATTTACTCATTATAAACGATAAAATCTATTGGATTGTTTCAATTAAATACAGGCTTATATTGAGTTTAACTATTTTTTTAATGCATCAGGCAATCTTGCTCCAAAGGGTTTTTCCTTTTTGTTGTTGAAGGAAGTTTTTCACCGGCAAATTTTCATCCAATGTAAGATCGTGGTCTTCTGTTATAATCTTTTCTACAGCAGCCCTCGCCGCCTCCAACATCACTTTATCATGTACGATACTGGCGAGCTTAAAGTTTAAAACACCACTCTGCCTTGTCCCCTCAATTTCTCCCGGCCCTCTTATTTCCAGGTCTTTTTCTGCGATCTTAAATCCATCATTTGTACTCACCATTATCTTAAGTCTTTCCCTTGCATCATTCGACAATTTTTTGCCCGTGAGCAATATGCAAAAACTTTTCTCAGCACCTCTTCCAACCCTTCCCCGCAACTGGTGCAATTGTGAAAGTCCAAATTTTTCCGCACTCTCAATCACCATTACCGAAGCGTTGGGAACATTCACTCCAACTTCAATTACGGTCGTACCTACCAGTATTTGAGTATCTCCTGTTACAAATCGCTGCATGTTGGTCTCTTTTAATTCTGCCGTTTGCTTTCCATGCACCATACTGATCCAATATTTAGGTTCAGGAAAAAAGGATTTCACTTCTTCAAAACCCTTCATCAGGTTCTCATAATCTAGTTTGCTGCTTTCCTCAATAAGTGGGTAGATCACGTAAACCTGCCTGCCCAACACAATTTGTTCTTTTATAAAATCCATCACCTGTGGCCTTGCGGTCTCATTACGATGAACGGTTGTGATTGGTTGCCTGCCAGGTGGTAATTCATCTATAACACTGTAATCAAGATCACCATAAGCAGTTAGTGCAAGTGTTCGTGGTATTGGTGTTGCTGTCATCACCAGTATATGTGGAGGTATGGTATTTTTTTTCCATAACCTTGCCCGTTGAGCAACACCAAATTTATGTTGCTCATCTACTACGGCAAAACCCAGGTTGTTAAAAATAACTTTATCTTCTATGATCGCATGGGTACCAATTAAGATCGTCAATGAACCATCTTCACAACTTTTAAGAATGGGTTTTCTATCTTTTGCTTTTATTGAACCGGTTAATAGGGCCACTGTTACCGGCAATCCATTCAGCAATTCTTTTATATTGTTGTAATGCTGTTGCGCAAGAATTTCTGTTGGTGCCATCAACACACTTTGAAAACCATTATCAGCAGCGATGAGCATGCTCAATAATGCAACCATTGTTTTACCACTTCCCACATCGCCCTGTAAGAGGCGATTCATTTGATGCCCGCTGCCCGTATCTTTTCTTATCTCTCTTAATACATTTTGTTGTGCGCCTGTTAATGTAAATGGAAGATTATTTTTATAAAAATCATTGAACAACGCTCCTACTTTTTCAAACTGCAATCCTTTACTAAATCGTTGCCTGCTTAGTTTTATTAATTGAATGCTTAATTGCGCAAAGAAGAATTCTTCAAATTTTAAACGGCGCAAAGCATGTTGGTAATGTTGTTCGGATGCTGGAAAGTGAATATGTTTGTATGCATCAAATCTTTTGATAAACTTGTATTGTTTAATAATTGCCTCGGGAAGATTTTCAGGAATATCTTTTTCCGTTATTCTTTGAAATAATTCCTGTGTAAATTTCCCGATCGCTCTTCCTGTAACGCCTTTTGCTTTTAATTTTTCAGTAGATGGATAAATGGGTTCAAGATGCGCCTTTCCATCAGCGTTTTTAACTGTGTAATTTTCTAATTCAGGATGAGCGATCTGGGGTTTGCCCATGAAGAAACTCAATTTACCAAAGACTAAATACTGCTGGCCAACCTGCAATACTTTTTCTACCCAGCTGATACCCTGGAACCAAACCAGTTCTATAATACCTGTATCATCTTTGAGATGCGCTACCAAACGACGGCCTTGTTTCTGGCCGATCAATTCTACATCGGTAAGAATACCCGCCACCTGCGTGTATTCTGTATCGTAAGACAGGTGCCCGATCTTATCAACTTTCGTTTTATCAATATGCCTGAACGGATAAAATTCCAGCAGGTCTTTAAAGCTGAAAATATTAAGTTCCTTGCGCAACATATCGCCCCGCAGTGCAGTAATGCCTGTGAGGTATTCGATGGGACTCGATAATATATTGGGAGTTGTGCTAATAAAATATCCTTTGTACAAATATATTAGCTAAAAAAGCAAAAGCCCGGGGTTTTATCACACTAAATCATGTGAAATATACAGAAGATGTTTATTGATTTCTTCGAAAAGAATTCTTATTAAAATGTTTTGGCTTGCCTGAATTTCTATTACCACTACTTCTTCCCTGTATGGCACTGTATTCAGGTGTTTCACCAAATTCAGCCGGAACTTCTGCTTTTGGTACAGGCTTTCCCAATAATTTTTCAATAGCCGTAAGCTTGCGTTGTTCTTTTACACTTACCAATGTAATAGCACTTCCTTCTGCAGCTGCACGTGCGGTACGTCCAATACGATGAACATAATCTTCGCCATCGTGAGGTACATCATAATTTATAACAAGATCAATATCGTCAATATCAATACCCCTGCTCAAAATATCTGTTGCAACAAGCACGGGTAAACGGCGACTTTTAAATTGTATCAATACATCTTCTCGCTTGTCCTGGTCAAGGTCGCTGTGTATTTCATCTGCAAGTATCTTATTTCGTTTAAGCTCGCGGGTGAGTTGTTTTACACTGAGTTTGCTACTGCAGAAGATCAATACCATTTTGTAATGGCTCTTCCTCAACAAATGCAATACAAGTGGAATTTTTTGCGTCTCGTAAACAATGAATGCTTCCTGTGTTATTTTTTCATTTGGCTTGCTGATAGAAATATTTACTTCTTCAGGTTGATGAAGGATCTTCCTGGCAAGCTCTCTTATTTTCTGCGGCATGGTAGCAGAAAAAAGCAGGTTTTGCCTGTGAGGAGGCAAGTGTTTTATGATGAACATGATGTCATCATAAAAACCCATATCCAGCATCCTGTCTGCCTCATCCAATACCAAATATTTTAAACCATCTAATTTTACGTATCCCATTTTAATATGGGCCATCATTTTCCCCGGTGTACAAACTACAATATCAGCACCCATACTAAGCGCTTTCTTTTCCTGCACAAATGCATTACCGTCGCCACCGCCATAAACAGCGATAGAGCTGATATTTGTAAAATAGGAAAGGCCTTCAAGATGTTGTGCAATTTGTACGGCAAGTTCCCTGGTTGGTACAATTACAAGTGCATTGATCGTATGCTGATCATGCGTGGATGTAATTATTTTATTGATCAAAGGAAGCAGGAAAGCCGCAGTCTTGCCCGTGCCTGTTTGCGCTGATGCGATAATATCTTTTCCTGAAAGTATGTGTGGGATTACCTGCTGCTGAACCGGCGTCGCTTCTTCATATCCTGAAGCATCTATTCCTTCCATGAGCCGTGGGTCGAATCCAAAAGTATTAAAATTCAAAAGTTAGTTTTATTTGTGTGAAGATAGCACATTTAGACCTAACAGGTTTTCGAAACCTGTTAGGTCTTTCAACCCTGTGGGCGTTTGTAAGCCCCGACAGCGGTTAAAATAATCACAACCGCTGTCGGGGTTTGCAACTGCCGACAGGGTTGGTTGCAATCGTTTTACCTAACTTGCACCCAAATTAATCTCATGGTAAAAGTTGGCGAATACAATTCATTAAAAGTATTGAGGGCCGTCGATTTTGGCTTATACCTTGATGACGGTGCTGAAGGTATATTATTACCAAAAAGATTTGTTCCTGCAGGTGCAAAAGAAGGAGATGAATTGTCAGTATTCGTTTACCATGATGGCGAAGACAGGCTCATTGCAACCACGCAACATCCCAAAGGCATTTTAGGAGATATTGTAAAATTGCGTACTATAAGTGTTACGCCACAAGGTGCATTTTTAGATTGGGGATTGATGAAAGATATTTTTGTTCCCAAATCAAAGCAACAGAACAACATGTTGCCCAATGGCGAATACCTGGTGAAAATTTATTTGGATGAACAAACAGGACGCATAGCCGCTACAGAAAAAATTGAATCTTTTTTAAGCAATGACAATCTTACCGTAAAAGAACTGGAGTTGGTAGATATGATCGTGTACCGCAGAACCGATATTGGTTATGTCGTTATCATAAATAATATACATACCGGCGTGTTGCATCACAATGAGATTTACCGCAACATAACGGTTGGCGATAAATTCAAGGGCTTCATAAAAAAAATATACAATACAGATAATAAAATAGATGTTGCCGCAGGCAAACCTGGTTATAACCGTGTGGAGGATGAAACAGGAAAAATATTGAGGCTGCTAAAAGAAAACGATGGTTATTTACCCTACAACGATAAAACCGATCCTGAAGAAATTTATGCATTCTTTGGAATGAGTAAAAAAACTTTCAAGATGACTACCGGAAATTTATATAAACAGCGGAAGATTAGTTTTGAGAAAACGGGAATCAAGCTACTTGATGTATGATGTAAGATGTAAGATGTAAGATGTATGATGTAAGATGTAAGATGTATGATGTAAGATGTAAGATGTAAGGTTTTAGGGCAACTTTTTAGATATGAATAATTTCTTTCTTCGGCAGTTAAAAAAATTATCACGGGAAAAATTGATGCTTGCTTTCTTGTTTTTTATTTGTCTTTGGGTATTATTTACAGTTGTCAGTATGGTTTTTTTAGATAAGAATACTTCTTTTGATGAACACATTTTTATATGGATCCGTCCTTATATCAACAGCCGCAATACATCAATATTAAAATTCATCAGCTTTTTCGGATCACATTATTTTTTAGTTCCTGCCAATATATTTTTGGCAGCTGCTTTTTTATTTTATAAAAATCATCGTAAATATTCTTTAAAAATAGTTACCATTTCCCTCACAAGTACTATTGTACTTTTTTCGTTAAAAGAAATTACAAAAAGGGAGCGGCCATTGCTACCCGTTATTGCCAATGTACCGGGATATAGTTTTCCAAGCGGACATAGTTTTTCCAGCCTTGTATTTTTTGGTATGCTGGCGTATGTTATTTTTAGAACGATAAAAAACAATTTGTTGAAATATACTCTGATCATTGGCTGCTTCAGCTTTGTATTATTGATTGGCTTCAGCCGCATTTACCTGAAAGCGCATTTTGCCAGTGATGTGATTGCGGGGTTTTGCCTTGGAACAATATGGCTCGTACTTGCAAGATGGCTCTTGATAAAAACAGAGACTCCAGTTGATGACGGCTTATGATTGGAAGACGGATGAAACGGATGAGCGGGTGATTACGGATTTATATTTGCTTCGCAAATATTGCAAATATATAATGGATTATAAATTGTATAAAAGTATTTGGAATCAAAATATTTGTTACACATCCAATTTTTTTTGGAACAAAAAAATAAATCCGTGATCATCCGCTCCGTCCGTATCATCCGTCTTCCAATCATAGAAGTAAATAAAAAATGTCCGGAAAAATTATACTGATTGATCATTTTTGTTTAAACTCAACAAAAACAACTTCGCTTCTTCCAACGCTTTTTCACAAATGAAAGAAACCGTATTTAAATGCTGCTCAAGCTGGCTGCCCGATGACGGATTATTTTCAATCGCATCCAAATGCACATCTATTAAACGATTTAATCCCATTACCGAAACCGTAGTCTTCATATTATGCGCCACCTGTTTTATTTCTTTTACATCATTTGCTTCAAATGCTTTTTGAAGCAACACAATCTCCACTGGTATCATTTCTATAAATTGCGCCGTAACTACTTGTTCATATTCTTTATTGCCGTTACTGATCTCCTGCATATAACCAAGATTGATCACAGAGAAATTATTATTTACTCCATTTTTCTGGTCATGGCTTTTTTTCAAATTCACAAACTGCGATATCAATTGATACAATTCAATTTCCCTGATCGGTTTCGAAATATGATCGTTCATTCCATAGCTCAAACATTTTTCTCTTTCTCCTGCCATAGCATGAGCTGTCATGGCAACAATAGGAATATCCATTTTTAATTGCTGCCTGATCTCATGCGTTGCAGCATATCCATCCATTTCAGGCATTTGTATGTCCATCAATACAAGATCAAAATGCTGATCTAGCAACATGACAATGGCCTCTTTTCCATTGCCGGCAATCTTGTGTTCTACATGCCATTCTTTAAAAAGATGTGTGATCAGTCCCTGGTTTATAATATTATCCTCTACAAGCAATACAAGTAAATTTGTTTTAAAAGGTTTTACAGGAATAATATTTATATCACGGTTAGTAAGAACAGTGCTATTTAAAATTTTATAAGGAATATTAAATGTAACAGATGTTCCAACACCCGGTTCACTTTCTGCCATGATCGTTCCTTTCTGTATCTCCACAATATTTTTCACAATAGAAAGGCCGAGACCTGTGCCACCAAATTTGCGTGTAGTCGTTTCTTCTGCCTGTATAAATCTTTCAAAGATCGTTTGTAGTTTTTCTTTTTCAATTCCAATGCCTGTATCTTTTATAATAAATACAAGATCAATATTGTTGGTATTAATTATTTTTTGAGAAACATGTATCGTTACTGTTCCCCTCTCTGTAAATTTTATTGCATTGCCAACAAGGTTTACCAATACCTGTGTAAGCTTTGTTGCATCACCTGATAAAGTATCCTGCACATTCTCTGCTACATTCGTTTTCAAAAACAATCTTTTTTCTTCGATCTTATTTTTAAACATCACTTCTAGTGAATGCAAAAGTCCTCTTACGCTGAATGGTGTTTCTTCTATTCGCATCATCCCTGCTTCTATCTTGGAAATATCCAATATATCATTGATAATGGACAATAGGTTCTCACCCGATTTTTGTATGGTTGATAAATGAAGTTTCGATTCGTGATCCAGCTCTTTTCGTTGCAATAAATTAGTATATCCTAAAATGGCATTCATAGGTGTTCTTATTTCATGGCTCATGTTTGCCAGGAAATTTTCTTTTACCCTTACAATTTCTTTTATCTTTTTTTCACTTTCATTTAATTGATTGTTGAGGTCGTATTGTTTTTTCATTCTTGTTATGATGAACCAGAATATGACCGTAAATAAGATCAGCACGGCACCGATCATGATCACACCCCAGCGAAAAGCAAGCTGGCCACTTTTATCAATGGCTTCTGTTGTTTGTTCAAGAATAAGTTGACGGCTCTTATCAATTTTTTGTGCTGTTAAAAAAATATCCTGTGATAATTTTGTGCCCCTGTCTGTTACAAATAATTTTTCTGCCGCCACTTTACCAGATATATTAAAACTATCAACAACATCATTGCTGAATTCCAGTTTCTGGTGCACAAGGTTATTAAGTTCATCAATGGATTTCTGAACACTGTCATTGCTGCTTGCATTTTCCAGCACCGTAATATCATTTTCTATTTTTTCAAGGCCTGCGCTGAAATCCCTGATCTTAATGGTATCGCTGGTAATGATGGCACTCTTGAGTTTGTTGTCGAATACGAGCATGTCCTTTTGCAATGTAGTAAGCTGGTTGCTCAATCTAAATTCATTCAACAGGTTTTCATTGCCTGAGATAAGTTCATTTACATTCTTGCTGGTAATATATTGCATCCCGATCAGGATCATTGTACCAACAATAAATATCGCAGTAATATAATAAATAAGTTTTTTGATCTTCATAACCTGGCCTAAGTGCCCGTCAAGTTAAACTTATTTGCGATTGCCCCAAAATGGCAATTTAAAAAATCTTGATAAAATAAAGAGTAATAAAACAATGCTTGCAATGATCCCGAAAAAAGATAACAGCAGGAGCCAAACACTTCTATGATGATTTAAAATAGAAAGAAAAATAAAATCCATACTAAATAAGCCGATGATGGATACAACAAAAAATACACTGTGTAATACTTTCATGGTTTTAATATCGGCCAGTAACTGGTAAGTAGTACCTGCCGCTATTAAAGATAAAACGGGATCATGGGAAGATTTTTTATAAAAGACATATCATATGTTACAATCGTTGGAAGAGGAGAAAGAGTCGTTGAAAGGAATTAAGAATTAAGAATTAAGAATTAAGAATTAAGAAAGATTGCATGTTGTAGTACAGGTGCTGCTTTGACAGCTAAAATAATTGTAACCCATTCATAATTCTACATTCATAATTCTGAATTCTACAACACCTGCATCCTCTTATTCAGCACCGCTCTATACGCATCCGCAACAGGTACTGATTTTCCGTTAATGATCAACACGCCGCGTTGTACAGTATCGATCTTACTTACTTGTACAATATAAGATCTGTGTACACGAAGGAATTTACTGGCGGGTAATTTTTCTTCTACCGATTTTAGCGTGGAGTGAATGGCATAATATTTTTGTTGGAGGAATAATTTAACATAATCACCCATCGCTTCTGCAAATAAAATATCATTGATATTTATACGCCGAACAATATTTGAATCCCTGACAAAAAGAAATTCATCATCCACTATTTTTACTTCCTGCTTCTTACTTTGTAATATTTCTTTTGCTTTTTCAATGGCCTGTAAAAAACGAATCGGGTAAACAGGTTTTGTTATAAAATCGGCAACATTTAAATCAAAAGCTTCAGCAGCGTAATCTTTTTTTGAGGTTGTAAAAATGATAAGCGGCCTGTTGGCGCCTAAATGTTGAACCAGTTCAATGCCACTCATGCCTGGCATTTCAATATCCAGCAATAATAAATCAACCGGCATTGCCATTATTTTTTTGTAGGCTTCGGTTGCATCTTCACATTCAGCAATAAGCGTAAGATCAGGATTCTGGCTGACCAATTGCTTCATGGTTGTTCTTGCAATTTTATTATCGTCGATTATTATGCAGTTCATAGTTCTTTATTAATATCAGGATGCAATTTATAACTTTTGTTCCGGTTGGTGTGGGCACCATAAGTGTTCGGAAGTTTTTTATCTACCCCAATGATTGGAACGCGGATGACACGGACCAGGCGGATGAACACGGATTTATTTTTTGTTCCAAAAAATTAAAGATCAATTAATAAGTTTATTATCCGTGATAAGCTGCGCCAGCAGCTTTTATCAGTGTTCATCCGCCTGGTCCGTGTCATCCGCGTTCCAATCCTCGGCGTAGATCGATTGGGAAAATCTTCCGAACAGTTGTGGTGTGGACACCAACCGGGGGAATCTCCGTGGTCGGTGTCTGCACCGACCACAAAAGATACTATAGGTCCACCGATTGTTTTTGCCGTTCCGGCTACTATGGCTTTTATTGTGATTCATCCTCATGTATTTTTAATCGTTATTAATTTTATCTTATTCAATTATTTAATTTAAACCTACAAACAATGAAAAAAGTAATTCTTGCGGTTTTCTCTTTGCTAAGTATTTCAATTGCGAGCCATGCACAAGACGCTGCGAAAAAAGCTCCTGCTGCAGACACTAAAATGAAAGCTGCAGCACCAGCTGAAAAGAAAGAATCAGCTAAAGTTGTACCAATGGCTAAAACCAAGACGGCTAAAGCTGCACCTGCAGCATCTCCGGCTGCAACAGCTACAGCTACTCCCATGAAAAAAGATGGTACTCCTGACAAACGTTACAAAGCGAAAACAGCGGCAGCCGGCCCAACAAAAAAAGATGGCACTCCTGACATGCGATACAAAGAGAATAAAGCAAAACCGAAAAGCTAAATTCTCCTGAATAAAAGCCCTGTTCTTACAGGGCTTTATTTTTATAGCTACTTTTGTGATTCAAAGAAGATCTGAACCATGCGAACCCTCTTTACAAAAATAAAAGCTTTCTCACCCCGTATTTATTGGAGAGAAATACTTTCCCTGTTGATGCTGCTACTTGCTTTTATTTTTTTTAGAAGCGAACGAAGAGAACTTGCATCTATTATTCCTTCCATAGAAAATTCAGATCCACGTTGGTTAATGGCCGGAATTGCCGTTACCATTTTATATGTATTGTTCCAGAGCGGTATTTATGTAAGTTGCTTTGCAGCGATTGGCCTCAATTTAAAATGGATAAATGCCATTGAACTTTTTTTGAAAAGAAACTTGTTGAGCATTTTTTTACCTGCAGGCGGTATCAGCGCCCTGGCTTATACACCATCGCAATTAAGAAAAAGAGGTTTTAATAAAACACAGATCCACCAGGCAAGCGGTTTATATGGATTTACGGGTTTACTAACGGTGTTCCTTGTGGGCGTTCCGGTGCTTGTATTTGCGTTGACAGGAAAACAAAATATGAAAGACGCCTGGCTTGGACTTGTATTGATTGTTGTGTTAATAGCCGGCATATACTGGATGGCAAGATCACTCAATACAAAAGGAAAACTATATCGCTTCATTGAAAATAAATTTCCAAAGTTTGTTCCCTTTGTTGATGAACTATTTGCAGCGAAGATCAACACAAAAAAATATGCAGGCGCAGTTTTATTTTCTACTACAGTTGAATTCAGCGGTATTTTTCATTTGATGATCGCCATGCTTGCATTGGGATTACCTGTTTCATTTGCTGCTGCGGCAGTTGCATATATGTCATCCATTTTATTAATGATATCTTCTCCTTTCTTACGTGGATTGGGCGCTGTAGAAATTTCACTGGTTTATATTTTAGGTTTGTATGGCTATACACCTGTAGCAGCATTATCCATTACTATTTTATACCGCGTATTTGAATTTTGGTTGCCACTTGTTTTAGGTGTATTTGCATTTCTCTGGCGGGGAAGACAACTTTTTATAAGGATCGTTCCTTCTCTTTTTATTTTCATGCTTGGTTTGATAAATATTATTTCGGCCATCATTCCGCCGATAAATATGCGTATGAAACTGATAAGAGAATTTTTACCCATTGACGCAATCAATGGAAGTAATCTATTGGTATTATTTCTTGGCCTGGCATTGTTGATCACTTCTGCATTTATGTTAAAGGGTTTAAAAAATGCCTGGTTCATTGCGATCATACTTGCAGCATTTTCTCTCATTGGGCATTTAACCAAAGCACTTGATTATGAAGAAGCATGTTTTGCAGGAGTCATCATTGTAGTATTATTGATAACAAGAAGCCAGTACAGGATACGAAGCAGTATAAAATGGATGCGGCTTGGTCTATTGTCCGTTATAGTTGTTTTTGCGGCCGTATTGATATTTGGTTATGTAGGTTTTTACTATATCGATGTAAGGCATTTTGGTGTTGACTTTTCCTGGAAGGAATCGTTGATACACACAGCAAAAAGTTTTTTACTGGTTGAAGATTCATCATTGCAGCCACGAACACATTTTGCACAACAATTCGAATTAATGATAAGGTTGCTTGGATTCACAACCTGGGGATTTCTTCTCTTCACACTGATTAAACCTTTTTTAAAAATAGAACCATCCAATGAATCCAATCGTGAGAAAGCAAAATTCTTATTATCGCAATATGGAAATTCAGCGGTGGATTATTTTAAATTATATAAAGACAAACTTTTTTTCTTTTCAGATCTTCATGATGCTTTTATTGCTTACCGCATTGCCAATGGATTTGCAGTGGTACTGGAAGAACCTGTTTGTGCAGAAGAAAATAAACTGGAAGTATTACAGGAGTTTGATCTTTCCTGCAGGAAGATGGGATTAAAAACGGCATTTTACCGGGTTGATGAAAATAGTTTTCAATGGTTCAATCAACTTCGCAAACAAAAAATGTTGATCGGACAGGAAGCCATTCTTGAAGTAGAAAAATTTACGCTGCAAGGACCTGATAAAAAATCAATTCGTAATGGCTTAAACAGTTTAACTAAAAAAGGGTTTGTCACTTCTATTCACAAAGCGCCATTGAGTGATGAAATGGTTATTGAGTTAAAAAACATTTCAGATGAATGGTTGCTTGCATTTGACAAAGGTGAAATTATTTTTTCGCAGGGAATGTTTGAGAGCAAAGAAATAAAACATCAGGATATTATTGCTCTTGCTGATAGTGAAAATAATATTGTTGCATTCTTAAATATCATTCCGGATTATGCACCTGATGAATGCACCTACGATCTTATCAGGAAAATAGCAACTGCCCCCGGTGGATGCATGGATGCTTTGATCATAAAACTCATTGAATATTCAAAAGAAAAAAATTGTCAATATATAAATCTTGGGCTTGTTCCACTCAGCGGTATCATACATCCTGAAAATCCGGCAGAGCAACTTATTAAATATGCATCAACAAGGCTCACCCGTTTTAAACATTATCATAACCTGCGTAATTTTAAAGAAAAATATGCAACGATTTGGGAAAATAAATTTCTCATCTATGAAAATGATTTTGATTTGCTTCAATTGCCGGCGGCGCTGAATAAGGTGATGCAACCGTAATAGAATTAAAAATTTAGAAATATGAATTATGAATTGGGTTGTGATGATTTGTAGTTTATTAATATTAGAAAAGTGTTTTAAAAGAAAAGTCATGAATAAAAAAAAACTCATTCATAATTCTACACTGATAATTCTGCATTCATACCTTCCCCAACTTTCCTTAAAACTACTATATATTTTGTTCTTATCCTGCTGCTCATTCATATCCAAAGCCCAAACCGATTTTGAAATTAAAGAATGGACAGCAACCACAACTGATAAACCAATGCTGTTTTATATAAGTGGAGATGGGGGTTTCAATAGTTTTTCTTCTGACCTGTGTAGTTCTATTCATAAACAAGGGTACAATGTGATTGCATTGAATGCAAAAAAATATTTCTGGGATAAAAAAACACCTGAACAAACAGCTACTGATATTGAAAATTATCTTATAAAAAAAATAGCCGTACAAAAAAATAAACATGTGTCCATCATTGGATATTCTTTTGGTGCAGATGTATTGCCTTTTTTATTGACACGATTTTCTGCATCCCTGAATCAAAACGTAACAAGCGCTATTATTATGGCGCCTTCCGGCAGTACTGATTTTGAAATTCACTGGGCTGACATGTTTGGCAATAGTAAAAAAAGAGAGATGGATGTTGTTTCAGAGATGAATAAAATTAAAAGTACAAAACTCATCCATATCTCCGGTGATGAAGATCTGCTTGATGAAAGTAAAATAATATTGAAGAATTATATCCACGAAATCTTGCCTGGCGGCCATCACTTTGATGGCAATATTGATGAACTTACAAAAACGATTCTGAAGTACACGAACTAAATTTATCTCCCATTAATATGTGTTTTCTGCAGTGGCCAGTGTCTTCACCGACCACTACACGAATTAGAAAATGATTGATGAGGACAGCATAAGTGACCGGAAGATTTTTAATACTTTAAAATATTGATCGGCCCCGATGATAGATGAACGGATGACACGGATTGAACGGATAATCACGATAAATGGTGCTGACGCAGCATGTCAATGATAATAAACTTAATAATTGATCTGTAATTTTTTGGAACAAAAAATAAATCCGTGTTCATCCGCCTGGTCCGTGTCATCCGCGTTCCAATCATTGGGGTAGATAAAAACTTCCGAACACCTATGGTGTCCTCACCGACCTCCTTCAAACATTCTTATTGCCTTTTCAGCGACAGCGACTGCCTTGCAAACTACAATTGACATTTTGTATGATTTAACCGGTTATAATTTTGATGTATTAAATTATTAAAATGAAATAAAATGAAAAAGTCAATTATAATTCCAACAATAATACTACTCTCAGCAATTACATTTCAAACACACGCACAAAGCAATGAAATAGCCGTTAGAAGCGAAATCAAAGAAACAAAAACGGAAGAAAAAGGTTTGCGCAAAGAAAAAAGAAAAGAAAGAACTGCCTTGAGAAAACTAGAAGGCAAGGAAGTTGGCCTTGCTTCTAAATATAGTTTTACAAATGATTTTGGAAATATCAAACCAGTACAGTGGAAAAGAACCATTTATTTTGATGAAGCCGTGTTTATGCAGAATAAACAACTTGTAACAGCATTTTATGATTCCAACTCCAAACTTGTAGGAACAACGATGAAAAGTAGTTTTGATAAATTACCACTTATTGCCCGGAAAGAAATAAAAGAAAAGTACAAAGATTATAAAGTTGAAGACGTGATCTTTTATGACGACAATGAAGAAAATGAAACGGATATGATCATTTACGGCATTCAGTTTGACGATGCTGATAATTATTTTGTAGAACTGAGTAAAGGCGATAAAAAAGAAGTCGTAAAAGTTGATACTTCAGGAGAAGTATATCATTTTACTACAATAAAATAGTTAAGGCATTTCAGATAATAGCCTTAAATTTTTATAAGACTACGTAAAATAATTTTATGAAAAAGATATTCAAATATGCTGCATTGCTTTTTATAATTTCTGCCGCAGTACCAGGTTGCGCAGATAGCAATGTACCAACAGAAGACGATGCATCAGCTCCCATCACTTACCAGGATTTTTATGATAACTTATCTCCTTATGGAACATGGATAGATTATCCAACATACGGACATGTTTGGAGCCCGAAGCTTGATGCAGCATTCAGGCCTTATGCTACCAATGGACATTGGGCCTATTCAAATGAAGGATGGATATGGGCCTCTGATTATGATTGGGGATGGGCACCATTTCATTATGGCCGTTGGTTGTATGATGATATGTATGGATGGTTATGGGTTCCTGGCTATGACTGGTCGCCTGCATGGGTTACATGGGGAAGTGCAGATAATTTTTATTGCTGGGCACCATTAATGCCTGGTATAAATGCTGCAGTACAATATGGATCGTGGAGGCCACATTCTTTTTATTGGAATATTTGTGGCAGGGATCATATTTATGACAGGAATCTTTCAGCCGCCATTCAATCTAATAGTAATAACGCCGCAATTATCAATCACATAACGGTAATCAATAACTTTAATCCAACCAAAACACATAACCTGTATTATTCAAAAGGGCCGCAATTGAACGAAGTGCAGAAATACATAGCTCATAAAATAGAACCTGTTTCTTTTAAAGATGTAGATAAAATAGAACTTGCAAAACATGAAGGAAATGAAATGAAAGTTTACAGGCCCTCCATTGTTGAACCACAGGCCAATACACAAAAGCCGGAACCCGGAGAATTCAGAAGGCCTGCAATTACCCAGGTAAGGCCAATACGCAGTGAAGAAGAACGACCTTCTTTGCCCAGGAATGAACAAAGAAACAACATTGAACAATTACCTGTTCACAGATCAGAAAATGTTCGTTTCGGAGTGAATAGAAAAAATAAATAAAGAATGTGATAGATGTGAATAGAAGGCTCTATTTGCAACAGCAGTATTCGTTAGTCAAACAAGGAAGGAAAGGGATTTTGCAATGGCAAGATCTCTTTCTTTTTATAAACGTCGAATTATTTTTTTGAAATTTTGAATTTGTCTTCTATGTCTTAAAATATGAACAATGGCATGTTCCATCATCTGTTCAATATCATAAACTTGTCCCCATCTTGTTGCAATCTTCTTAGAATTATTAAACACTTCCAACTCATGATCATAAATACCGGCAAATGTTTGATTGGTGAATTCCAGTACCTGGTTTAAGTCATTCGAATATTCAAAACTTGAAAGTCTAAGTCTTTGTTCAGGTCTTTTGCTATCAATATTTCTATGATTTTGAATATACACGCAGTAGGAATAACCTGAACTCACAACATGCGTTAATATAGTTTGTATTGATTTGCATTCCGGACTTGCTGTTAATGGATCTGCGATCTCAATTAATTCCAATTCATTTACATCCGAGATAATATTTTGCAACTCATTAATAGCTTTTTTATATTCTTCGAGAAACGCAAGTACTGCGTTTTGCTTTTTGATATCTTCCATATTTAGGTTTCAATTTTTTATGGGACTTAATATTTTTATTCAAAAAAAACTAAACAGATTTAAAGATGAAATTTCTTTCGCCTGATCAGTTGAGTCAATGCATTTGTTAGCGAATGTATTTTTTCCGGAGATCAGTTAGAATTCCTTCCCTGGTTTTGCCCCAAATTTCAGCTGACATAAAAATTGAATCCATCTTAGTTTTGCAGTTTTCTTTCAAATAATCATGCAGCATTTTCTCGCCTCCCATCATTATGATATTTATCGCCATCATATTTTGTATGTTATTTTTTTCCTGACTATTTTTATTTAAAGTATCAATTAAGATTGAATAGCGTGGTATGGAATGCCTATAATATTCCTGCGCTTTTACGGTATCCCCAATGATATCATTATAGAGTCCTGCTTTGAAATAAAGCTCTGCGGAATCAGGTCTTAATTTCAACATCTTTATCAAAGTTTCAGAAGCAGAATCAAATCTTCCGGATGTTTCTTCAAAAAATAATTTATTGGAATAAGACTTTAAATAACTACTATCCATTTTTATAGCCTGTCGAAGCAAGGCTATTGCTTCAATATATTTTGTGCTGTCTGTATAGTCTTTTGTCAACTTAACAATACTGTCATTTAATGTTTTTGCTGTAAGCGTTTGCTTTGTAACATTATTACAAGAATAAAGTAGTAATATGACCAGGATTAATTTTCCTTTTTTATGCATATGCTTTCAAAATATTTGCGCTAACACAAAGATTTACGAAATACCACCAACACCCAAATTTAAATTCGGCACTAATTACCAGGAAGGCAATTATTAATTTTTGAATTACAAGTTTTGGCAATACATAAGACACGTTTGTTAGCAGCAGTCGAATTCACTTCAACTTTTTGTAAATACTTAATCCAGGTTTTATATCACTGTCAAGCAACTCCTTAATTATAAAGCTAGTATCTGAATAGTTTATGATGTCAAGCTTTTGATTTTTAGTTGAACTATTTGGTGGTGCGGCGTAACTCATTTTAATATTATACAACTCAATATTATTTAAATCTTGAGAAAGTTTCCATTTCCCTGTTGTACCGTAAGACGATCCTTCTCCATAATACTTTAAACTGTAAGTTCCATTTTTATTGAAAGTATAAAATCTCGCTTTATCCTGAAAAGATAATTCCAAAGTTGTGTCCTGTGTTTTACTAACATGGTTCTTTATTGTCCAAATTCCAATAATTTTCGACGCCTCTAATTTTTTTGATTGAGCATTACAAATAAAAGAAGCAATTACAAGTTTAAAAAGTAGTAGCAAATATTTTATACTTTTCATAAGTAGCCTTAAAATTTAGACAGGTTTTGAAATTGCAGCCATCACAAAGATTTACGAAATACTACGAACACCCAAATTTAAATTCGCCACTGATCACCAGGAAAATATTTGTTGAAATACGGTTCCATTCAGCGCTATGAATTATATACAAATCTGATCGCCTGTAATTAGGATCTGGAATGCACCAGTGCCCAAGCCATTATAAAAATGCTAAATAATAATTACCAGTTCAGTAATCACTTCCATTTGCAGAAAAATTTAATAATAGTGAATGTCTTACCTGCTAATTGGCAAAACATACCTGTATTAAAATGCTCAATTGATTAAATAAATAATGTTGATTACAAATTTGTATCTTTAAAACAACCAAGATCCCCCTAACTCAAGATGAAAAAAATAGCGACCTTATACAGACTTTTGTTGATTTCATTCCTGCTCTGTATTTTTTCTTTTAAGTCAGTTTCGTCGAATTATTTTTGGATAGGCAATTCCGGAAATTGGAGTGAGCTCAACCATTGGGCAACAACATCCGGAGGCAGTACACTTCATACTCAAATACCAACCGCACTGGATGATGTATTCTTTGATGCGAATTCTTTTACTCTGCCGGGCCAGGCTGTAAATTTTGACCCGCTTACCATACTTGCACATCATATTAACTGGACGGGTGTAACCAATTCTCCGACCTGGATTGGCTCCAATACAAATAGCCTAAGACTTTATGGCTCGCTTACATTGGTACCGGGCATGACAATGAATTTTGGAGGGCCTGTACTTTTTGAAGCAACCACAACGGGCCAAACCATTGTATCGGCCGGAAAAATTTTTTTAAATGAAGTAGCATTTGATGGCATTGGTGGAGGATGGACATTACAGGATGCTTTTACATCAAACAATATTATAAGATTGAATGCAGGTACATTCACTACGAATAATCAAATCGTATCTGCTTCACAGTTCTGGTCATTGACAAATACAACCAGGGTATTAAACATGGGATCTTCTGTTTTTAATTTTTCCGGATATACTGCCTGGTGGATACTAAATCCAGGCTGTACCATCAATTGCGGAACTTCTGTAATTAATTTTACTGGCATTAATGCCCAGTTGCAGGGTAACACAACAAGTACAGATACTTATTACGATATTAATTTTACAGGTAGTGGACAAGAAATAATTACAGGCGCCAGTAATTTTCATGACGTTGTTTTTTCAGGAGCAGGAAATATTTCCAATACGGGCAGCTTTCACAACGTTAGCTTTCATGCAAATGGAGAGATAGATGCCAGCAATGTTTTCAATGACCTGACTTTTACTGCAGGCTTTAAATACCTGCTTGGAATGAGTTTCACACAAACAATCAATGGAACGTTTACTGCAGCGGGCTCCTGTAATGCACCAATTACGATCTTCAGTAATGCACAGGGTTTTACATCAACAATCAGTCATCCACCCTCAACGGTAAACGTTCATTTTGTAACCCTCAGGGATATACATGCAATCGGTGGCGCAAATTTTCTTGCTACCAATTCTACCGATCTTACCAACAATACAGGATGGACATTTGTTCCCGCCAGCATCCAGAATTTATACTGGATAGGTAACGGTGGCGACTGGGATGACGGCAATCACTGGTCGCATACCAGTGGTGGTGCGCCCTCGGGTTGTGCACCTACCCTATTAGACAATGTACTTTTTGATGCCAATTCTTTTTCTTCTCCTGCGCAAATTGTTTTGATTAATGTTTTAGAAGCCAATTGCAGGAACATGGACTGGACGGGGGTAACGAATACGCCTACACTAGCAACAGATACTATATTGAACAACCTGAATATTTTTGGTTCGCTGAAATTTGTTCCCGGGATGAACCTGACACATGACGGTCGGGTAGATTTTGAATCATCAAGCTCCGGGGAAACCATCACTACATCGGGTAAGGTTTTTCTCAATGAAACAAGATTTAATGGTGCCAATGGTGAATGGATCCTGCAGGATACTTTTAATTCAGATAGCAGTGTAATATTAAATGCCGGTAGGCTAAATACGAACAACCAGACAGTCAATGCTGATGATTTTACTTCGGGGAGTTTCTTTCCAAGGGCGCTGAACATGGGATCTTCTGTATTCAACCTGCATGAAGTACACGGCTGGACCATCTCAGGTGGAAATCTCATCTTTAATAGCGGAAGCTCCGTAATAAATTTGACGAGTGCAGATGCCCAGCTTGTAAACTCAACCCAGGATATTCCTACTTATTATAATGTAAATTTTACGGGTCTCATAGATGGCTCAATCCTTGGAACCGCTTATTTTCACGATGTTGTCTTTTCAGCAAAAGGAATTATCCTTGATAGCTGCAGGTTTCATACTGCAACATTCCAAAAAGATGGAGATATATTTTCTAATAACGTTTACGATGACCTGCATTTTAGTGCCGGGGGAACATATCGCCTTTTGCAGGATCACACACAAACAATCAATGGCACATTTAGTGCATTGGGTAACTGTGAATCCCTCATTACAATTACCTGTAATAATTCAGATAGTAACACTTATATCCACCCGCTTTCAGGACCGGTAAATATTGCCCATGCAGTATTGCGGGACATACATGTTACAGGGCCAGGAGGTTCTACTGCTTCCAGTTCAATCAATTTAGGCAATAATACAGGATGGACATTCACCGCACCCGCCGCAAATAATTTATATTGGATCGGCAATGCCGGAAATTGGACCGATGGCAATCACTGGTCACTTAGCAGCGGTGGCCCGGCTTCAGGTTGTGCACCTACTCCACTTGACAATGTATTTTTTGATGCTAATTCTTTCACACTCCCGGCTCAAAGTGTTTCAGTAAACATAACAACAGCCTACTGCAGAAATATGAATTGGACGGGCTCGCTTCACAACCCGGATTTTGAAGGCCCACAATTAATAGATTTGAAAATTTATGGATCGCTTACATTTATTACTGGCATGAGTATGAACTACCAGGGCATGGTGGATTTTGAAGCAACCACAGCTGGCCAAACCATAACTTCCGGAATCAGTGGCTTTATCGGCACAATATCATTTAATGGCACAGGTGGCGAATGGACATTATTAAATAAGCTGGCTACCGCATCTACCATCTCGCTGAATCATGGCACGCTCAATACAAACAATCAATCTGTCAATGGTTTTGCATTGTTTTCACTATTCAATACAACAAGAGTGCTGAATATGGGCTCGTCCATTTTTAATATGAGTGGGGCCCTTGCGTGGGACATAGAAAATCCGGGCATTACTATCAATTGCGGAACTTCAGTGATCAATTGCACCAATGCTAATGGTGCAAATTTTAAAAGTAATTCCGGGGGAACAGATACTTATTACAATCTAAATTTTAGCCCCGAAGGTGCTATCAATGGCACTTGTAATTTCCATGACGTTGTTTTTAATAACAAAGGAACAATCCGTAATTCGTGTAGTTTTCACCAGGCAGATTTTCATGCAAATGGCGACATTTTTTCAGATAACGTGTACGATTACCTGCATTTTACCGCAGGATTTACTTACAAGCTTTGGAAGAATAGCACGCAAACAATCAATACAACATTCGATGCATCAGGTACCTGCGGGTCGCTTATTACTATCAACAGTGATACGCCAGACAGCACAGCTACCATTAGTCATCCTCCAGGAACAGTAAATGTATCTTACAATATATTGAGGGATATACACGCTATCGGTGGCGCAGCTTTTACTGCTTCCGCCAGTCTTGATCTTGGTAACAATACAGGATGGACATTCAGCGGAACAGGTGCTCCCGATCTTTATTGGGTAGGCAATACTGGCGATTGGAATAGTGGCAATCATTGGTCACTTACCAGTGGCGGTGTCCCTTCCGGGTGTGTACCTACTCTTTTAAATAATGTATTTTTTGACGCAAACTCTTTTTCAACGGGAGGACAAACAGTAACAATAAATGTATTGATGGCATATTGCAAAAGCATGAACTGGACTGGCGTAGGCAATGGGCCTGCTTTTGCATCTACCGATTTTCTTAATCAACTGAATATTTACGGATCGCTGAAATTCGATGCCGCAATGAACATGTCCTTTGATGGTAAAGTAAATTTTGAAGCGACCACTTCAGGCCAAACGATTTATATGAGTGGAAACGTTTTTAATAATGATGTCGCTTTTAATGGTACGGGCCAATGGACATTGCAGGATGTATTTACTACTTATAATACTATCTTATTTAATAGTGGCGTTCTTCATACCAACGGTCAACTTGTTACAGCAGTTGGTTTTTTATCATCCACCAATGCTACACGAACCCTTGATATGGGTTCATCTGTTTTTAGTATGTATGGGGCCAACGCATGGAACATCCAAAACAGCGGCCTTACCATTAATTGCGGAACCTCTTTAATAAATTGTATAAGCTCAATTGCCAGTTTTATTGACATCTGTATTCCGGCTCATACTTATTACGATGTAAATTTTATAGGTAATTCCTCTAATAATATTTTCGGCACCAATCACTATCACAATGTAAATTTCGCTGGCAGTGCGTATATATTTAAGCCAAACACTTTCAACGATGTTAGCTTTCATGCGGATGGACAAATAGATAGCAACAATGTTTTTCATGATCTTAATTTTACAGGTGGACAAAGTTATATACTTGGTCAAGGTTCTACACAAACTGTAAACAACCGCTGGCAGATACAAGGAACCTGTACAGAATATATTTTACTTCAAACAAGTAACGCCGGTTTTTTTGCAACTGTAAGTTGTGCTGCAGATTCAGTATTCGGCCACAATATTCACATACGTGATATTCACTGCACAGGCGCTGCCGCTTTTATGGCTTATAATTCTGTTGACCTTGGTGGAAATGCAGGATGGAACTTTACAGTATTACCACCATTGTCAAACATAGGTAGTATCAATGGCCCAACAACTATTTGTGCAGGAAGCACAAGCATTACTTATACTGTTACACCTGTGCAAGGCGCTATTAATTATCAATGGACCGTTCCTCCAGGTGCAACAATTACAAGTGGGCAAGGCACTCATACAATAACGGTTGATTTTAACACTGTCGTCTCAGGGAGTATTACTGTACAGGCTTGTGGAGGTTGTGGTTGCAGTAATACCAGTACGAGTTCACCAATTGTTGTTGGTGCAGGAACCACTCCTATACTAACGTTAACGTCAAACGCCGGCAATAACATTTGTATGGGAACAACCGTAAACTTTTCAGCAACTGCTACAAACACCGGAAGCGCTACAGTGGTTTACGATTTCCAGTTAAACAATACAAGCGTTCAAACCGGAAATTCGAATACCTATAGCACGTCAGCCCTGGTTGATGGCGATGAAATAGTTTGTATCATAACGGCTAGCAGTGGCGGCTGTTTTACAACTGGCTCCGTTTCATCGAATTCAATTACACTAAACGTATCTCCATCGCTTACACCGGAAGTGTCGTTGGCGGCAGATCCCGGAAGTGATATTTGTTCGGGAACAATGGTAACTTTTACTGCAACAGCTACAAATACTTCTACCGCGGCCATCACCTATAATTTTATACTAAATGGAACAAATGTTCAAAGCAGCAATTCAAATACATATACCAGCTCAACACTTGCAGATGGAGACCTGGTAACCTGTACCATAACTGTTAGTGGTAATGGCTGTTTTACTTCCAACAATGCCATATCCAATTCAATAACTATACATTCAGCTTCATCCTTTACCCCATCGCTTACGATTGCTGCAAGTCCTGGCACGACTATTTGCCTGGCAACACCTGTTACATTTACTGCAACAGCAACCAATACTGCTACTGCAACTATAACCTATGATTTTAAAATAAATGGAACAATTATTCAAAGCGGCAATTCAAATACATATACCAGTTCTACACTTGTTGATGGAGATGTGGTAACATGTATTATCTCTTTAAGCGGCACAACAAGTTGTCTTACTTCTACCAATGCGTTATCCAATGTTATTACTATACATTTAACTTCATCTCTTAGTCCATCAGTTACAATTGCTGCCAGTCCCGGCACAACTGTCTGCCTTGCAACGCCTGTTACATTCACTGCAACAGCAACCAATACTGCTATTGCAACCATCACCTATGATTTTAAAATAAATGGAACAATCATTCAAAGCGGCAATTCAAATACTTATACCAGTTCTGCACTTGCAGATGGAGATGTGATAACCTGTGCGATCTCGTTAAGTGGTTCAGTAAGTTGCCTTACTTCCACCGATGCGTTATCTAATTCCATTACTATCCATACAACTTCATCCCTTACTCCATCCGTTACAATAGCTGTTAATCCCGGCAATACTATTTGCTTTGCAACGGCAGTAACATTTACTGCAACAGCCACGAATACAGCTACTGCAACTATAACTTATGATTTTAAAATAAATGGTATAACTGTGCAAAGCAGTAATTCAAATTTGTACTCATCTTCTACACTGGCAAATGGAGACATCGTAACCTGTATCATTTCTTTAAGTACCGGCCCCGGAAATTGTTTTACTTCCACCGAAGCATTATCA
Source organism: Ferruginibacter sp. (assembly GCA_039934735.1). Lineage (GTDB taxonomy): Bacteria > Bacteroidota > Bacteroidia > Chitinophagales > Chitinophagaceae > Ferruginibacter. Next base: position 44,018 of record JBDTLP010000002.1, on the reverse strand, counting down.
AATGCACTTTTTATAAATGTAACGCCAACGCTTAGCCCTTCTGTTTCCATCGTTGCTAATCCAGGCACTATAATTTGTACGTCAACACCTGTTACTTTCACCGCAACCACCACCAATACTGGTACTGCAATAATTAACTACGATTTTAAAATAAATGGAATAAGTGTTCAAAGCAGCAATTCAAATATCTATACGACGGCTACACTTGTAAACGGAGATATCATAACCAGTACAATCTCTTTAAGTACAGCCCCGGGAAATTGTTTTACTTCCACGAATGCGTTATCCAATTCTCTCACCATACAATCAAACCCACCACTTAGCCCATCTGTTACCATTGCTGCCAATCCCGGCAATACTGTTTGTCCTGCAACAATTGTAGTATTCACTGCAACAGCGAGTAATACCGGGACTGGAACTATCAATTATGATTTTGAAGTAAATGGTACTGGTGTTCAAAATAGCAGTTCGAATGTTTATAGTTCAACTGTTTCAAACGGCGACATGATCACATGCGTTATCTCACTCACGGGTAGCGTTACCTGTTTAACGTCTGTTACTGCTATATCTAATTCAATTACTATGAGTATAGATGCAAATTCGGGCAACGTGCAGGTAAATGCAGGAACAAATGTCACCATCTCTGCAGGTGAAACTGTACAACTAAATGGAATTGGAGATGCAGGAACATATCTATGGTCGCCATCAACAGGTTTGAGTGCAACCAATATTTTAAATCCCATTGCTTCTCCTATAGTAACTACAACTTATACTTTGACGATCACCAATGATTACGGCTGTTCGGCTTCAGATGATGTTAATGTGTTAGTAAAGGATATAATTAATACCGGGTGTACATTGGAACCAAGAATTGCATTCACTCCCAATGGTGATGGCATCAATGATAAGTGGATTGTATGGGAAGGAAGTTGCAGTATTTCTACCAGTGTAACCGTAATCGATAGGTATGGACTACTTGTATTTCAATCTCAGCAATATCAAAACGACTGGCAGGGAACCTACAAAGGAAAAACATTACCCGATGGCACCTATTATTTTACTGTTGAATACAAGTTGCCTAATGGTAAGATTATTAAAAAGCGAAACAATGTTACAATATTGAGATAATTGCAATTCTATAATTCTTTAAAGAAGATTAAAGCCCCCAATATATTTTATTCTCATTCCGTTGGTTTCCGCCAACGGAACAAGATAAAATAAAAATAACCGGGCTAAAAGAGAAGTCTATTTAATTAAAGTATGAGTTGCTTATTTATTTCTATACCAGGCAGAATGGATAATTCAGAGGATGTCTCACGGGCGCAGATCTTCGTTCCGAACCCTTGCCAGGGGGCCAGGGGAGGATAACAAAGCATTTCTAAAATCAATAAATCTAAAAATTACAGTTATGCGGAGATGAATATTTAATAAGCTTGTCATAAATTGACGTTATATTAATATCTTAGCCGAATGCTTGTTATACAAACACATGACGAATTTAAATCGCATTTAAATAAAGAAACTGTTATATCACCCTGGCATGTGATTAAGCAGGAACAGGTTGATGGCTTCGCTGAAGCAACTTTAGATCCTGGAACGATCAATACCGATGCCGAAAAATCATTCAGCAAAAGGTCAACTACAGCTGCAACCTTACCTGGATATTTTGCGCTTTCTTTGATTCCTTTTTTTTGGAAACAAATGGTTGATGTTCAAAATCTGAGCATGCAGGTTAATTATGGAATTGAACATTTAGAGTTTGGGCAGGCAATCGTTGCAGGTAGTGAAGTTCGATGCAAAGGATCGCTTAAAGCTATTGCAAATTTGCGGGGTATCACCAAAGCTACATTTGCGATTGAACTTGAAATCAAGGACCAGCCTGCACCAGCAATAACAGCCGACATTATATTTCTTTGTCATTTTATATAGGCTGGTTTTTCTTATCCTTTATTCCGTGACTGGTGAGAACGCTCTAAGTGTTCAGAAGTTTTTTATCTACGCCAATGATTGGAAGACGGATGATACGGACTGGGCGGATGAACACGGATTTAATATTTGCTTCGCTAATATTGCAGATACGCAATGGATATAAATCTTTAAAAGCATTTATAACAAGAATATTTGTTGGACATCCGATTTTTTTTGGAACAAAAAAACAAATCCGTGTTCATCCGCCCAGTCCGTATCATCCGTCTTCCAATCCTACTACGCAATAAAAATCAATGCTCTAATACACGATTTAAATCTTCCGGACACTTATGGTGAAAACAGCAACCACGGGACCAGATTTTTATGTTAATAACTTGATCGATAACAATAATATTTGCTATTTTTTTCTTTTCAATCTCAGCACTATTACATCATGAGGTTGAATGCTACTTTTAAAAATTTCTCTTGTTGTACCTGCTGCTTTTTTGAGCCAAAGGTTTTGAATAGTATAAGTAGTTTTTGAAAAATCAATATTCACTTTTGAAACGGTATCGGCTACATGATTTGTAAACCAATCGTAAACTACCTGCATGGGCCTTTTAGAACGGTTCATAAAGCATACAGCCACTTCATCATTATCCAAAGGTTTTATCCAGGTATCAACACTGTCTTTTTGCTGGTATAAATATGCCTGTACACCAAGTTTATCCTGGTTAAGGGCTATCAACTCTTTATCAGTTAAAATGTTGATTGTTGTTGCCGGCATTTTCCTCAAATCGTTTCCAGCGATCAATGGGGAAGCCAGCATGCACCACATACTGAAATGCGCCCTGTCTTCAGCTTCACTCATTCCATGCCCCACTTCCATCATATCAAAATCATTCCAATGACCGGGCCCGGCGTATTGACGAATATTTTTACGCATATCAATAATATAGGTTACTCCCCAACTATTCCAAGTTCCATGATTCTCTATACAATCAAAGCAATTTGAAATATCGCCACTGACACGCCACAATTGTCCTACATCCTTTGCCCATTCCCAGGGTTGGTTATCGCCCCATTCGCATAAACTAAAAATCATTTTTCTGCCAGCAATTTTTATGGCATTGCTCATTGTCTTATACGCTTCTTTTGCAGTGATTCCTTCTGTGTTGCACCAATCATATTTCAGGTAATCAATTTCATTTTTTGCATACCAGCGGGCATCATTATATTCGTATCCTCTCGTTCCCGGGTAGCCGCCGCAGGTTTTTGTACCTGCACAGTTGTACAAACCAAATTTCAATCCTTTATTGTGTACATAATCTGCTACATACTTCATACCCTTCGGAAATTTTTCCAGGTCCGCTACCAGGTTTCCATCAGCGTCTCGTTCTTTTGCCATCCAGCCATCATCAAGAACGAGATAAGTATAGCCTGCATCTCTCATACCGCTATTTACCATGTCATCTGCCATTTCCATGACCATCTTTTCATCGATATTGGCTTGAAAAGTATTCCAACTGTTCCAACCCATGGGCGGCGTTAATGCAAGGCCCTCAAATTTTTGTGCAGGAAGATATTGTGCGAACAAAATAACCACTGGGAGTAAAAATATTTTTTTTACTTACTATTTTTTAAAGTTAATGGGCATGTGTATAAACCAATATTTTTTTTATACCTCAGCTTTAATTCCGCTCCCCCGAAATTCATCGGGGTTTGCGACAAAGGAGAGGATAAGGAAGGTTCTTAAAATGCCCTATTGTTTTGGATATTTTTTTAAATAATTTCTTGTTTTAATGCCTGATAATTTCAGATCCGTTTCCTTCCAGTTACCAGTAGACGAAGCGGAGGTATTTAACACAGAACAGGATTCATTTTTATCTGATACCGACCAGGTTATCCAGCTTAAATTATTTTTATCGATCCAGTCGATGTATTGTTGCCACGCTGCAGAATCAATTGGCCCATCTCCAGTTGCTTCCATTCCGGCAGATTCCGAAATAAAAACGGGTAAGCCTTTCTGTAGAGCACTGTCTGTTCTTTCACGCAACCATTTACCATGTGTACCTGCATAAAAATGCATAGTGTACATAAGGTTATCATGTCCTTTTATCGGGTCATCAGCTGGCATCATTATTTCCTGGTCCCAACGTGGACTGCCCACCAATATGATATTTTTTTTATCGAATTTCCTGATCACAGCAATAATTTCGGTTGCATAGGCTTTTACTTCCCCCCAGGTTTCGTAATCGGGCTCATTGAATAACTCATAAATAATATTGGTATGCCCTGCATATTTTTCAGCCATTTCAGCAAAGAATATTTTTGCTTCTTTCAGGTTGATATTATGACTGTGCCAGTCAATGATAACATAGATACCTTCTTTGATGGCTGCATCTACCACCGTAGTAATTAATTTAGTGGATTTTTTTGGGTCGGCGATATAACCCGCTTCTGGCTCTACACCCAATGAAGCACGTACCACATTACAATTCCAGTCTTTGTGCAGCCATTCCACTGTACCGGCTGTATAAAAGCGTGGATGAAAACAACTCCAACCGAAACTCATTCCATGTAAAGCAATCCTGTCATTATTTTTATCAAGCAATTTTGTTCCTGCTACTTTTAGCTGCCCGTGCTTTTTAACAGGCTGTGCATGACCGTTAGCGGCCATACAAAAGCATAGCAATGAGAGGAAAATATATTTCATATTAATCATTATTTTTTATTCTTCTTATACATACCCGGCAGATCTTTTTCGAACATGGTATAAGGATCATTATAAAATTTAATAAAATCTTTTTCACTTACCTGGCCGGGAAATGGGGCATAAAAATGTGTTGTACTTATCATATCATTACGCCAAACCAGTACATAACACATTTGCAATTTACTTTTTTGCAATGATTTTAAAAGTATGTCGGTCCACCAGGTTGTATTTGGAATTGACTCAAGGCCAGTTTCTGTAAAGGCTGCAAGTTTGTTGGATTTCTTTGCATAATCATTTACAATTTTCAGCCTGGCGATTCCTGAATCCAGTTTATAAATTCCATAACGGCCAAAATCATTATAATCATCCACACCTACCATATCTACATAGTCGTTACCAGGATAACGTTCTAAATAAGTTTCTTCATTTGTAAAACTATTATCAGGAGAAAAAGCATAAATAAAATTATGTACATCCAAACTATCACGCAAGTACGACACCGTGAATTTCCATAAACTGGTAAACTCATTTTTTGTACAATGCGATTTGCCCCACCAAAACCAATCACCATCAAATTCATGATATGGCCTGAAGATCATGGGTACTGTTTTCTCATCTTTTCCTTTTACAGATTTTGCAAAGCCTGCAATCGTTTGAAGTATCTGTTTATATTTTTCATGATAAGCGCCGCCGGGAATGATCATCTTCACTGCTGCTGCTGATATAGAATCTTTCCAATAAAAATCTGTTGGAGTAACTGGATTAAAAAAATGCCAGGATACTGTTGTAATGGCTCCGCGATCATACGTATCAGCAATATTTTTACGCATACCTGTTTTTGTTTTTTCAATGATGCTGTCGGGCCTGCCAGACAATCCATTGAAATCAACACCTATCACTGCAGGATGTGAACCGGTCACTGATTTTACATCCGACCTGTTTTCATCTCCGCTCCAGCCATGCCCATATTCTATTGCATGTTGATGGCCGAATAATATATGATGTTGTGACAAAGAGAATAAGTTAGCATATAAATTCTTAGTTTCTTCTGTTGCTTTTTTATCGATCAACATTATTTTAGCTTGTGCACAAACATGAAACTGCATCAGCATAAAAATGAATGTATATAAGATCGCATCTTTTTTCATCATGATGTATTTAAACAAATCACCAATTCATTTTTTTGCGGATAAAATCCGATAACAGACTTGCTATCTCTGCATGTTCTTTTATATCTGGATGATAATCGCAACCATGTATGTATTGTTTATCGAAAAAGTAGCTGTATATTTTTTTATCACCGCTTCTGCTGAATTGTTTTATTACATCATCCAAAATATTGTGTAAAAAATTTCGAAGTGTTTCATCTGCCATAGGGCTGCTGAGGCAAATGATGGTTGCATGTGGATAATGGGTTCGCAATGTTTTCAAAAATGAAACATAATTATTAAGAAATATTTTTGAATCCTGTACACCATCATTTTGTCCAAGGCAAACCGTTACTAAGTCTGGCTGATATTTATTAAAATCCCAATGGATGGTATCATTACGCATGCTTATTTTATCATACACTTTCGGTATAATGATATCCAGATTACAACAGCTGTGCATAAGGCCAATACCTGACACTGATGAAAGATGGTATTGTGCATTCAGTGTTCTTGCAGTAACAGCGCCATAGCTTAAGTATGCGTTGTGCTGATCCTGCCATACTCCTTTTCCACAAGGAATTGCCGATGCATCTGCACTGGCTCCACAAGTAATTGAATTTCCGTAAAACTCAATTTTACGTGTGGGTTTATCATCAGGCGTTAATAATTGATTGCACCTGATCCCAACAAATTCCAGGTAACCGATATTGGCCTCCGTGTTTTTTACAATACTGATTTTGTGAATACCATCTTTCAAACCACGAACAACAATCGTATCACATTTTTTTGTTGTCTGCAAACGCATGGCTGAATCATCAATTACTACTTCAATATAATTTTGATTTTTACCCCATAGCACTTCGTCATTCAAAATAACTTCGCAGGTAGAGCCGCTAAATTTCGCATCGATATAAACACCAGGCTGCCAAAATCTCGGTAATGCAGGATTTGTAAAATCTATTCTTCCTGTGTACTGTATATTTGAGTCGCTGGCAGGATAGAATGTAAGATTGTTCTGCCCAAAACAATGATGCAAATTAAATACCGTTAATAAAATAAAGAAACTGCGCATATACTTATTGTTCATACGTGAATGTTGTTTTTTTGTCACCAATCATGATTTCAAAAGCACCTGGTTCTGTTACTGTTTTCAGACCAGCATTTACAAAAGCTAGGTCATTCTTATCAATGGTAAAGCTTAGTTCTTTACTTTCACCAGCCTTTAAAAATATTTTTTGAAAAGCACGCAGGCGTTTCATGTTAGGTGTTATGCTGGCGTAAATATCGTGTGTATATAATTCCACGCTGTGTTTGCCATCCATTGTTCCATTATTTTTTATAGTTATACTAACAACCAGTTTATCATTTGCTTTCAATATAGATGAACTTAGTTTGATATCACTATAATCAAATGTTGTATAACTGAGGCCCCATCCAAACGTGTACAACGGATCATAGCCATTCATCAATACATTCTCATTAAATATCTCACGGATATCTTCACTTGGTTTACGATCATACATAACCATTTCTCCCATACTTTTCGAATAACTAAATGGCAATCTTCCTGAAGGATTATAATCGCCAAACAAAACATCGGCAATCGCTTCGCCTGTTTTCTTTCCACTCCAGTAAGCCATTAATATTGCTTTCATAGTGGGTTCAATACCGGTAATGAATAGGGGCCTTCCTTCTGTTAAAAGCAATATCACGGGTTTGCCTGTTTTAACAGCTGCTTCTGCAAGCAGTCGCTGGTTTTCCGGCAAGGCAAGGTCGCTTGTATTACCCGGGCTTTCGGCATAAGCATTTTCACCAAGACAAAGAATGATCACATCGGTATTTATTGCGGCTGCTTTCATTTTTTCTACATCAACATTCTGGGCGTTTTCAAATCCTTTAACTGAACTTGTTATTACATTGGCTGCACCAACCTTATCAACGATACTCTCATAAATTGTTTTACTGTCGGAAGGATACCATTGTTCATCTTTTCCCTGCCACGTATAGCTCCATGCGCCGTTTAATCCGCTGATGGTTTGTGCAGCCGGTCCAGCCACTAATATTTTAGTTGTTTTTTTTAAGGGCAGGATACCATTACTATTCTTCAATAAAGTCATCGATTCTCTTGCTGCATCCAATGCAATATCCTGGTAGGATGTCTTACCAAAGTTAGCTTCAGCAGCAAGCTCGGGGTAAGGGTCATCAAACAAACCCAGTTTCATTTTCATCGTTAGTATCCTTGTAACGGCATCGTTTATACGAACTATACTCACCATTTTCTTTTGTACAGCTTCCAGCAAAAGATCATAAAAAGAAAAATCATTGGGCACCATACTCATATCAATGCCGGCATTTACACCCTGCACTACAGCATCCAGTGGCGTAGCTGCAACATGATGCCTGGTATATAGCCTGATTATATCTTCCCAGTCAGAATCAATCACTCCTTCAAATCCAAGTTCTTTACGCAACACTTCGGTTAATAAATATTTACTGGCATGAACAGGAACACCATTGATCTCTGAACCGTTGATCATGATAGATGAAGCACCTGCTTTTATGGCTGCAGCAAACTGCGGAAGATAATATTCTCTTAATTCATTTTCCGGTAAATAGATCGGCGTTCTATCCTTGCCTGTTCTTGATGCAGAATAACCCAAATAATGCTTCATACAACTTGCGACTGCAGTTGGATTTTTCAAACCATCTTCTTCATAGGCTTTCACCGCTGTTGCACCCATTGTTTTGCCAAGGTAAACATCCTCACCATAGGTTTCGGGAAACCTTGCCCATAACGGTTGCCTTCCACAATCCAACACCGGTGCAAAATTCCAGCGAACACCGGATGCTCTCAATTCTTTAGCGGTGACTTTTGTTACCGCCCTTACAATGTCTGTATTACGGCTGGCAGCCAGGGCTATATTTTGCGGAAAAAGTGTAGAGCCTAATGTGTAGGTTTGTCCGTGAATGGCATCCAGGCCATATAGCACCGGGATTTGTAGCCTGGTTTTCTTTGCTTCATCCTGAACCTGGGTGATCAGTTTTTTCCATTCATCTAACGTTAATGCGTGGCCGGTAACATTTAATACAGAACCTACTTTATGGTCAACAACTGCTTTTTTTAATTTATCAGTATCCAGCACGCCATCTTTGGGGGTTGATACCACGCCCAATGTTACCTGCGTCATCTGGCCAATTTTTTCTTCCAGCGTCATCTTATTTAAAAGCGCTGCTACTTTTTGTTGGTCAGTATTTTTAATTTGTGCAATCATTTTTTTGTTGATTGAAAAGATCATCAACAACAGCATTATCTTTCTCATAAATAAACTTTTATTCTACGTGCAAGGCCTTCATCATTTCCTCCGCAAGCATTTTGTTTCCGAGTTCGGTTGGATGAATGCCGTCAACTGTAAGAAATCCCGATGCTTTATTGTCTTTATTATTTTCCTGTTCATACCCAACAAATATTTTACGCAGATCGATCAATGTACAATTCATAGAAACAGCCAGTTTTCGGATGATATCTGAATAAGCATCCAGTTCAGCATCCTGCGGATTGGCATTGTCTTTTTTTTCTCCAAGAAGCGTTGGGGTACAGATAAATACTTTAATGTTTTGTGCCTGCAGTTTTTTGATAATGGCTTTATAAAATCGCTCATATTTTTCAATATCGGTACCGGTACGGGTTGAGTATTTGTGCCCTACATCATTTACACCTTCATAGACCACCACTATATCCGGCTTTTTTTCAAGTACATCATTTTCCATTCTTAAATAAAGATCATATATTTTATCATAGCCAACGCCAGCCCCTATCAATTCAAATTTTTCCTGTATACTTTTTTCGTTGATGGAATTTTGAATCCTGTCAATGTACCCTCCCTTGTTTATGCCCATTTGTGTAATGGAATCACCAAAGAAAATTATTTTATTTTTTTTCATTGGCATCAATGAAAGTAAAAATGGGAGGACCGGGAATATGATCAATTTTTTCATGTTCGTGATTTTATTCATTTATTGTTTATCTATTGCTGCATATACAGCCGATCTCCCTGGAACAGTGATCCTTATTCCATTATCAGTTGTTGCTGCATTCGCACTGATTGTTTTATAATTAAGCGGCCCACCCGACGCATACGCGGGCCCGTTATCATTTACCAGGACCTTCCTGGAAAATTCGCCATTATCATTGCTTCCTGATAAAGTGTACCAGTAAAAATGAGTTCCTTTCCTGAAATTTTTTATTACCAGTTCAACCGTTTTGGAATCAGCGGATTTATTGATAAGTGTAACGCCTACTTCGCCAGAGGTAAATGATGAAGCATAACTGATAATATCCGGATTGGTGGATGTGGAAGCAATCATTCTATCACCTAAAAATTTTTGAAAAAAATACATATGATAAAAGGCAGGGCGTGGGTTCCACAAAGGCACTCCACCAGGTTCATCACCAATATTGAACATGCCGTGATCATTTCCATTGGCCCAGCTATTTGCTAAATCCCACCTGGCAGTCATCCCAAATTTATTTTTCAAAGCTTCTCCCAAAACCATGGTAGCATGCAATCCATTGATCTGTGATACCTGTTGTTGAGATCCCTGTGAAGTGATGTTATACTCACCAAGTATCACAGGCTTTTGTATGATCGCTGCTGAACTTATTCCCTGCTTCACATAATCCATCATGGTTTGTGTTACTGTCGACGGCGTATTTAATATTTCACTTGCTGAAGCATTTGTTTGATAAGCAGTATAATAATTATGAAGGATATTATAATCGGGTGTATTGCCTGCGCCAGAAAACAAACCTGTGTTCCAGTTTGAAGCAGTTGAGGTCCACCATGATTGCGGCGTTGCTTCCGAAGTAACGGCACCTATATAAATGGTTGCGCCAATTTGCTGTGCTGCATTTTTCATTGAATCAGCAAATACTTTAAAATGCCCGCCATACAATTGTCCCGAAAGATATTCAGGTTGCCCATCATGGTTATCCAAAAGATTTATGCGGTAGCCTGCTTCCCAATCACCAAAATTTTCATTGCCAATTTCCCAATATTTTGTTCTGCCGTTATCATATCGTACCCAATCAGCTGCCAGGTGTGCAGCTGTAGCCACCGGGTTTGCACTTGTGCCATATCTAGCATAACCGTAGTTGATCGTTATCATGCCCTTGTTGCCCGTTTGCTGCAACATGTTATAATAATTATCAAGAGAAAATGTCCAGCTTGCTGTATTTTTTCCAAACCAATAACCTGCATCCGCACTTGTTCCATCTGCCTGCACCAATTGTGCAGGGGCATCCAACGGCGGCGTATTGGGTTGGGCATTCCAGAAAAAAACATCACTGATACTTCCTCCGGGAAAACGTATTATGTGTGGGTGAAGCGTGGTTAAATAATCCAAAAGAGCAGGTTCTGTCACTATCTGCGTCATCCAGATATTTGAGTTATTACCGGCAATAGAGCGTGGGATTTTTGTTATGACAGCACTTCTGTCAATGGTTACAATATTAGTTGCAGCCGATGGAATCTGCGCATTTACATTTGGCGGCACAGTAAAAGTCATCGGCTGCCAGTCATCTAAAAAAAATCCAATGGTATTTGCAACAGGTGGATCTATTGCCGGTGCAATAACATCTGTGGTATCTGTTGGGGTCAATTGTGTATCCGTTCCGCTTTTCTTACAACTAAAAAAAGAAAAACACAAGACCAGGTTTATTAACCACAATATTTTTTTCAAACTCATAAACTCATTTTAACTTAGTAATGAAATTCTATCCTGTATTTCCATGCAGGCCCTGGAATTATGATAAGGGCATTTCCAAAAACCTGCTTTGTCTTCAGCTGTTATTGCTGTATTATTTTCATGTACTCCCCAAAACCATTCTCCATTTTTTTTATCAAGCATATTATTTTTAATGAACTCCCAGCTGTTTAGTGATTGATGAAGATATTTTTCATTTCCACTCAGTTGAAACACATTCATAAATCCAATCATTGCTTCTGCCTGTGGCCATGAATGTTTTTCTCTAACCATTTTGTTATCCATTGGCTCATATTCATACCACATTCCTCCATCATCATCAATGCCTTCTGCTGCTGCATTGACAATCTGCACAGCATAGTTCTTAAAAATGGAAATGAAATGATCATCCTCTACCCTTTCTGCACATTGCAATAAAAGCCAGGCAGCTTCTATATCATGTCCATAAGAGATCAGTGACGATTTTGAATTCCATAATTCATCCATAAATAGATGCAGGTGAAATGAATCCTTATTGATAATGTGTTTATCAAAATTATCAAGTAGGTCAATGATCTTTTGCTTAAGCAATTCATCGGGCCATACATCATATAAATTCGCATAGGCTTCAACGATATGCAAATGCGTATTCATGGTTTTCTTTTCATTCTCATCTTTTTCACTCAAACGGAGATCATCTATTATTTTCCATTCTCTTGTAAAGGCCTCGAAATATCCTCCGTATTTTTCATCGTAACTACATTGTTCAATACAATTAAACAGCGTTTTACAAAGATCAAGTGCTGCAGGGTTCTTACACATTTTATAGTACTCGCTCATTCCGTATATGCAAAATGCGAGTCCGTATATTTGTTTTCTTCCATCAAGCATAGCTCCTTTATGGTCTACTGACCAAAAAACACCGCCAAATTCTTTATCAGTAAAATGCTGCATGATGTAATTAAATGCCCTATCGGCAATCTCAGCGCCCAACTTATTTTTTAAACGAATAGAAGAAGCGGAGAAGGTCCATAAAATGCGGCTGTTCATTACGATACCCTTTGCAGCATCCGTACGGGGATTATTATTATTATCCACACTTCCATAAAAACCTCCATACTCATCGTCAATAGTATATTGAGCCCAGTATTTTAAAATAGAAAGCCACTCGTTGTATACTTCAGTTTTATAGTCTGACAGTATTTTTATAGCGGCAATATTTGATGGTCTTTCTTTTGTCATATTATTTTACCTGCTTGCTGGTATGCGATACCGTTTGAGGTTTTTCTATATTTTCAGCCTGGTTCTTATCAACGAGATCTACAATATTGCTTACCGTATTTGCCGAGCCAAATCCATCGGCTGCGGTATTCATAACATAATCCAGCAATTGATTGATCGTAGATGTGGCAACATGCATTCTCGTATCGGAAGATGCATAATAAATAAAAACACTGTCATCATCATCATCCAATATCCATCCGCAGCTAAACAATACATTGGATACATCGCCAATTCTTTCTTCCCCTTCAGGAACCATAAAATATCCTGCGGGCTTATATATTACTTTGGTAAGTTCATGCAGATCTGTCATGAACATATACAATACATAACGAAGCCCGGCTGCAGTATTGCGTACGCCATGTGCCAGGTGAAGCCATCCTTTCGCTGTTTTTAGCGGCGCCGGACCAAGTCCATTCTTCGCTTCATAAACAGTATGATATAATTTTTGATCGATCACAATTTCTTGCTCCACTTTCGCATTTTCAATTGAACTACTTAAACCAAAGCCAATTCCTCCGCCGCTTCCGGCGTCAATAAAACCATCCTGTGGCCTTGTGTAAAATGCATACTTTCCATTTACAAATTCAGGATGCAATACCACATTTCTTTGTTGGGGCGAAGAAGTCACGAGGTCGCTTAGCCGCTCCCAATTCACGAAGTCTTTTGTGCGGGCAATACCGCATTGTGCAATAGCTGCTGACTGGTTGCCTTTCGGCGCATCCGGATCTTTTCGTTCTGTACAAAAAAGACCATAGATCCAGCCATCAGCATGTTGCACTAAACGCATATCGTAAATATTGCCATCGGGATTGGAAGTTTCCGGCATGATGATCGGGTAATCCCAAAAACGGAAATGATCAATGCCATTATTACTTTCTGCAACTGCAAAAAAAGATTTACGATCAGCAGCTTCCACCCTGGCGACCATAATATATTTATCATTCCATTTAATCGCACCTGAATTTAATACTGCATTAATGCCAATACGTTCCATTAAATAAGGATTTGTACCAGGATTAAAATCGTAACGCCAAAACAGCGGCGTATGATCTGCAGTTAATACGGGGTATTTATAACGGTTGAATATGCCATTGGGCGCTTCCATTTTTTCATTCGTTCTCTGTAACAGTAGCTCCTGCTTTTTTTCTAGTTCTGCAAGCCTGTCAAAAAAATTGTTACTCATAAAATGATTTTTAATTTTCCAATTTATCCCACCATGTCTTTTTTAAAATAATAACGATGATTAAGAGTATTAAAATTGTAACGGTAAAAGGCATCATAAATCCCAGGATTAAATACATGGGTAAAATGGTTAAACATAATTGTGCAATAATGCCCAACAGTACATTGAACATATCCAGTTTAAATCTTTTATTACCAATAAAAGCCGGATCATCTGCTACAACGAGTTGATGAACTGGTTTCCAAAAACCCCATGGCCTTACTGTTCTATAAAATGATTTTAGTACTGCCATGTCTGTTGGAGGCACTGCATAAGTACCTATAATACTTCCTGCCAGTGATACAATGAATAACAATGGCCACCAATACAATTGCGAATGCGCAGGAAGAAATTTTGCCATCGCCAAAGCACCAACGATACCTGTTGCCATGCCCCAGAAAAAACCGTTTGCATTAAAGCGCCACCAATACCATTTCAAACAGTTGGCAGCAACATAACCTCCATAAAGCCCTCCAACAATCCATTGCAGAATATCATTTACATTATGCGCCATAAAACCAAATACCACACTTACAATTACTACAACTATTCCTACCAGGTAGTTAGCAGAAATTATTTTTTTATTGGTTGCATCTGGATTGATATACTTGAGATAAATATCATTTACAATGTAGGCCTGGGCAGCATTTAAAGTACCGCTGAATGTACCCATAAACGCTCCCAACAAACCTGTGAGGACAATACCCAACACGCCGATTGGTAAAAAATTATTGATAGATGCCGGTAATATTCGCTCAAAATCCGTAACACCATCAGGGCCTTTTAAATATAACTGGTTGTAATAAAGTAAGGCTAATACCGTAAGGCCAATGATCATGGTATATCGTACAGGTAATAAAACGATACTTACAAAACCAGTCATCTTGCTTGCGTCTTTAGGAGACTTTGTACTTAATACTTTTTGCATGTCGTAATTGGGTGCCGGGCCTGCCAGTGATGCAAAAACACCCTTCAACAACATCATCATAAAGAAAATTCCAAACAAGCTAAATCCATCATCCGCAATTTTTTTATTTGCATCTGCAGCAATCTTACTCCAGTCGAGGTTTAGTTTCCATCCGAAGAAAGGATCGCTCCATCCAGTTGGTACATTTAATGTTTGTCCCTTCAGGTGCTGCATCGCTATTACACCAATGCATACAGATGCAATGATCATGATCGAATATTTAATCACATCACCAATCACAATACTGTGCATACCACCCAGGATGGAATAGAACATCGCAAAGAGTGTAAAAACAATTCCATAAAAATGGGGAACATATTCAGGTGCAATGTTGAATGGAACATAGCTTTTTATAACATCCCAGGGAATAAAAATTTCCATGAATTTTCCGAGACCGATAAAACCATAGGCTAAAAATCCCAGGCAACCGATCAGTGCAAAAGCGATTACAACTATGTGTGAGCCTTTAACGCCGGGCCCGCTTGTACCGAACCTTGTAAGCAACCACTCTGCCCCGGTATTGGCATTACTCCGGCGCAGCCATTTGCTTAAAAACATCATCATGAATACCTGGTTGAATACCGGCCAGAGCCAGGGCAACCAAATACTTTTTAAACCATATACAAAACAAAGAGCCACCATCCACATGGTACCACTGATATCGAACATATCCGAAGCATCACTTAATCCCAGCATATACCATGGCAATGATTTGCCACCCATTAAATAGCTTTCCTTATTTTTCCTGGCTTTTTTACGCAGGAGCCAACCAACCATTAACATGGTGATGAGGTATGCTACAACAATGCTTGTATCGATTAACGTTAGTTTCATTCAATTGAATCTATAATTGTTTTAAGGTTTTTATTTCCAGGTAATGGTACAGTTTAAATTTATACAAATAGATATATTGTTAGCCTGAGATATATTGTCAGCCTGAGCTTGTCGAAGGCGGGTTTACACAGAATACGAACCGGCTTCGACAAGCTCAGCCTGACAACTAACTTACCAGGTTACAGCATTACTCATTTTCACATTTTTTATTCATACAGTTTTTCTGCTAACAAATCTTTTTCAAATAATGTTCTATCATCGTTATAAAATTTTATAAAGTCCTGTTCAGAAACCTGTCCTTTATACGGCGCATAATAATGCAAACGCGGTGGTGTGAGCCATTGATTAACACCATGATTATTGCGCCATAGCAAAACATATGAAATTTTATTTTCGCCAATTGCTTTTTGCAATGTTTGTGTCCACCATGCTGCATAAGGAATGGCTTCATAGCCCGTTTCAGCAAGAGCAGTTAGCTTGTTTTTTTCTTTTGCTATTTCCCCGATAATGCCCAGCAGGTTATTTACATTTTGAATAAACCAATCGTTCTTTACAGGATCATCATATTGATAAGCATCGAAACTTATTATATCTATCACGTCATCTCCCGGATACCTTTCTAAAAATCCTTCTTTGGTTTTGAAATTGTCGGATGTGTTATAAACCCACAATAGATTATGAAGATTTTTTTCATGTTCAAAATAATATACAACAAAACGGAACAGCGTTTTAAATTCAAAATCGGTACACTCATTTTTACCCCACCAGAACCAACTTCCTGTGAGTTCATGAAACGGTCTGAACAAAACAGGAATCGCTTCGTCACGGGAACCTTTTAAGGACGAAATAAACTTAGCGCCTGCATCTAACCATTTTTTAAACAAATCGTGGTTTACACCACCAGGAAGTATGGATGTTACTGTACCATGTGTTGTATCCCATGCTCCTTTTTCGGTACCCAACGGACTTTGAAAATGCCAGCTCAGGGTTATTACTCCACCTCTTGAATAACCATCTTTTATAAACTGGCGCATTTTTTTAAAAGGCACACCATCTATATTATTTGCTTTGTCTGCTTCCAATCCGCTAAGATCATAACCATACAGTGCCGGGTAATCGCCGGTAACATCTTTTACATCGCTTCTGTCTTTTTCGTATTCCCAGTTTACACCATAAGCCAAATCATCCTGGTGGCCAAACATGTATCCTTTCTCTTTCAACTTAAAAAGATTGCGATAAAGCGCCTGCGTTTCTTTGTTTGCATTTTTATCGCATGGAAATATTTGTTGTGCAGACAAGCCTCCTATAGCAACTACTATAAAAATTACAACACAACTTATTTTCGTAAAATACTTGTTCATTATTAACTTATAGACTTACTAAATAATTCAATAAATTTCCAGCTACCAGTATCTGAATCAAAAACAGTATTTGTATGCATCCTGTTAGGGCAGAAAACAAAATCATTAAATAAAAATATAGTTATTTTCAACTGACATCGAAGCCCATAGCAAAACTTTGTTAGACTCATAAAAAAAACCATCTCGCCGGTGTTTTACAACTTTGAGATGGCATTTACCAGAGAACAATTCAGTTTAAAATGAATAATTAATTAAATAAATAAGCTATTAATTTAAGCCCATATTATCGATATAAACCGTATAATCTGTACCGGTAAATTCCTGTAACCATAATTCCCCCAAAACAGCATCAGATGAAATATTGCTAATTGGTATCACATAATCATTCCATTGCCCTTCTGTACCTAATAGTTGTTCAAAACCTCCGGCACTATTAAAAACAATTTTAATTTTTTTACCTGTTGTACCCGGACCACCATAGATTGATATTTTAAATGTAGTATATGTTGCTAACGTAATGGTAGCTCCTCCAAGTTGTACAGGCGAACCCCAGCCCCCGGCATAATCTATTTTGATAGAATTTGTACCCGATTCAGTTGGAGTTGTATTTGCATAATCCGCAGCGCCTCCCCAACCTCCACCAATCCAGCCATTCCAATTGGTAGTATTTACGACATCTTCATAAAAAGGCAATGCTAGTCCTGCCACCTGCACAACAAGTGATCCTGCACTGGTAGTAGTACCATTGGGTGTAGTTACTGTAATCGGTGACGTTAGTGCACCTGCAGGAACGGTAAATTGAATCGTTGTATCAGTTAGAACAGTAAATGAACTTACTGTTATCGTTCCTACTTTCACTTCTGTAGCTCCATTAAACCTGAGACCTTCTATAGTAACCTGGTCTCCGACATTCACTGGACTTGCTGGTATAAGGGTTATTACTGGTGTCAGTAGTACTGTAAACTGCAGGCTATCTTTCCCATTCGGATTTGTCAAAGTAATATATTGCAATCCCCCCGCTGCATCGGCAGGTATGGTAACTTTCATAACATGGTTCGTATCTAAAGTGGGAACAAATAATGCTGTTAGTCCTCCCACCTTTACACTTGATACCAAAGAAAATTCATTGCCGGTAACTGTAACAACATCACCCGGTAAACCGCTGGTAGGCGCAACCGTTGTTATAGCAGGAACCGGAGGCGTTAATAATACGGTGAATTTATAAGCTGAATAACCAGATCCATCAGCATAGTAAACCTGAACATACAAATCACCTAAGCCTGTACTATCGGGTACGTTTACTGTAATTTCTGTATCTGTGTTGTTAGCAGGTAAAAAATCTGCAGCGGGTTTTGTACCAAATTGCACAGCCACCACATTTTTTAAATTAATACCCCTGATCGTTACAGGTGAGCCGGCAAATCCGCTTTCAGGTGAAAGGCTTGTAATGGAAGGCAAAGTCTGGTCTTGAAAATTACTTGATTTTTTACAGCTTGTTTGCACAAACAACATTGCAACGAGTAAACAAAAAGTAAAAAATTTTATGAAATTACTGAACATAATATTTCGTTTTATAGATTAATACTAATTATCATTGTTTTATTAGAATAACATTATCAAAATATATAGTTTGCCCATTGACTGGACCGTCAATTTGAAAATTGAAACGTTGGCATGTTACACCCGATCCTAAAGTTGAGATTGGTATTTCTAAATGAGTCCACACATTGGCAGGCACAGTAACTGTAACGGTAGCTCCGGTTCCAGATATAAGACCATCGGGGCTAATTTTTATTGTATTATCATCTGCCCCACCCTTTGCCCAAAAAGACAGCGATTGGTAATCTGCAAAACTTTCTACATTATCTGTATGGAAGCTAACGCCCTGGAATCCTCCGGCAGCAAAATTTTGCTTTAAAGATGTAGTACCCCCAATGGCAAAATCTGTTGAATTAGAGTGTGATGTTGTCCATGACCAATCCTGTACCCCGGAGCCATAATCTTCCGTAAATAATTTGCGTTGCATATCCATATTTATCAGGCTAAAAGATGATGTGCTGGTTCCTGCATCATTGGTAATAGAAATTTTTGCAGACGGCACCGTAGATGCAGGCATTTGTAATACCATTTGTGTTGCTGTTTGTGAAATAATTGTAATCGCATCTGTAGTACCTGCCAGTGATGCGCTTATAGCAGTAGATAAATAGTTGCCGTTTATTATTATTGTACTACCAGCTTCCCATTCTGTTGGCATTGCCGAAGTGATTGTTGGTATCGCCAACACCTTGAATGGCACGCTGAATTCGTAACCAGATGAGTTTGTAAAAATAATATGCTGATCGCCAACATTTGCACCCGGGGGTACCCTGAATAAAAGAGCAGAACCTGTATTAAAATTCGGATTAAGGCCAGCCGCAATATTTCCATTATCAAAAACAATTGATCGCAAATCCCCTATATCCGTTCCCGTTACCGTTATTAAATCGTTGCCTGCACCTTCACCCGGACTTATAGAAAATGTTGGCGTGATTTTGTCTTTTTTACATGAAGCAAAAAATACAGATGCCGTCAAAACACATAAAGCGATTTTTAAAAACGGCCTGGTGAATATTTTTGTCATACAAATTATTTTAATTTTTTATTAATTAGTAATATGAAACTGCAGGATTATTTAATTCCGGATCCTGGATTATTTCACTGGAAGGAATTGGTAAAAACAATTTATCAGCAGACGAAACAGTAACACCTACATGGCTGATCTGTCCATTATAGTCATACGTTCCCCGCTCCTGGGATTCTAAAATTGTTTTGGCTTTTACAAAACCCTGGCGGGAAATATCAAACCAGTAATCACCCTCAAATGCAAATTCCACTCTTCTTTCATGTAATAGCTCATCTTTTGTAAAACTGGTTTTATCATCCAGTCCCGCTCTTGACCTTACAGCATTATATGCAGCTAAAGCAGCACCATCCGATGTAGAAGATGAAGTACCCAATATTGCTTCGGCATAAATAAGTAACACATCCGCATATCTTAGTAAATAAACATTCATATCATTAGCACCCTGCGTGGTAAAAGTGAATCCTGTTGAGCTTGGGCCAACTACATATTTTAAACTGTTCGTCCTGGTTCCTGTTTTAATTTTAAATGGATCATCGGATGAAGACAACCAGGTTGTATCATACGTAAACCCATTGGGGAAATTGGCATTTTTCCAGTCATCCCTGTGAAAGCCCTGTTGCATAACTGACCAGTTCTTACGTTTATCGTTAGACTCATAAGTATTCAATAGATCTATTGTTGGGATAACAGAAGAATAACCTGTTCCAAAATCGGGACCTAATAACGGGCTGGGAGCTGCGTAGGCCTGAATGCCATTTGCGTATGAATATCCACCAGAACCCAACCATTGTAATGCAAACAATGATTCAGTATTATTATTATTTGCGGGATTGGTAAACATAGCTCCATAGTCTGTAACTAAACTATACTTACCCGACTGGATAACTTCATTTGCTTTAATAGCAGCACTATCATAATCGCCCCTGTATAAATATACTTTTGCTTCCATTCCTTTTGCAGAATATTTAGTTACCCTTCCTGGTTGATAAGGATTGTCGGGCAAGTCAATTTCTGCTGCTTTTAAATCTTCCAAAATAAAACGCAATACATCATGTTGAAAATACCTTGGAACATTATAATTGCCGGAAGAAGCCAATACTACCGGGTCTGTAACAATAGGTACATCGCCCCACATACGTGCAATATTAAAGTAAGCTGCTGCCCGCATAAATTTGGCTTCAGCTATTCCCTGGTCTAATGCTGCAATTAATGCAGCATCAGTTGTTGCATCTTTCTTTTGTTGTAAGGTATTCAGTAACACCGTTGCATTTCCTGCCACTTTATAACAACTTTGCCATGCATTTAATAACTGGCCCTCTGTACTTGAAACCGTGAAGTAAACAAAGGAATTAAAACCGTAGTTGGCGTCACCTGCAGATGTTAGCATATTTCCACTTAACACTTCACCTATACAATGGTAAGCTTTGTCTAAATAATTATACCAGGGCTGGTTGTATAAAAAACCAGTGGCAGCATATACCTGGTCAGGTGTGGTATAATAATTATCTAATGTTGGCGCATTAAGGCTTGGCCTTTCTAAAAAAGATTTTTTACAGCCTGCTGAAATCAAAAAAACAATAAGCAAAGAATATATTAGCTTTCTATTTTTCATTATTATTTAATTTAAAATTGTATTAATTAAAATTCAAAATTCCCGCCTACTGTAAATGTCCTGGGATTAGGGTAATGGCCATAATCAATATTCATATTTGTAATGCTGTTATTAAAGGCACCCAATTCAGGATCATATCCTTTGTACTTGGTGAATGTGTGTAAATTTTGAACAGAAACATAAAACTTAGCATTTGATAATTTCAACCTGGAAATTAAATGTTTAGGCAGGTTAATTCCCAGTGATATATTTTGTATGCGCAGGTAAGAACCATTTTCTATAAACCTATCGGAGATCCTCAGGTTATTTGAATTGTATGGATTGTATCTCGGTATTGATCCCGACGTATTTGTAGAAGTGTACCTGTTCATTACGGATGTCAATTGATTTTGATAAACATTGTAATTGGCCTCCGTCTGCATACGTGAATAGTTATATATTTTACCACCGTATGATCCTGTTAAGAACACGGACAGATCAATACATTCATAAGAAAAAGTATTGGTTATTCCATAAGTGAATTTGGGATTTGGATCGCCGATATAGGTTTGATCTTTATCATCAATTTTACCATCGCCATTTAGATCTTTGTACCTGATATCACCCAACCAGGTTCCGCTGTTGGACACAGCAGATCCGTCAATAAGCGGCCCGTCTGCAAGATCTTTAGCAGTGCGATATAATCCATCGGTAACAAATCCATAAAAACCACCGACCGCCTGGCCTGCCTGGGTCAATGTAAGAACGGATGGATTAAAATCCTGGCTTCTTCCCACAATAGTAGCAGATTCGCTATTTAGTTTATCCAACCTGTTTTTATAATGAGTGAAAATGAAATTTGTTTTCCAGGTAAGATTTTTTTTCTGAATGTTATATGTTGCCAGGCTGATATCATAACCTTTATTTGTCATTTGCCCTGCATTGGTAGTTGGCGGTTCTATATCCTGGTAACCATTATTCGGCGGATTGGGATCTAACCCTGAGAAGACAGGTAGCTTTGTTGCCAGTATCATGTCAGTAGTAGTCTTCTTATATAAATCTACAGACAATTCAATTCTTGATTTTAAGCATGAGATATCTATACCAAGATTGGTTGTCTTAACAGATTCCCAGCTTAGTAACCTGTTGCCAACATTTGCAGGAACACCGGAAACTTCTGTTTGTCCAAATAAACCGGTAGCATTTGACACCAACCTGATATTTGTCGTGTATAAATTACTTCCCTGTGTATTTGAATTTCCAACTTTACCTAAACCAAATCTTATTTTCAGTAAATTAAGTGGCAACCAGTCTTTAACAAATTTTTCATTACTAACGGTCCATGCAGCAGAACCTGCAGAAAAATTACCCCACCTGTTTCCAGGGCCAAATGATGCTGATCCATCCCTTCTAAAAGATCCACTGATGGAATACCTATTACTATAACTATAATTTAGTCTTGCAAAATAAGATTCAGAAGCCCATTCACCTGCCTGGCTACCCGTTCCTGAATTATCAATAGTACCACTGCTGATGGAAGGGATATTCAATGTAAGGTTTGTAGCCGAACTATATTGGTTTTCGTAACGGGATTCAGCTGCTTCATGACCTGCAACAAGATTGACATAATGTTTCGCCAAAAAAGTATGCGAATAGGTTAAGTAGCTTTGCCAACCCCAATAGTAACTATCGTTTGCGTCTATCCGCAATTTGCTGGGGCCAATGGCGGTAACACCTGAACTGGCATAAAATATTTTTGGTTGAAATGCAGTATTGTTTGTTAACTGATAATCGTAATTAAGCTGGTTTCTGAAAGACAGATCCTTATAGATCTGCAGATCAACATAGGCATTACCAAAGGCTTTTGTTTGTATAGAATGAACGTCTCGTAACAAAGCCAATGCAACAGGGTTTTGCGAAGTTCCAAATGGCACACCTGATACTGTTGCCGTGTTGGTGTAACTGCCATCAAATCCTTTAACGGGCGTTGCCGGACTGTTATATAACATCAAACTGGTAACGGACTGTTGACCATCTGTCAAAGTAATTTGTTGCCTGGTGCGTGAAAGGTTAGCACTCACACCTGCTTTGATCCAGGATTTAATTTGGTGGTCGATGCTTGCCCTCAATGTATAACGTTTAAAACCAGAGCCTATAATAGTTCCCGTTTGCTTATAATAATTTCCCGAAAAATAATAAGTTGTTTTACCTGTGCCGCCGGAAAAGGAAAGTTGATGATTAGCTATGTTGCCACGGGTAAACACGGCATCCTGCCAATTGGTACCCTTGCCTAAAAGCGCGGGATTTCTAAATTCGCCGATGGTATCTAACCCGCCAATCCCAAGTGCCTTATTTTCTCCAACTACTGAATTATAATATTGAGCATATTGTTGCAAATTCATTAAGGGCAATTCTTTTTGCACGTCCAGCCATCCATAATAAACATCATAATTAATTTTCCCTTCACCAGATTTTCCTTTTTTTGTTGTGATCAATACAACTCCATTAGCGGCCATGGAACCATAAATAGCTTGTGCCGAAGCATCTTTTAATATATCAATAGATGCAATATCATTTGGGTTTAGTGTAGCCAATATACTTTGCGTGTTTTGCCCTGGTACGCCACCTAATTGATCCTGGCTGATACTTGTAGAACTGGTTAAGATTGGAACACCATCAATTACATACAAAGGTTGATTGCCATTAACGGTAGTGATACCACGCACTTTAACGGACACACCTCCACCTGGCTGGCCACTATTGCTTGTTACAGTAACACCTGCCACTTTACCTTGTAGCATTTGGTCTGCACCTGCCACAGGTAAATTTTTAATATCTTTTTCAGTTATGGAAGATATGGCGGAAGAAACTTTCGATTTTTGAGAAGTACCATATCCTATAACCACTACATCAGTCATCGTACTGGATACAGATTTAAGGATTATGTTGAGATCATTGGCGCTTTTCCCAATGGCCAATGTTTGAGATTCCATTCCTACAAAAGAGACCTGGAGTGATTTTGTTTTTTCAGAAACGGTAATGGAAAATTTTCCATTTAAATCCGTAACTACTGCCGTTTTTTGATCAGAAGGCACCAGCACCACAGATGCTCCGGGTAATGTTGTCCCTTTTTCATCTTTTACTGTTCCCGATATAGTTCGGCTTTGGGCAAATAAATGGGAGAAAGAAATTGTAGACAGCAGCAATATGGCCATCCATTTGAAGACATTTTTTTTCATACAGCAATTATTTATACAAATATATCTTTCCTCATACACTATTAACTAGTATTATTTTATCCAATTATAATGAATTTATATTAATAAAAATGAACAGCAGTATTCCATATTTGATTTTTACCAGCTAGTTTATATCAATTTATATTAGTACTTTGCCACTGATATATTGATACTTTATTATCACAATTATAATAATTATTAAACAAAACCAGGTTGAAAGCAGATATCATGAAGGAGATAACGCCACTTACAAGTAGCGATTGTTTTACTTTATTTTCCCGGACAAAATCAGAGTTTGATTTTCCTTTACATTATCACGAAGAACTTGAATTGAATTTTATTGAGAATGCAGGTGGCGCTATGCGTGTTATTGGTGATCATATTGCTGAGATAGATAACCTGGAACTTGTATTGGTAGGATCTAATCTTCCTCATGTTTGGCAAACACATAAATGCAAAAACAAAAAGATCTCTGAAATTACAATCCAGTTTCATAAAGATCTTTTTGACGAAAAATTACTGCAAAGAAATCAATTAAGCTTTATCAGGAGCATGCTTGAAAAATCATCCAAGGGCATCTTATTTTCAAAGCAAACAATCAAACATATTGCGCCACGGCTCATCAACCTGCAGCAAAAGCATGGCTTTGATTCAGTACTTGAACTCTTGTCCATTCTTCATGAATTATCCATCTCCAGCAACAAGCATACATTATCAGCCGCCACTTTTAACAACACAAAGTTATCGCACAACAGCAGGCGCATTGAAAAAGCATTTCAGTACATGAACCAAAATTTTGATAAGCAGATCAATTTATCAGAAGTATCCAAACAAAATAATATGACGGCCGTTTCTTTTAGCCGTTTTTTTAAAACCAAGACAGGCATGACCTTTATCGACAGCGTTACTGAAATACGCATGGGCCATGCATCAAGAATGCTGATAGACACCGCACAATCCATTGCAGAAATTGCTTACAACTGCGGCTTCAATAACATGTCAAACTTCAACAGGATTTTTAAAAAGAAAAAGGGATGTACGCCGAAAGCCTTTAGGGAAAACTATAGTTCGGGGAATAGGATATTTATTTAAACAGCAAATCAGGCCTTAAATAATTTAATGTGCTAAGGATTTTCATTAGGGGGGTAAGCCCAAAGGGCTTAAACTATTAATAACCCCGAATGAAATTCGGGGAATAGAAAAGTAAACTGCACAACCAACCCTGAAGGGGTTGAACTATCCAATCCCTGCAAGAGAAACACTAACTATTGTAAACAGCAATGCACAATCGATCTGGCTGTTGGATTATACTGGTAAAGTAATTTATGTCAATGCAAAATCAACAAACAACGTGGTGATTTAGATAAACAAATTTGCAACGGATATTTACGTTGCCAAGATCAAAACAAATGACCAGATAATTACACGCAAAATTATAATTGCCCAATAGGGAAACAGCACCTCTCGCCTTGGTTCGTGCCACGAACCACAAAGCCACAATTATCACATACCATCAAATATTGTATAAAGCTTAATTCATGAAATCAAAATCATCAACTCCCGTTTCACTGATGAATAATAATAACGAATATCATCCTTTGCTAAACTTCATTTCCCTCTTACTATGATTATAATATAATTTTTTTGCTCAACCTCACTGCTGTATATCTCAACTCACAATGAATCTCTTTGCGATATCTCATGTTTCTTATTCGCCGCATCTACTTTATATAAATGTAATTTATTTTCTGCTCCTAAAATTTCCAGGAACTTATGTGCAGTGTATTTCATGAAACTTCCTTTTGGTAATTCTTTTCCATTTAAAATATTCTGCTGCCAGGTAAAATGAAGATGATTCGGCATGAGTATAAAACCATACATCGTTATTTTCTTTTCATCTGAAAGTATTTTCAAATAATCAATAATGATATCTTTCATTTTATCTTCTTGAAATAAAGTATACCGCTTGTGGATAGTCGCTTCCCAAAAATATATTTTACCTAATAGAGTATGTAATTTTCTTTGTTGTGTAATCATAACTCAAGCTATTATTTTTTATTACAATAGCTTAAGTGTTTTCCTCAGAAATGAATGCTTTTTTTCATGAAGGGTTACTTGTTTTAAGGTCGTAGCTTTGCGGTTCGTGAAGGCAAGAATCACGGAAGCGAAAATTTAATTCTCTGTATTCGTACTGCATTCAATATTGCCAGCAATGCAACTCCTACATCCGCTATCACAGCTTCCCACAAAGTAGCTACACCGCCAGCTCCAAGTATCAGTACTATTACTTTTACTATCATTGCGATTGTAATATTCTGCCAGACAATCTTCCTGGTTATTTTACCAATTTTTATTGCTGTAACTATTCTTGACGGCTGATCATTTTGAATAACGATATCAGCCGTTTCAATGGTGGCATCACTTCCTAATCCTCCCATTGCTATTCCCGCATCTGCTAAAGCAATCACCGGCGCATCGTTTACACCATCGCCTACAAATGCAATGTGCATTCCCCTATTTTTTAAAGCCTGCACTTTTTCTACTTTTCCTTCCGGCAATAAATCCCCAAAGGCATCATCAATATTTAATGCTTTCGCTATTTTGGAAACAACTGATTGTTTATCACCTGAAAGCATGACCGTTTTAATATTCAGCTTGTGCATTTCTTCAATAGCCTGTTTTGCATCTTCCTTTATTTCATCTGCGATTGTTATAAATCCGGCATACTTTTTATTTACTGCTATTACAACAATCGTATCAACCAGGTTTTCAATATCAGCGGGATATTGAATATTGAACTTTTTTAATAGCTTAACATTGCCAGCTAAAATATTGTTACCAGCTACTGTGCCTTTTAAACCATACCCGGAAATTTCTTCTACATCCGCAACTTTGATAGCTGTAGCTTTTTCCCCTGCATACGTTGCAATTGCTTTTGCAATCGGGTGTGTGGAATGTGTTTCAATTGCTGCCGCCAATTTTATTAATTCATCTTTTTCTATATCAACTGCATTTACGTCCTGTACTTTAAAAACTCCTTTTGTTAATGTGCCTGTTTTATCCATAACAATCACATTTAGTTTTGTAACTACATCAAGAAAATTAGAACCCTTAAATAGTATTCCATGCCTGGAAGCTAACCCAATGCCGCCAAAATATCCTAACGGAATTGATATGACTAACGCACACGGACAACTGATAACTAAAAATACCAATGCCCGGTAAAACCAAACATTAAAAATATATGGATGTGCAAAAAAGGCTGGTACAAAACAAACTGCCAGCGCCAAAGCAAAAACGACAGGAGTATATATTTTTGCAAAACGGCTAATTAATAATTGCGTTTGTGATTTCCTGGAAGTTGCCTCCTGAACCATTTCCAAAATTTTACTCAGCTTACTATCTTTGAAAAGAGATGTTACTTTTATTTGCGATACTTTATCAAGATTGATCATTCCAGCAAGTACCTGTTCGCCTTTTCTTTTAGTATCGGGTTTGCTCTCTCCTGTTAATGCAGCTGTATTAAATGTTCCGGTATCTGAATTTAATTCACCATCCAAAGCCACTTTCTCACCTGCCTTTACCTGGATGATTTCATTAACCTGTATTTCTGAAGGATGAATAACTTGTGTAGTACCATTCCTCCATACCGTTACGGTATCCGGGCGTATATCCAACAATGCTTTAATACTTCTTTTAGCTTTACTAACTGCCGAATCCTGGAACCATTCTCCAATTGAATAAAAAACCATTACGGCTACGCCCTCACTATATGAACCAATAGCAAATGCCCCAATGGTTGCAACACTCATTAAAAAGAATTCATTAAAAAAATCAAACCGTTTTGCTTTTCTGAATGCAAGGTATAAAACGTTGTACCCAGCCAACAGGTAAGCAACCAGGTAAATAATTAAATCAACAGGGAATGCTGGCGTATACTTAAAACCAAACTGCAATACAAGCAGAACCATTAAGATTGCAAAGCTTGTTAACAAAGGCCAATGGCCTTTCCAGCCTTCGCCCTCTTCACCTCCATGATTGTGTCCGTCATCATCGCTATGCTCATCCCCTTCCTTATGATCATGATCTGCTTCATGGTGAGCATGGTTTTTACGCTCAGGGGTATTTAAAACCATTTTCTTTTTATTATTATCTTCTGTGTCGCAGCATTCCTTTGACATATTGTAAAGTTTATGAAATAAAAAATGATAAAATTCCTGTCATAATTAAGGTCCATCCGGTAATAATTCCCGACTTATGTTCGAGGCTGTGCCAATTTAATTTCAGCATTCCTTTGTATGCAAAGCGAATCCACAAAACCATTCCCGAAACAGTGATCAATAAATACATGAATGCAATTATGAGAATAAACCATATTCCGTGTGTTCCTGCTAATAAAAAATAAGCTTCAATTTCCAAGCAGGGAGATAAAAACATAGCGATAACCAACCCCATTACTATTTTAGTTTTGGGAAGTGATGGTTTAGGAATATTATGTAAATGAAAATGTTTGTGCCTGTGATGCTGATAAATAAAAAATATCCCAATGAGTATTAAAAGAGCTGGCGCAATGAAGTGCGTAAAATGTTTTATCTCATCAGCTAATTTTAAACCCAATAAGCCTAAGATAATCCCCAGTACAATTGTACTCACTGCATGTGCTAATCCCGAAATAAAAGTCACTTTACTTACTTCCTGTATAGTCCAATTCTCTTTTCGCCCAATTGCTAATATGGGCAACCAATGATTAGGAATTACTGCGTGTAAAAGACTCAATAAAAGGCTACCTATTAAAATGCTGTACATAAAGAAATTATAGATTATTTTTTCTCAGCTTGTTCCTCACCCTTCTTACCCAGTGCAACAATATCACCCTTTGTAAAAAGGATTGCCTGTAGTGTAGCTCTCCATGCAGGCTTTTTACGAAGCAAAAATTCCAGGTCCATGCCAAAATGTTTGAATTCTTCTTCCTGTGCATTTTGCATAATTGCTTTTGCCTGTTTATCTTTTTCTAAAGATATCCTTTGTTCATACCAGGCTATCGCTTCTGCTTCTTCCTTTAATGAAGTTATCATTCGTGCAAAGGTTCTTACCGACTGAGATAGTTCATCAGCAGGTTCGTGGTACTGTTCTGTGGCCATTGTTTTCTTTTTAAAAGTGATTAATGGATTTATAAATTGAATTATTCTTCTTCTCCAATATTTGTTTGTTTTGCAAGAATGAAGAATGCTGCCTTTTTAACAACTTTTGCATCCGCCGGTAATTCTTCCAATAATGTTATCTCACTAAAACCTACTTCTGTTGTTCCCTTTACAATGGGAATTCTTTTAAAACAGGTTGTGTTTTCTTTTGTATTTACAGAATCAACAATGAAAATATAATCCTTACCCTGGTAACTAACAATTGCTTCTGTAGGCACAGCAGGCAAGGTAGCTTTATCAAGGCTAATATTTGCCGTTACATTCATACCATCTATCAAGCCAGTTTTATCGCCTTTTACCATTGCATGAACGGTGACTGCTTTGCTTTCATTTTCAAATGTTGAACCAAGAGAAAATATTTGTGCATCGTATTCTTTACCGGGATCATTAGTTACTGTAAAATGAATGGTCTGGTTATTCTTTAATTTAGATAAGTCCTTTTCATACACAAACAAATCAAGATGCAATTGATTATTATCTACCACTTCTGCTATCACTGTTGACAGATCAATATAACTACCCATTTTTACCATTACATTACTAACAACACCACTGATCGGGCTTTTAACTGACAAAACAGATACCAATTTTCCATTGGATAAATTTGCAGGATTCACACCCATCAAACTAATTTGTTGTTGCAAAGAAGCTTTACGACTTCTTAATGTTCTTAATTCTGTTTCCGCATTTTGAAGGTTTTTTAAAGCACCTGCATTTCCTTCATTCAATTCTTTCTGCCTGTTGTATTCCTGTTCTGCAAAAATAATTTTTGAAGTAATGCTTTGATACTCGCTTTGCACCTGGATAAATTCAGGATTGGCAATTGTTGCAATTGTTTGCCCTTTCTTAACTGTATTACCCGGCTGCACCAATAACGATTTTATTACACCACTATAAATTGAATTGATGCTTGCCCTGTTTTGATTAGGCACTTTTAATACTCCATTTGTTTTTAACGAAGCGGTTAATTGCTTTTGTTCAACAACTCCTAACTGTATGCCAATGGTTTTCATTTGTTCGTCAGTTAGCGTTACTTCATTCGGATTCTCATGTTCATGTTCTTCTTCCTTTAAAGGTTCTGCCATTTTTGTAGTTTCCGAACTATCCTTTCCTGAACAGGATGCAAAAACGATTGCTATTGAAATTGTGCTAATAAATTTAATGATACTTTTTTTCATCTTTAATGTTGTTCTTTTTTTTATTGATTGATGAAGTAATAATATTGAATGACAGATTGATTGTAAAGATTCAATACTTCTAAATAATTTTTTTGTATGTCGATAGCCTGGGCAAGAAATTGAGATAATTCTGCAAAACTTATTTCACCTGCCCGGTATGCCAATGAAGATGCCTTAATAATTTCTTCCGCCTGTTTGATGCCCGTTGTTTGATAGAATGATAACAGTATGCTGTTTTTTTCTACCTCTTGTTGTGCCTGTATTTGTTGAGTAGTGAACAGTTGCTTATCATAATCATATTTTTTTTGCTGCATCATGAATTCAGCTTGCGCAACACGAACTTTATTTTTATATGCTTTCGCAGCAAACAAAGGAAATGCAGCAGCTACAGAAAATCCGGTAAAAGGATCATTTATTCCATATAGGCGCTGAGTAAAAAAGCGTCCTGAAAATTCCGGTTTGTTTTCATTCTTCGCAACCGATACGGCAGCATTTGCAATCTTAATATTTTGAGACTGTAACAGCAATTGCGGATGAGATGTATCTAAAGCAGTGAGCGGCATTTGCAATTTTACTAAAGGGATTTCTTTAGGTGATACCGTATCGGTTGTATTTAATAATTGCATGAGAGATTGTTGTTGAATATTAATATCCCTGCTTACCTGTTGCAGTAATGCCTGTAATTCTTTCATTCTAACATTTGCAGAAATACTATCGAGGCCGGGACTGTCACCCGTTTTTACTTTTAATCTTGCTGCGTTGTTTAATGAACTATAAATGCTATCTAACCTATTATATAATTGCTTCTTATTTTGTAAATACCAGGTTTGATAATAAACATTTCTTATATCCCTTTTTATAGCTGCATCAATAACCGCAGTGCCCGCCTGGTAATATTTCAGTTGCTCATTGTAAAGTTTCTTCTGAGACTTATACAAACCCGGCCATGCCATGCTTTGCGATAATCCAATTTTAAGAATGCCTTTACCATCAGAAGGGCGGTAATCTTCATTTTCAGCAAAGATGCCTGTCTTTGGAAATGCAGTAGCCGTTCCTGCCTGGGCATTTCCTTTATTGATTTGCTGATCGTTTACCTGGTATTGTAAATTATTTTTTGCCAGGCCTATTGCATCATCAATGCTTATTCTTTTTGAATTTATTTCTTGTGCATTTGTATTGGATGAAATAGTCATTAACAACATGACGGTTACTACCGTTGCAACTGTTTTCATTTTTATTACATTTCTTTTTGAGAAAATAATATATAAACATGGAAGTACAATAAGGGTTAAGAAGGTTGCTGTTATTAGTCCTCCAATAACCACTGTTGCCAATGGCTTTTGAACTTCTGCCCCGGCACCATTGCTTAATGCCATTGGTAAAAATCCAAATGATGCAACTGTTGCTGTCATTAGTACAGGCCGTAAACGGATTTTAGTTCCTTTCCAAACTCTTTGAAATATATCTTCTATCCCTTCTTTTTGTAATTGGTTGAACGTACTTATTAGTACAATTCCATTTAAAACAGCTACCCCAAACAAAGCAATAAAACCTACACCTGCAGATATACTAAATGGCATTCCTCGAATCAACAAAGCAAATACACCGCCTATTGCACTCATTGGAATGGCAGTAAAAATCAATGAAGCTTCTTTGAAAGAATTAAAAGTTATATACAACATAAAGAATATCAACAATAACGCCAACGGCACCACGATCATTAAACGGGCCGATGCTTTTTGCAGGTTTTCAAATGTTCCTCCATAAGTATAAAAATATCCCGTGGGCAATTTTACTTTTTCAATTAACCTTTGCTGAACTTCTTTTACTACACTGGACACATCACGGCCACTCACATTAAAGCTTACATAAATTCTCCGCTTTCCAGCCTCCCTGCTTATTTGTGCGGGACCAGATTTAAAAGCAATTGTTGCAACCTGCGATAATGGAATTTGATTTCCATTATTTAATGGAATGAATAAACTACTCACATCTTCCATAGATGTTCGGTGTGCGCTATCTAACCTTACAACCAAATCAAATTTTCTTTCATTTTCATAAACTGCGCCGGCAACTTCCCCGGCAAAGGCTGTGCTTATGACATGGTTTACATCCTCTATATTTAAACCGTAACCAGCAAGCCGGGCACGATCATATTCTACCGTAATTTGAGGAAGCCCATCAACTCTTTCAACCTGCGGCTGTGTGATGCCTTCAATTGACTTAATAGTTTTAGCAACCTTATCGGCATAAGCAACAAGGCTGTCTAAATTTTCACCAAATATTTTAATTGCTACATCCTGTCTTATTCCCGTCATCAATTCATTAAACCGCATTTGTATCGGTTGGCTGGGTTCAGCAATAACGCCTGGAATATTTTCCAATTTTTCCCTCATCCTATCAGCCATTACATTAAAATCTTTTGTAGTGGTCCATTCATCTTTAGGTTTCATAATAACTATTAAATCTGTTGCTTCCGGCGGCATGGGATCGGTTGCAACATCTGCCGCACCCGTTTTACCAATGACCATTTTTACATCCGGAAAAGTCCTTAACATTTTTTCCGCCATCATTACTGTTTCGGTAGTCTGAGATAAAGAAGAACCTTGTGGCAAAACAAATTCAATCGCATAATCGCCTTCTTCCAATGTTGGTATAAATTCGCCTCCCATCCGGCTAAAAATAAAAATAGAAATGATCAATAAAACTGCAGCAATACTTACAACAACGTATCTTATCCTTACAGCTCCTTTGATTAATGGTGCATATCCACGCTGAAAAAAATCCATCATTTTATCGGCAAATGTTTTTTTATGATTACCATTTTTAGAAAGAAATAATGCACTCATCATTGGAATATAAGTGAGGAATAAGATCAATGCACCTAAAATGGCAAATGCCACCGTTTCAGCCATTGGGCGAAACATTTTTCCTTCTACGCCTTGTAAAGAAAGTATTGGTAAATAAACCATAAGAATGATCACCTGCCCGAATGCTGCAGAACTCATCATGCTGACTGCACTCTTGCCAACGATTTCATCCATTTGAGGTTGTGATAATTTCTCTTTATTTTTTTGAATGGATAAATAATGCAAAGTTGCTTCTACAATAATTACAGCACCATCTACAATTAAACCAAAATCAATGGCACCCAGGCTCATAAGGTTAGCACTTACACCAAATAAATTCATAAGCGCTAAAGCAAATAAAAGAGCAAGCGGAATAGCAGATGCAACGATAAGGCCTGCCCGAAAATTGCCAAGAAATAATACCAACACCAGTATGACTATTAGTGCCCCTTCAACAAGGTTTGTTTTTACAGTGTGTATAGCTCTGTCAATTAAATCTGTTCTATCCAAAAAAGCTTCTACCTGTACATCTGCAGGTAAAGAAGCCTGCACTGTTTTCATTCTTTCTTTTACCAGGTCAACTACAGATGCGCTGTTAGCACCCTTCATCATTAATACGATGCCTCCAACAACTTCTTTTTCGCCATTGTAAGTCAATGCTCCATAACGTGGCGGTGAACCAAATTGAACCTTTGCAACATCACGGATTAAAACAGGAATGCCGCCTTCATGCTTTATTAAAATATTTTCAATATCAGAAAATGATTTTACCAACCCTACTCCACGAATAAAATAGGCATTTGGTTTTCGGTCTATGTATGCACCGCCGGTATTCTCATTATTTTTCTGGAGCGCATGAAAAATTTCAGGAATGGTTACGTTCATCGCTTTTAACCGATCAGGATCAATGGCTACTTCATATTGTTTTGATATACCGCCAAAACCGGTAACTTCTGCAACGCCGGGTATGCCGCTTAGCTGTCTTCCAACGATCCAATCCTGCATGGTGCGAAGATCCATGGCAGAATATTTTTGTTCGCTTCCCTTTTTTGGATGAATTACATATTGATAAACTTCACCCAGCCCGGTTGTAACCGGCGCCATCTCAGGTGTACCTATTTCTTTTGGGATATCCTGGCCAGCTTCCAGTAATTTTTCTGCTATTAATTGCCGGGCGAAATACACATTTACATTTTCTTCAAATACAACGGTGATAACACTTAACCCAAACCGTGAGAAAGAACGCATTTCAACCAAACCCTGGATATTTGATAATGATTTTTCAACAGGGTACGTAATAAATTGTTCGACTTCCTGTGCAGCAAGTGTAGGCGCACGGGTTATCACCTGTACCTGGTTATTTGTTACATCCGGTAATGCATCTACCGGTAATTGCTTCGCACTCCATAAGCCCCATGCTATGAGTGCAAAGGTCATTACGGCAATGATGAGCTTATTCTTTATACTAAAATGAATTATTTTATTGAGCATATTTTTTCTATTTGAAAATATGATTTCGAAAAAGCTGCGCTATCCATAAAAACATTGCTATTACAAGGATAGCACTAACCAATACGATTAATACTTTTTAAGCATCCACACGCCAATGGCAGTTTGGATTTTATTTTTATTTTTTTACACGAAATAAAATGGCTGAATAGAAAATATTCTGACAGCAAATTAAATCAGTTAAAAAAACACAGAGGTATTAAGATAATTGGGGAGGTTGCCAGATAGGCAAAGAGATCTCAAAAATGGTTGAAGGAAGATAAGAAGGATACATTTTTGCAGGAGCAAAAATTGCATGTTGATTTAATAAACCGACAGTTAAAAAAGTAACCGCAGATGAACAGCAACTACAGGTGCAAAATGGAGAACAGGCATCTGAATCGTTGTGGTCATTTGTATTATGTGCTACTGAAATCTGTGCATTGCTTTTTGCCTGGTTAATTGCATAAGGCTCATCCATACACGGCATAGCGCCCAGCGCCAGAATCATTATAGCCAATATGAAGGTGAAAAATTTCATTGGTGCAAATATAATTGAAAAATGTAAGTTATTGGATATGGGTGAAATGAGTGTGGAATAATAAATTATTAAATATGCTTATTTCTTAAATTTTTATCTTGGGAAATTATTTTCCGATACAGAAAGTAAGTTTGATTGATAAATAAGCAGTTATGATTTGGAGGTACAAATGAGGTACAAATAAATCAATATTTCTTGTAGATAGTTCTTTATAAGACTATTTGAAAATCATTTTGATATCATAAAATGAGATTAGAATTTCAACTATTTTTTTCGACAATAACATTCTTATTTATACTTGCCCCTTCCGTATCAATATAAAATACTGTGTCAATAAAAAAAAGTTTTTCAGAATTTACGATTACATTTTCGTCATGCATGTCTTCTAATATTAATCCATATTTTTTATTATAATAGTCCTCTCTCCTACTTTTCTCAAATCCATTATGTTCTAAAAATTCTTTGATGTCACCTAATTCTGCTTGCTCATCGGATTTAATAAAAGGTTGCTTTAATACCGCATGAAGTATGTTATTAATCTCTATGAAGCCAACGAATGAATAAGCTGTATCACTGAATATTAAATTGTGAAAAAGTAAGCTATTAAAGTATTCAAGCCAAGTAGCATAATAATATGCAAAATTGATTTTAATAACATAAGTACCTTCATCAACCAAATACACTTTTGATTCTCCTCCTTCTGCTAGAAATTGATCTGGTAGTTTTTCAATCCAAAGTTTGTTCTGAGTAGCGTATTCTCTTAGTTTTTCGGACTGCTCTTTTTTGATGAGTTCGTTACTTTCGAAGTTTCTTTTAACCGTTGTACTTGTGCTATAGCTTGTGCATAGGTAGTTCCTGATTGTCGTGCAATAATCGTTCTCCCCCTGGATGAGGCTTCCTCTAATGATATTTTCAAGTTTGCTTTTCGTATCATCACTAAACATTTATTGCAAAGATAAAAAAAAACTAATAAAATAATAATGCGGCCCTTCTGAATACAATAGTATATATTATCCCATGGATATCGTGGTTAGCGTCAAGCCGATTTTTTTCATGATATTATGGTCGCTTCATTGAAATTGTTTCTGCGCATTTTCCAAATCATTTTACAATGGCTTCATCAACTGATGTGAAGGCCTTTACTGTTGCTGCATAGCCAGCAATCAGGTAAGTTTGTTTGAAAAATAAGGCGAGTTAATGAATCCCCGCAAGCCCGAGTGTTCAAAACGATCACTCGTGCCTTGTAAGATTACAGATCTGCGACCTGGCCAGTAATCCAAAATCCAAAGCCGCTCATCCCCATAATTTCTGTGGCAAATTGTCTTTTTTTAGCTATTCGTGTCCTATTTTGTCCATTTGTATCCTAAATTGATACTTCGTATTAAGACCCGCCATATATTTATCTCCCAGGCAGGCAGGATGATAGCGATTTACCTGGGACTGTGACCAATATTTATGTAAACAAAAAAAAGCTACAAGGTTGTGACTAAAAAATACAGGCGAAAAAAAAAGTCACAAGGTTGTGACTAAAAAAAATGCAGCGAAAAAAAAGTCACAAGGTTGTGACCAAAAAAAAATGGTGAAAAAAAAAGTCACGACAGTAGTTCAAGCTTGTGGCGTAAAGAACGATCCTGGTAATTTTTAGGATCGAAGGTTTGTAAGGGTGCAGTAAAATAGGGCAGCTTTATTGTTAAGGGGGAAGATGGGTAACCTTTAACTAGGGTTTGGAATTGGTAATTACTTCCCAATACAAAACTTACTAAATATAAAATCCAACACATCTTCATTTGATATATCGCCCGTGATCTCTGATATATAATGCAAACAACGCCGAATGTCCAGCGCTAATAAATCTCCTGGGACATTATTATCAAGCCCGGCTTTAATATCATTGAGTGATTGATCTACCTGTTGTAATGCTGCGTAATGACGGGTGTTTGTAATAATCGTTCCTTCACTTTGTTCTTTGTTGTTAACCGTTTTTTCAAATAAAGCAGTTTTTAATTTTTCTACGCCATTGTTTTCTTTTGCAGAAATAAAATACACATCATTTGTAAATGAAAATGTTGATCTTGCTTTTTCTTCTTCTGCGAGATCAACTTTATTTCCTGCTAAAATATATTTTACATCCAGTTTTTCAAACTCAGCAATTTGTGATTTGAATGATTCAGCCGATTCTGTATTCACATCAAAAATATAAAGTACCACATCTGCTGTCTTCATCTTTTCCATGCTTTTTGCAATGCCGGTAATTTCTATTGTGTCTGTACTGTGTTCACGAATACCTGCAGTGTCAATAAGCCTGAATAAAATACCATTTATGTTGATGATTTCTTCTATGGTATCTCTTGTTGTACCTGCAATATCGCTTACGATGGCACGGTCTTCATTCAGCAAGGTATTGAGCAATGTACTTTTACCGGCATTGGGTTTGCCGATGATAGCAACACTTACGCCATGCTTAATTACATTTCCCAATTGAAAGGATGATAATAATTTTTGTGTAGTGGTTTGTGCATGATTAATGAGTGCATCAAATTTTTTTCTATCAGCAAACTCAACATCTTCGGTTGCAAAATCGAGTTCCAGTTCAATCAATGCACTAAATTGAATAAGATCTTCCCGCAATTGTTTTAACACGCTGCTAAAACCACCACGTACATTGTGCAAGGATGTTCTTTGTGATGCTTTTGTATTGGATGCAATGAGATCGGCTACGGCTTCTGCCTGGGTAAGATCGAGTTTGCCATTTAAAAAAGCACGCTGCGTAAACTCTCCTGCTTTGGCAAGCCTTGCTCCATGACTGATACATGCCTGTATGATCTGTTGCTGCACGTATGGGCTACCGTGACAACTTATTTCTATTACATCTTCACCTGTATAACTTCTTGGCCCTTTGAATAATGACACTACTGCTTCATCAATAGTATCATCGCCATTTTTAATAACGCCAACATGAATGGTATGTGACGATTGTTTTAGTAAATCTTTGGAAGGAAAAATATCATTTGCAATTTTATACGCAGCCGGTCCACTTAGCCTGATCACGCCAATAGCGCCAATGCCTGGTGCTGTGGCCAATGCTACAATGGTATCATCCCAACCTGATAATTTAGTACTCATTTAGCAAAGATACTTTCATTGTACTATTTTCCTGTCTGATTCACTCAGCTCTGTTATATAGTATCTTTTTATGCGACAAATAGTTGCTTCGTCAATTAGGTCAACCATGTTTTTAAAGTTTGATTCAGCAGATGGTTTTATGATCATGACAAGTTTGTCATTGTGCATGAGTTCTATTACACGTTTCTTTTTATCCATGATTAATTTTCGCAAGCCACCTGCTGCATAAGTAGTGGTTTTATAAACAGGATGTTCTTCCATGCCTTCATAATAAAAAAGTGTATTGTATTTTCCAGGGATAAATGTAATCGCACAACTTTCACAAACCGGTTCTGTTTTAGTTGAATCCTTATCATCAGGAACCATCGCATTCATCACTTTTGCTTCACTCATGGTTGTTGTAAACACAAAAAAAGTTATCAATAAAAAACCAAGGTCAACCATTGGCGTTAGGTCAACCCTGGTATTTCTTCTTGTCATTTTTTTTCCTTTTTTGTTTTTGTGATTGCTGATCATTTCTGCCATAACAGTCGTTTTTATTAAGATAAAAACCCATACTGATTCCACAACGAACGATAAAAACACTACAAATTATTTTAGCCATTTACAAAGGGTGTATTTCAAATTGTAGCCGGTTGGTGGGATACCACAACTGTTCAGAAGATTTTATTTTACCACCAAATATGATAGATACACGGATGACACGGATTCAACGCCTGCCTGGCTGAAGCCATTCAGACAGGGATGACAACGAATTTATTTTTTGTTCCAAAAAATTACGAATCAATTATTAAGTTTATTATCAGTGACATGCTGCGTCAGCAGCATTTATCCGTGATTATCCGTTCAATTCGTGTCATCCGTGTATCTATCATCGGGGACGATCAATATTTTAAAGTATAAAAAACTTCCGAACACTAATAGTGGGACACCAACCGGGGCGTCTTTCCGTGGGCGGTGTCCCACCGCCCGCTATCGAATCGGCTAAAAATTCAAAAATAATTTAGCCCATTTATAATTGATATTTTTCAAATTGTCGCTGGTTGATGAGGCAGCATAAGTATGTGGAAGCTTTTTTATCTACGCCCATGATTGGAACACGAATTATAAATACTGGGAGGATGAACACGTCCGCCCGGATGACGCCAGTCGGACGGGGATTTATTTTTTGTTCCAAAAAATCACAGATACTACCTACGTATTGTTTCCGTTATGCTGCGTAGCAGCATAAATCCGTGTTCATCTGCCCAGTCTGTATAATCCGTGTTCCAATCATATAGGTAGATAAAAAAAACTCCCGGAAAAATCCGGGAGTTTTTTGTTGAATTTATTTTTTTAATTAGATTATTGCTCTGCTACAACAAACGTTATTGGCTGACGGCGATATGCATTTACTGCACGGCCATTCTGATTTGCCGGCGTCCATTTAGGGCCCTTCTTAATGATCTTTACAGCTTCAGCTTCCATGCCATGTCCGAAAGCAGTTTCAGCTTCCACGGCACTGATGCTTCCGTCCTTACTAACGATAAACTTAACGATTACCTGGTAAGTTCCTTCTGAAGCACCGTTTTCTACTGGTGTATTTGCATCAAGGTTGTTTTGAAGATATCTTCTCCATGCTGCTTCTCCACCAGGAAATGCTGCTTCCTGTTCTACTTTGGTAAATACTTTATTTTCATCATCTGCTTTAGGAGCTTCCACAACCTGTGATCCTTTATCTTCAACAGGTGCCTGAACTACCTGGTTGGTATTTTCGGTTTCAACTGTTTTAGTACTGATCGCCTGGTCTTCTTTAATTTCTTCAATTTTTTCATCCGGTTTTACTTCCTCATCTTTTTTTACAACAGGAGGAACGAACTGAACCTGTTTAATTTCTGGTGGAGGTGGCGGTACTGGCGGTGGCGGTGGTGGTGGCGGTGGTGCGTCCTCTGGTTTGATCTCGGCCATTTGCGTATCTAACACCTCAACAGTTTTTTTGCTATTATCATTGATGAAATTTGTAAGCATAGTTCCAAGGAATATCAATAACAGGATTGAACCGGTAATGATCAACGCTTTTGTAAGCCGCTGGCTATAGCTTTTTCTAAGTTCATAGGCACCATAGGCTTTATTCCTGTCTTCAAAAATAATATCCAGTATGTCTGCCTGTAAAATTTTATTTGCTTCCATTGTAATCTCTTTAGTTAGATTAGATTCAAAATTGTGTCAAATTTCATACTATTTGATACCGTTTGTTTCTTCCGTTTTTTGTATAAGGGTTTTTTCTACCGTTGAAATATCAACCTCGGCATAATGCCCGGGCGGAACTGCAGATATACTCATCTCATCCAATATATCAATTGAATTTTTAAATGTTGATAACGAATCTGATTTAATAATATACATGAGATCATTAATCGGCGTAGCTTTTTTCTTATCGGTAATCAGCTGGCGAATTTCCTTAAATCCTGTGCTTTTAAATTGTTCACTTAACTTAGCCGGGTCTAATATCCCATAATAATAATAAACCTGGTTACCCTTCCCCAGGAGTATAGTCATAGCACCGGATTGCTTTACATCTTTTTGATCCTTAGGATCATTGTCTTTTGGTTCATTCATATTCATTGCGGTAGGCGTACTCATTGTAGTTGTAAATACAAAGAATGTGATCAACAGGAAACCAAGATCCACCATTGGAGTAAGATCTACCCTTGTAGATAATTTCTTTGACTTTTTTACGCCCGGGCCCTTCTTATGCCCGCCGCCCGACGAAGTATCTATTTCTGCCATGGCAATATTTTTTTATATTATTATACGTTTAATTATTCTTAGCTGCTGCCTCACGTGCCAGCTCTGAACCCTTCGGAACATCTTTTGAATTGGTAACGATCCTGAACTTAAAGATCTGGTTTTTCTTAAATGCCATTTTTATCTGTTTGAACACAGGATATAAAGCATTGTTATCTCCTTTAACGAGTAACATTTTTTCAAGGTCTTTCTGATCTCCGCCGGCATAAGCATCCGTCACGCTGCGGATCCAGTCTACCAATTCATTACTGGCACTATCTTTTACAGGTATTCCTTCCATTTGATCTGGAGGGATTACCTGGCTGGATTCCATTGCTGATTTTATTTTATTTGCAGGCAGCCCAATGAATTCTGATCTTTTAAGTTTAGCAAGTTCTGCCGGGGTAAGGCCTAAACCTTTTGACTTATTAAATCTCTCGATGATGTCGCCTTTTTTGGTGTCGTCTCCCAATGCAAGAAACACTTTGCCTTCAGCAGTCATCGTGATCATGATTGATTTATCCGGTGCAGCTATTGAGGAAACCGAAGCAGGCGTGTTAACCGCTAATACTTCCGGTGGTTTTTGTTTTGTTGCAAGGATGAAAAACGTCAACAGCAAAAAAGCCACATCACACATAGCCGTCATATCTACGTTTGTGCTTTTCCGTGGAATTTTAACTTTTGGCATATTATTATTTTTTTTTGAATCGTGGATGTAGATACAAAACCTGTTGCAATTCCATACAATTATTTGTAGAGGGAAGCAAAAGTTTGAGTTAAAGTAAATCCTGATTCATCAATACCATAAGTGATACCATCAATCTTGGTGGTGAAAATATTATAGAATACAATTGACACTGCAGATGTACCGATACCCAATGCTGTATTGTACAAGGCTTCCGAGATACCTACAGATAGCGCTGCTGCAGATGATGATCCACCACTTTCCGCTCCCAATGTTGCGAAGGCACGAATCATTCCCATTACCGTTCCCAACAGCCCGATCAATGTTGCGATGGTTGCAATTGTTGAAAGGAATACCAAATTCTTTTCAAGCATTGGTAATTCCAATGAAGTTGCTTCTTCAACCTCTTTTTGAATAGCCAATACTTTTTGTTCTGTATTTAATTCAGTGTCTGTGATCATTTCTTTGTACCTGCCCAATCCTGCTTTCATCACATTACCAACAGAACCTTTTTGTTTATCGCATTCTGCCAATGCAGCATCAACATTTTTATTTGCAAGATGATATTGCACTTTGCGGATAAAATCAGCGTTGCTGCTTGTACCACTTGCTTTGGCAACAGTCATAAATCTTTCAATCACGAATGTCATCATGGTAAGAAATGTACCAATCAAAATTGGTACGATAATTCCTCCAAGATACATTCTCGACAATTGTGTTTTTGGACCCTCTCTTGATGGCCAGAAACCACCATTAGCACCACCTTTTTCAAAATTATCCCCGCTACCTAATACAAACCTCCATATACAATAACCGATAACAATACACGCTATTGGTGCAATAAGCGAAATAATATTGCTCGATTTTCTTACTTGAACTGAAGTTGCCGCCGATTTTACAGTTGCTGTTGGTCTTGTTTCTGCCATAACAATCTAATTTTAATTAGTTAAGATTTAGTTTCTGTTTTTTAGGTAAATTAATTATTCTATTATAAAAGATTTTTCCGAAATAAAAGCGGAACACACAAGTTAATAAAATAAATGAAAGCAACAATTCTGGAAACTTAATTTTTTATTTAAAAAATTAAGTACTCCACGCAACTTTTTCAGTCCTGAATTTGTCCCGGTTATTCGTACCTCAGGGCAACAATAGGATCAAGTTTAGATGCTTTATGAGCGGGATATAAGCCTGCACCGAGGCCAACGAAGGAACAAACAAAAATACCGGCAATTACCCAGCCCCAGGGAACTACAAAACCGGTATGTAACAAAAGGGCAACCAAATTTCCAACTAAGATACCAGAAACGATTCCGGCAACTGCGCCCATAAGGCTTATCAATACGGATTCAAATAAAAACTGGGTGCGTATATCTTTCCGGGTGCTACCAAGAGCTTTGGCAAGACCAATCTCCTTGGTCCTTTCATTCACCGCAACCAACATGATATTCATGAGACCGATGGCAGCACCAATAAGTGTAATGAATGCAATGCCAATGGTACCTTTTTCTAAAAATCCAAGATTGGTTATTAAAGATTCAGCAATGCTATC
>JBDTLP010000001.1:0-144492 GCA_039934735.1 Ferruginibacter sp. | reverse complement strand
GTGAATAGGTGAATAGGTGAATGAATTAGTAAACTTTAAAGATAAAACCATATTCACTCATTCACTTATTCACCCATTGACCCACCATACTACAAACTAAGTATTTCACCCTAATTAGCAATTCATCACTTTTACTCAAAATAAAAAACCAACATGAAGATTGCTCTGGTTGATGATAATGCCGTGAACCGGAGTAACTTTTTGCAAAAAGTAGCTTCTTTTCCAGAGCTGGAGATTAGTCTCCAG
This sequence comes from Ferruginibacter sp., assembly GCA_039934735.1. Taxonomy (GTDB): domain Bacteria; phylum Bacteroidota; class Bacteroidia; order Chitinophagales; family Chitinophagaceae; genus Ferruginibacter. The sequence continues at coordinate 144,246 of JBDTLP010000001.1, read as the reverse complement.
GCAGTTGATGGCATTGATTTTTTAGAGAAGATGAGGAATCTGCCTGTTGATCTTATGCCACATGTCGTGTTCATGGATATACAAATGCCAAACCTAAATGGCATTGAAACAATTAAACAGGCGAAAGCAATTTATCATTCCATTCATTTTATTGTACTCACTGTTTTTGAAGATGACGATACTATTTTTGAAGCGATACAGGCAGGTGCTTCCGGGTATTTATTAAAACATGAAAGTCACCTCACCATTCGTGATGCTATACAGGAAGTGTATGATTTTGGAGGAGCACCCATGAGCCCGGCCATTGCACGCAAGGCTTTAAAAATACTTGGACAAATAGCCAATGCTAAAAACCCTCCCAATACTTCTGCGGTTGAAACCCTACTTACAGAACGTGAATTTGAAGTACTTCAACATATCGTAAATGGATATGATGCCAAAAGAATCGCAGAGATAACGGGAATAAGTACACTAACGGTAAGAAAACATATTGCAAACGTATATACAAAATTGCATGTTAACTCAAAGGCGCAGGTGATTTCGATGGCACATAAGAACCGGTGGGTGTAGGGAGTTTAGAATTATGAATTAAGAGTTATGAGTTTGTGTAGGATTATTTTTAGCTTTATTTGAAAATAGCTGCTCAAGGTTTTCTTTTTTTCTTTCCAATTAAAATTATTGCAAATCGATAAGAGGCAGTGCTCGTATCGCTATTTTCGGTATGCTGTGATGGCCGTTTGCAATGAAAATATGCCTTTCAAAATTTTCATTAAATATTTTTAGAACAAAACATAATTTAAACAGAATTCAACCAGACATTTGCGGTGAATTTAAAAATTGATGAAAAAAATAATTTTGTTTCTCTGCATAATGTCCGCCACCTTATTTGTAACTGCACAAGAGCGTATTGGCAATAATATTATAGGTGTGCTCAAAGACTCTGCTTCAAAAGCACCGCTTGAATATGGAACGGTCACCATTTTTACTTATGCCGATAAAAAATTGCTAACCGGAACAACTACAGATAAAGAGGGATCGTTTACATTGTCAGAAATTCCATCGGGTACTTATAAGATCGTATTTGAATGCATTGGTTATAAGCCCCATACTATAAACGACCTGGTTATAAATAAAAAAGAAGCGATCATCGATCTTAAAAATATTCTACTGGCTTCTCAAAAAAACACTTTGCAGGGAGTTACCGTTGTCGCACAAACGAAATTAATTGATAACAAAATTGATAAACTTGTTTTTAATGCGGAGAAAGATGTTACTTCTCAATCAGGAGTTGCAACAGATATATTAAAAAAAATTCCGCAGGTTTCAGTTGATGCTGATGGCAATGTACAGTTGGCGGGCAATTCAGGAATACGTTTTTTAATAAATGGAAAACCATCTACTGCTTTTGGTAGTAATGTAGCAGATATATTGCAATCAATACCAGCCAGCCAAATAAAAAGTGTGGAAGTAATAACCAACCCCGGTGCGAAATATGATGCACAGGGAATGGGAGGTATCATCAATATTATTTTGAAATCGAATAATTCAAAAGGATATAATGGAAATATTTCTCTAACAGCCAGTACAAGGTATGAATCCGGATCTTTTAATTTCAATGTCCGGAAAAATAATTTTGGTGTAAATGCTTTTATCAGTGGCAATAAAAGATTACCCTCTACGGAAAATAGTAATAATTACCGGGTAACTACAGATAGCAATATTACCAGCACGCTGCAACAATCTTCAAACAGGAATTTTCACCGGCAGGGTTTTCAAACAGGCGCAGGTTTTGACTGGACCTACAAAAAAATGAATAACTTTTCCGGCACTGTTTCTTTTAATTATTTTGGATTTGACGGCAACGGACACACGAACCAGGCATTCCAGGCGGATAAGAATAGCGGACTGCCGGATATGCTTTCTCTGACAAATTCAGGCAATCTATTCAGGAACCGCAATACAGATATTTCACTTACTTATAAAAGAACATTTGTAAAGGAAGACCAGGAACTTGAGATTGGTTTTAATTCCAGTAAAGGAAATGATGATGGCAGTATTTTTAATGAACAATTTTCTTTGCCTGCGGATTCTTTGTATTATGGAACTAAAAGCAGTAATCCTTCAACAGCAAGGGAAACGGAATTTACCATTGACTACACACAACCATTTAAAAACGATATTAAACTTGGCATAGGCACTAAAGCAAATTTTTATGATATTAAAAGCAGTTCAGATGCTAATAGCTACAACACTACATCACAAAATTATGAAGCAGATCATTTTTTATCCAATAGCCTTATGTATAAACAAAAAGTATATGCTGCTTATGCAGAGTTAAGTTTTCCTGTTGCAAAATTATTTGATGCTAAAATTGGAGGAAGATATGAGCGTACAGAAATAGACGATTATTATTCCAATGCCCAGCAACAGGTAAAAGCACCTGGTTATAATACATTTGTTCCTTCTGTTTTTTTCTCTAAAAAGATTGGTAGCGAGCAAACCATAAAACTTAGTTATTCAAAAAGAATTGAACGGCCGGATTATGAAGACCTTAATCCTTTTATAAACACGATCGATCCTAAAAATATTTCAACAGGCAATCCATATTTAAAACCGGAAATAGGACATCGGTATGAACTTTCTTACAATAGAAACCTCGGAAAAAAAGGATCCATGATGGTAAATTTATTTTATCGAATCAACGATCATGATATTCAACCTTATATTGTTTATTATACATCCCGTTTAATTGGAGATTCTGTTTATTCAAATGTCGCCATTAATACCCGGCAGAATATTGGCAGAGAAAATAATATCGGGCTCAACTTATTTGGTGATTTTCACTTTACACCTAAGTTAGACGTCAGGACGAATTTGTTTTTGTTTGAAAGACATACCATCAATACAATTGATAAAGGATATAATTACAATAGTTTTAATTATCGGTTTAATATAAATATAAGCTACCAGTTTACGAATGCATTGCTTGCAGAATTTTTTGGAAACTTTAATGCGCCACGCCATGAGGCACAGGGAAGATACCCTTCTTATACCTATTACACGATGGCAATACGCAGGCAATTCTGGAAAAAGAAAGGAAGCATTGCACTTACACTCAATAATATTTTCAGCGAATATCTAAAACAGAAAACGATTTTATCCGGCGATGGATTTACAATAAATGCAGAACGTAAATATCCAAACAGGTCAATAGGAATCAACTTTGCCTGGAAGTTTGGGAGACTTGAGTTTAAGAAGAATGAAGATAAGGAACAAGGAGCCGGTGAATCTGCTAATTGATTTTTGCTATATTTTTGGAAGCTTTATGATTTTGGATGCGCTGAAAGAAATGTTCAATAATCAACGCTCAATATTCAATACTCAAGGGAGAAAACACGCAATTGTATTTATTTTCCAGTAAATAAATGTCCCAATAATAAATACCGTATATTATTTGTGGAAAGTTTATATAACTTTCATCTTTAGAAATGTTATGACTAAAACCCTTTTTAGCATTCTTCTGCTTTTCCTTTTTTTAGCTGGTTGCAAAAATAAAATAAACAAACCTAAAATAAAATCCACAACTGAGTTTAAGCGTTTTGAAATATCTTATTCGAACGGTTGGACAAGAGGTTTCGCATTTTTGGTTAACCAAGATAAAATTTTTATAGCTTCAAATAAATCCGATACTTTACAATATGGGCTATTACCCGATTCTATTAATTTTATTATCGATTCATTTATATCTAAAATTAAAAATGATACAAGCATCAAAACATTTGATGATCATTGCGAGGATTGTGCTATAGTTTCTCTAAATATAATCTTCATGAAAGATACTATTAATGTTATTCAACATGGAAATATTCGGCCATTGCTTTTAAATATGGTTCAAGTGATTGATTCTTTTATCAAATTAAAGCATGAAAAAATCAGTTGCGCTTTTCCAAAATTTGAAACACAACAATTGATATTACCCCCAGCGATAGTATTACCTAATAGAAAAAAGCAAATACTCTTTACTCCACCTGGGGAATAATAAATGTTTAGTGATAACTTTTATGCACTCTGTGCTTCTTTGCGTGAGGTTGTAGCTAGTTTAACGCAAATATTATTCGCTTCGTTGAGTATTGAATATTGTACGTTGTATATAGAACATTTATTTTAGACTTTAATCTAAGCAAATATTCAAACTACTCCCAGGACCTGCAATCGCAGACAGGCTACTGCCGCTCACTTAGTTCGAGCCATCTCATTTCCTTTTCATCCAATTGCTGAATGATAATCGTTATACGATCCGATGCTTTTTGTAATTCATCGTAAGGAATATTGCCGCTCATCTTTTCTTCCAGTTTCTTTTTTTCTTCCTGTAAAGCAGGCATTTCTTTTTCCAAAGTTTCCAGTTCAAATTTTTCTTTGAAAGATAATTTTTTCTGAACTACAGGATTAGCCCCCTGCTTTTCGGTTGTCTGTTCTCGGTCATCGGTGGTTTCCTCCCTGCTCACCATGATCTGCTGTTCTTTATCTGTAAGCAATCCTTTCGATACTGCCTCCCGATATTGACTGTAGTTTCCCGGGTAATCCCTGATCACACCATCACCTTCAAAAGCAAATAAGTGATCCACCATTCTATCCATAAAATAACGGTCATGACTAACGATTAAAATACAACCTGGATATTCTAATAAAAATTCTTCCAATGTACGTAAGGTTTGTAAATCAAGATCGTTGGTAGGTTCATCCAATACCAGGAAATTGGGATTTAAAAAAAGAATGCTCATTAAATGAAGCCTTCTTTTTTCACCACCACTTAATTTACTTAGTAATGTAAATTGTTGTTCAGCAGTAAAGCCAAATTTCTCCATGAACATACTTGCAGAAATTTTTGTTCCATCATTCAATGGAAAAAATTCTGCCATTGCTTTCACATATTCAATAGCACGTTTGTCTTCTTTATATTGTAATCCATCCTGGCTGAAATTTCCAAATACAACGGTATCACCATGATTTATTTTTCCACTGTCTGGCTGTTCAAGTTGCAAGGCAATTTTTAAAAATGTAGATTTTCCTACACCATTTTTTCCTACCACTCCAATGCGTTCTCCTCTTTTGAAAGTATAATCAAAACCTTTCATGATGGTTAATGGCCCATAACTTTTATTTACTTTTTTTAGTTCAAGTATTTTTCCACCAAGCCTTGTCATCTTAACCTGCAGGCTTACTTCTGCAACATCTTTTTGTTGTTTTACTCTTTCTTCTACTTCGGAAAATGCATCCTGCCTGCTTTTACTTTTAGTAGTACGTGCCTTTGGTTGTTTGCGCATCCACTCCAGTTCTTTCCTGAAAATATTTTTATCTTTTTGTAATTCACTTTGCTGAACTTCCAGGCGTAAACTTTTTTGTTCTAAGAAATAATCATAATCTCCTCTATACACATAAACCTTTTCTTCATCTATCTCAACAATTTCATTGCACACGGCATCTAAAAAATAGCGGTCATGCGTAACCAGTAGTAAGGTTATTTTTTGTGCACTTAAATATTCTTCCAGCCATTCTATCATCGATACATCCAAATGGTTGGTAGGTTCATCCAATATTAATAAGCAACGGCCTTCATGCAACTCTGCTTCAATCAATGCCTGCGCCAAAGCAACACGTTTCTTTTGTCCACCACTAAGGTTGCCCACTTTTTCATTCAGGTGATAAAGATTAAGTTTCCCCAATATTTGTTTCAGATCACTTTCAAATGTCCATGCATTCAGGTCATCGAGGCTCGCCATGAGGTCGCCCAATTTATCATGATCATCGGATCCTTCTTCGAGGAACTGTTCGTATTCTTTTACCACCTTCACAACGGGGTTGTCTAAACGCAACACGTTATCCCAAATTGTTTTATTGGGATCAAAGTCATTGTCCTGCTGAAGCATCACTGTTTTAATATCCTTGTGTACCCACACGGTACCTGAATCAGCCGTATCAAGCCCGGCAATGATCTTCATCAATGTAGATTTACCGCTGCCATTTCTTGCCACGAGTGCAACTTTATCCCCTTCTTCGATGTTTAATGTTATGTTTTTAAAAAGCGTTCTTATACCAAACGACTTACTTATATTTTCTACTGAAGCATAATGCATAGCTGCAAAGATACTGGAAGCGGGATACTGGTTGCAAATACTTGTTTAAGTTATGTTGTTAGAATTGGCTAATTGGCTCAACATCTTGTATCCTATACTGTTATATAGCAGTTGCCAAACTTGCTCATTTATTGAGATATCGTTATATTTGAAGGCTGCGGAATAGCCCCTGTCTGCATCCATTTATGTGCTAACACTAAACTTATCGATTGAGGAAATTTCCACATTCAAAAAATAAAATACGATTGCCAGGATCTTTTCTCCTGGGGATTATTTTTATTGCTTTTTTTCAACCGGTGTTGGCACAAAGGGTGGGGCATATCAGGGTAACGGCGGCTAATGCCTCCAGTTATAGGGATAGTTTAAAGAATATGATTTTTGGCAGCATCAATTTTCCATATGATATTCTTCCGGATACAATTACTACGAATGTAAGTACGCTTGATTATTATGCAGGTTTCCCATACAGCCCCCTGCTTTATCCTGCAGGAAACCTTGATTCCATTGACAGGTTTGCTATAAATCCGTCAAACAATGCTACGGATTTTCCTGAACCTGTGCCCGTTTATCTTTTTCATCCGCATAATAATAATGGTAAATTATTTATTTATCAGTCCGGGCATTGTGCCGCCATTTCAACCATCGAAGATGTAGTTGCCAATGGCTTTGGAACAGAGCCAGGCATAATTATACCTGCTATGCTGGCAGATGGTTATACCGTTCTAGCTGTACCCATGATCAATTATCAAATTCCGGCGCATCTTGGCTACACATGCGGATATAATAATCATGATGCACTTATTCTTGACGGCCATTATCAAAATCCGTTGTCTTTTTTCTTTACAGCATTGATCGCATCACTGAATCATTTGGGAAGAAGCAATTATAGTTCTATTTATATGGCTGGATTATCGGGTGGTGGTTGGACAACTTCTATATATCCTGCTTTGGATTCTTCTATCAGTTGTTCATTCCCCGTTGCGGGTTCCTGGCCGATGCCGGTAAGACTGAAATATTATGCCGAGGGAGATTATGAACAATTCTATCCGCCATTGTATAGTACACTTGACCTGCATGAAATGTACACACTTGCCTGCCTGGCACCCGCAAGAAAAATGTTGCAGATAAATAACCGTTATGATAATTGTTGTTTTTCAGGTTCATTTCAACATATATATTATATCGATTCTGTTGCAAAAGCGTTGGAAGGCACTGGCGGCACTTATAAATTTTATCTTGATGAAACAGGAAATACCCATGCTATAGCAAAACGTTCATGGGAAGTAATACAGGCTTTTATAAGAAATGAACAAGCATCCTTACAAACCCTGCCTGCAGATTCTATCGTTAATGGCGAAAATTATTCTTATAATATAAAAAACAATTTTACTTTAAATACAACACCTGATGATGCAGCCCTGAAGTATTCTTTATTGAGAGCACCTGATTGGTTAACGATTGATACAAATACCGGGATATTGAATGGCGTTGTTCCCGTTGGTAATATTATCGCCCGGCTCGATACAATTAGTTTTAAAGTAGAAGATTCCACCGGGCGTTTTGTAATTTATGATTACACTATTACAAGAGAACGAGAAGCACCTTATTTTTTTACCAGCTATCACAATGATAGCACGCTTTACTTTCTGCCGCCTTTTAGCAATTCAATTGAAACCATCAATCCACTCATTGCGGGTTCTCTGTATTTTAATAACCCCTTATTGGAAATACATGATATTAAACTTGATAACAATTCCCTTATTAAATTAACGATGAACATGCCCATATCGGCAACGGATTCGGTGGGTTACAATGGTTTTTCAAGCCCCTATGCATTAACGTATAGGAATGGGTTAAAGGTTCATGATTTTGCCCTCAGCCCCATCAACCTGGATGCCGTTACCAAAATGCCAGCAGTGATTGGAATGATCCGATTCAATAAGGAAACAAATAAGTTTGAATATTTCAACGGAACAACCTGGATAAATATGAACTAGATATTTTGTATAAAAAATTTGTTATGAAAAAAGCGGCCATTATTTTATTATCTGCACTTATTGCATTTGCAAATGTAAAAGCACAGGTAAAAATTGGTAACAATCCCGGAACTATTTCGCAGGGATCATTGCTGGAATTGGAAAGTACTTCAAAGGCACTCACTTTGCCCAGGATGACAACGGTTCAAATGCAGGCCATCCCATCTCCGGTGAATGGGATGATCATTTTTAATATTGATAGTAATTGTATCTATCTCTATAAAACAAACAATGTTTGGGCAAGTATCAGCAGTAATGTGTCGGCACCCGCTACATTATGGCCCTACCATTCCAACGATAGCACTGTAGGGGTACGCGGAAATAAGAAAGGTATCATTTCATTAACGGGTAAAGGGCTTCTTGCAAGTGGCGATTACAGCCATGCTGAAGGATTTAATTCGGCTTCATCAGGAATACATTCATGGAGTTTTGGTTTAACAGATACTTCTTCTGGTTCGGGATCAGCAGCCATGGGTTACCAGAATACAGCCTCCGGCGATTACAGCTTTGCGTTAGGATATAAAAATATTACTGCTTACCAGTCGGCCATGGCGCTTGGCCAGGAAAATACTGATTCTGGTTGGGCATCTTTAGCAATGGGATTGAAGAATAAAATTTACAACCTTACCTCTTATAGCAATGCTTTGGGTTACCTGAATGAGATCAGGGGTGGTTCTTCAAATACCATCATGGGCGAGGCAAATATCACGAAAGCTGGCAGGGCCAATGTGAGTATGGGTTACGCAAATATGCTGGATACTGTTTATTTCAGCAATGCATTTGGAAATGGTAATGATATTTATGCTGGTTTTTCACATTTTGTTGGAGGAGAAAATAATACTGTCAAAGCCGGTACCGCCAATAGTATTTTCGGGCAAAATAATTTTGCAGACGGCAGTTATCTTGGGGCAATGGGGAAAGGAAACATTGTGTATAACCAATCGGGGGTTGCCTTGGGACAGGATAACCGGGATAGTGGTTATGCATCTATAACCGGCGGAGTTAGCAATACGGTTCGCTCGGGGGTACAATACAGTTCTTCATTTGGATATAGCAATCTAATAAATGCCGGTTCATCCAATACAGCTATTGGAGAATCGAACATAATTAAAAGTGGAAGGGCCGTTACTGCAGCAGGTTATGCAAATACTATTGACAGCAGTAATTTTAGCAACACATTTGGTACAAGCAATGATATTTTAAAAGGTAACTCTCATATTGCTGCAGGGGAAAATAATACCATCAGATCTGGCAATGCCAATAGTATTTTCGGACAAAATAACATTGCCGACGGAAGTTATCTTGGAGCCATTGGTTACAACAATAGTTTATTTTTTCAATCGGGCGTTGCATTGGGGCAGAACAACAAGGATAGCGGCTATGCATCAATAGCTGCAGGGCTCGGTAATATAATAAATGCCGGCGTACAGTATAGTTCATCATTTGGTTATAATAACCAGTTAAATGCGGGTGCATCCAATATGACAATTGGTGAGTCCAATATTATTAAAAGTGGAAGGAGCTCAACAGGTATCGGTTTTGGCAACATCATCGACAGCAGCAATTTCAGCAATACACTTGGTACGGCCAATAATATACTTAACGGAAACTCACATATTGTTGCCGGTGAAAATAATACAGTAAAAGCAGGAAATGCAAATAGTATTTTCGGGAGAAACAATTTTGCAAATGGCAGCTACCTGGGTGCTATTGGCAAAGACAACAATGTATTTTATTTATCCGCAGTTGCATTGGGCCAGGGAAATAAAGATAGCGGCTATGCGTCACTGGCAGCTGGTATAAATAATACCATCAGGGCCGATGTATTGTATAGTAATGCTATTGGATACAATAACCAGGTAAACAGTGGTTCATCCAATATGGCTATGGGGGAATTGAATATTATCCAGTCGGGAAGAGGAAATACACTTTCGGGATATAATAATACAACTGCCGCAAATTACAGCAGCCTCTTTGGTGTCAGCAACCAGGTACTCACTGGAAGTTCCCATATGGCGGGTGGTGAAAGCAATATTATAAAATCAGGCAGTGCAAATAGTGTCTTCGGCATAAATAATATTGCTGATGGAACAAACCTCGGCGCAATTGGCTCAGCAAATAGCGTTTACTCACAGGCTGCAATAGCACTCGGACAAGGAAACAAAGATAGCGGCTATGCGTCCATAACAGGAGGATTGAATAATGTTATCGAGAGTAATATCCAGTATAGTACTTCATTCGGGCAAAATAATCTTACTACAAAAAATTTATCCATACCAGGAACTACTGCTGGCTCCGGAACCTTCAGCGCAGGGCTGAATAACATAAATTCAGGTTATGGCTCGGTTGCGCTGGGTGGAAATAACCGTCCTACCAATGTGTACAGCTTATCTGCTAATTATAATACCATTGCCAACAGCCATGCAATGAGTGCCTTTGGGCATTTTAATGATACCATTCCTGCCTTACAGGGTGTAAGTTTTGAACAGGAAGAAATGCTATTTGCTATTGGTAACGGATCCGGCAACCTTTCCCGGAGAAATAGTTTTACCATGTTGCGAAATGGATTTACCAGTATCAATACGACCAATGAACCAGGCCCCAATACACCACGTGCAGAACTTGATGTAAAAGGAACAGGTGCTATTATCGTTCCTGTAGGTACTACCGCAGAACGTCCTGCTACCCCGGTTGTAGGAATGATCAGGTTTTGTACCGATTGCCCCGGTGGCCCGGTTTTACAGGGTTTCGATGGAACTACCTGGGTGAATTTGTAAAATGCCTTCGGTTGTCAAATGGTATATGAGGCATAATTATCTTATTTTTGCCGCATAGAAACTAAAATGGGAGGGGTTATTAATTTAGTTAGTAATACTTTTTTCTTCATTTTTCTCTTCATCAACTAAGTATTATTATTTCAGATGAGTTTAAAAAAATCTAAGTGGTTGTTTGGACTGATAAAATTCAAGCGGTATATTTTAAGAAAAAAATTCATTACTGTTTTTGACGGGCCACTGAAAGGGTACCTTTGGAATACTTCTTATAATTATGATTATATATTGGGGACATACGAAGACCCCGAAGCGCTAAAGATCTTTTGTTCCTGGCTAAAAGAAGATACTGTTTTGTACGACCTGGGGGCCAATATTGGTTATTATGCATTGATGGCAAATCAATATATTAAAACCGGGGTGATCTATAGTTTTGAACCAATGCCAGGTAATATCCGTGTATTCAACAAACACCTTGAATTGAATAGGAAGTTCATAAAAAATGATAATATTAAACTGATGCCTTTCGCCATCTCGGACGCTGATAAAAAGGTTTCCTTTTCAGAAAATAAGGGAACAATGGAAGGAAATACTTACATAGAAAAATCATCCGTTTATACAGGAGCACAAGATACATTCAGCGTACAAAGCTATTCAGTGGATTCATTGTTACAACAAGGCTACAGAAAACCCGGCATTATTAAAATTGACGTAGAAGGTGCAGAATACGATGTGCTTGTTGGAGCAAAAAATACGTTGGAAAAATATCACCCTAAAATATTACTTGCAACACACGATACCCATTTAGAAGGTGTAAAGGATCAATGCATCCATTTCTTAAAAGCATTGGGGTATAAAATTCTTCCTATTAATTCAAGCAATAAAGCAAGTGGCGGACTAGAAGATTTTATTGCCATCTTTGAGGAAAACGCATCATAAAATGAGTGAACATAAAAAAAGCATTGTTCATAATTTTATTTCTCTTTCATTAGTACAGGGTCTCACCATACTTTTTCCATTAATTACTTTTCCATACCTCTTAAGGGTTTTGGGCGTTGAGGGTTTTGGAACATTTACATTGATCCAAACCGGCATCATGTATTTTGATATGCTCGTGTCCTTTGGTTTTGGATTAACAGCTACAAAACATATTTCAGAAAGCAGGCTGGATAAAGAAAAAACACATAAGGTTATTTCTACCGTTTATATTATTAAAGGCATTCTTTTTATTTCTTCGGTGATATTGTTGCTGCTGAGCTGCATCTTTTTTTCATGGTTAAGGGCTAACTTTTTATTAGCCGTTATTTCATGTATTTATCTTTTGGGTAACCTGCTCTTTCCTGATTGGTTTTTCCAGGGCATTCAAAAAATGAGGAATATTACCATCGTTGCTTTTGTTTCAAAGCTCGCATCCCTGTTGCTTATTTTCTTACTTGTAAAAGAAAAATCAGATTTAATTTATGTAATAGTAGCCCTGGCAGCCGGAAATCTTATTGCGGGTTTTTTGGGTGTATACATCTTAAGTACGTATGTTTCTCTTAAATTAAAATTTCCCGGCAAAGCTTTTATAATAGCAATGACGAAAGAAAGCGCTTATGTATTTACCAGTATTATCCTGGCGCCTTTTTATTCATCCGTGAATATTTTTATTTTACAGGGATTTACCAATCCATTGATCGTTGGGCAATATGCTGTTGCAGAAAAAATATTCAATGCTGTAGGAATGTTAACCAATATAGCTAACCGTACTTTTTATCCCCATCTTTCGCAATTGTATGCCACATCTATAATTACGTATCTTAAAAATGTGCGAAGGATTGTATTTCTTTTTGCATTGTGCTTTTTTGGATTGGCGCTTATCCAGTTTTTTTGTGCTGATTTTATTGTACACCTGGTAACTGGTAAAACGGCCAAAGAAGATATTGGCTATGCTGCAGATATATTACGCATTATGAGTATTGCGCTGTTGTTTTCGCCGTATGCTTCTTTCTTTTTTCAATTGCTGGTTATACAAGGCCAGAAAAAAGCTTCCATCAGAAACATCTCTGCCATTGTTGTTATCAACCTGGTGAGCGCCTGCACACTTACTTACCTCTACAGCGGCATCGGATTGGCTGTGAATGTATGTATCATCGTTTTCTCCATGGGGCTCTTCAATTTCATTTCTTTTAATAAGAAACATGGAATGGCTATTACCGGCGTACTGAAATCATAACCATATTACATCTTATAACAAAAATGCCATTATTTTTGCAGCCCGGTAAATATTCAGGGTATAAGGATAACCACCTTACATGCATATTATAAAAAGAAACAATGAGCAATAATTTTAAGCAGGAAGTAGCAAGTGGTGAACGTTTTGAGTTTGGTAAGAACTGGAGCAAATTTCTAAAGCTGCTGAATGAAGACAGGATCAAAATTGCTGAAGAATCACTGATTTCTTTCCTGGGTAGCGACCTAAAAGGAAAACGTTTTATTGATATCGGATCAGGAAGCGGCTTATTCAGCCTTGCAGCAAGAAGGCTTGGGGCCATTGTATTTTCATTCGATTATGATCCACAATCGGTTGCATGTACCCGTGAGTTGAAACAGCGTTATTTTAAAGATGATGAGAATTGGAAAGTGGAACAGGCTTCTGCTTTGGATCCTGATTATATAAGGTCGCTGGGAAAATTTGACATCGTTTACTCATGGGGTGTATTGCACCATACCGGAAATATGTGGCTGGCACTTGAAAATGTAGATATGCTCGTTGCCGATGAATCACAGTTGTACATTGCCTTATACAATGACCAGGGTTTTGTAAGCAAGGGCTGGACGATCATTAAGAAAATATACAACTGGCTTCCAGGCTTCCTCAAAATTGTTTACTCTAGTTTATTCCTGGTATGCAGAGAAACCCTCTTATTTCTTATATGCCTTATTACACTGCGGCCCATGAAGTATTTTCGTTTGTGGACCAACTACAACAGGGTGAGGGGTATGAACTATTATTATGATGTTATAGATTGGATCGGTGGTTACCCATTTGAAGTTTCTAAGCCTGAAGAAATATTTCATTTTTATAAAAAGAAAGGATACCAACTTCAAAACCTTCGCACCTGTGGCGGTAAGCTGGGCTGTAACGAATATGTTTTTCAAAAGAAAAAAAATTAATTTTGAACTCATTTTAGTCATTCTAATTAACAGGTTTACCTTCAAGTAAAATATTTGCCAAACACGAAAATTAAATTGTTGATCACTGTTCCTTCACTCGGATGTGGGGGGCTGGAAAGAAATATTTCCATTATCTGTAATAATATTAACACGGATAAGTTTGATGTAACGCTTACAATACTTAATAATGCTGACCAGTTTTTTGAGATCACTAATCCTGCTATTAAAATCATTGATCTAAAGATACCGAGTGTAAGAAAATCACTTTTTGCGATTGCCAAACTTTCCAGGAAGCTAAAACCCGATATCATTTTAACGGCAGCCAACCATCTGAATTTATTTTTCGGAATATTCAGATGGCTGTTTCCAAAACGCATGAAGATCATTGGCAGAGAATCCAGTATTATGAGCAAGAATTCGCCTACCAACTGGAACCCGGGTTTTTACAATTGGATATCACGTAAATTTTACAAAAAACTGGACCTTGTTATTTGTCAATCTGTATTTATGCAGGATGATCTTGTTCATCATTACCAGTTTCCTGCAAAACAGGCACGTATCATTAATAACGCTGTTCAGCCGCCGGTTGTTAATTGGTTCAACACGGATAATGCAACTGGCAGCATTCCCAAATTGATAACGGTAGCCCGGCTGATAGAATTAAAAGGAGTAGAACGGCTCATTCGTTCAGTGGCACATCTTACTATTCCGTTTGAATATACCATCATCGGCGAAGGTGAATTAAGGCCCGGATTGGAAAAATTGATCAAAGAGCTTTCGCTTGAAAATAAAGTGTTTATGCCTGGAGGCTCAGACCAACCCTTTGCAAAGGTTGCTAACCCGGATTTATTTTTAATGGGTTCTCATTTTGAAGGATTTCCCAATGTTTTGCTCGAAGCCAATGCGATAGGAATTCCCGTAGTAGCCTTTAATGCACCCGGCGGTATTGGCGAGTTAATAATAAATAATGAAACCGGAATATTGGTGGAAACTGAAAATGAGGCAGATTTTGCAGTTGCTATTGTAAAAGCATTGGCTTATTCGTTTGACAGGAATAAAATAAGTACACTTATAAGAAACCGCTTTGATGTTAAAAAAATTATTCATCAATGGGAGGATTTATTCGAGGAAATAAATTCGCAATAAAATAAACCTGATACCCGGAAGCAACATATGCTTCTTACCATTTTAAGCAAACAGGGTTCATTTGCTAAATGAAAATATGTTAGCAATAGCTTTTTACCTTATTTTGCCAATCACAAATTATATCTGGCATTGATTTTTTACCAACGTAATAAGATATGAAGAAAAAGATTGTCATATTTACCTATTCACTTGGAGGCGCAGGCGCTGAAAGGGTAGTGGCAAATCTTGTAAATAATCTTGACAGGAATAGATACGACATTCACCTGGTTTTAATGAATTCGGATATCGAGTATGAAATTCCTGCAGATCAGAAGATACATTTTATTGAAAAATCTGACCGCTACGAAAATGAATTTCTTAAGTTCATTAAATTACCTTTCCTGGCATACCGGTTAGCAAAATATGCCAATAAAGAAAAAATAGAAATGGTACTGGCGGTTATGAGCAGGCCAAATCTTGTTGCAGGTATGGCCAAAACATTTGGAATAAAATCAAAAGTTTTGATCAGTGAACGTTGTTATACACCCGACCTGTACAACCGCAACACTTTTGTAGGAAAAATTAAAGTGGCATTACTCAAATATTGCTATCCCAAAGCAGATGGTATTTTGCCAAATTCAAAAGGCGCTATTGAAGCATTGAAAAACATGTATCATATCAAATCTGAATATAGCCAGGTAAAAAATCCAACTGATATTGAAAAAATAAAACGGCTTGGGGCAATTCCTTTAGAGAAAGAAATAAGTTTTCAAAAATTCACATTCATTAATGTGGCTACCTTCCGTGATGAAAAAAACCAGGACCTTTTGGTGGATGCAGCAGCAACTTTGAAGGAAATGGATTTCCAACTAATACTTATTGGTAAAGGTCCAAGTATGGGGCGCATCAAACAAAAAGTACAAACATCAGGATTGAGTGATAAAGTGATCTTTGTTGATTTTACTGATAATCCTTATCAATATATGACAAGGTCAAATTGTTTCCTGCTTAGTTCATTAACAGAAGGATTTCCAAATGTATTGATCGAATCACTGGCATGTGGGTTGCCGATCTTATCGGTTGATTGTAAAAGCGGACCACGTGAATTACTGGCGCCTTCAACAAGCCTGGATACACAAATTGCGTCAAATGAATTTGAAATAGCCGAATATGGTATATTGTGTGCTAATAATTGCATACCATCTCTTTCGGTTGCCATGAAATGGGTTTTAGAAAATCGTGATAAGCTTAACGAGTATAAACAAAAAGGAATTGAAAAGGCGAATGATTTTGAAATAAAGAAAGTATGCGCCGGGTTTTCGGCGATATTTGAAAGCTATCTGAAAAAATAATATCAATGAGTTTTAGTAATAGCGGTGGCAAGTTTATCATTTCACTTGATTTTGAATTAATGTGGGGTATCAGGGATATTGTAACCATTGATATGTATGGACAACATATTGCAGGCGTACAGGAAGCCATCCCAAAAATGCTTGCGTGTTTTCAACGCCACAATATCAAAGCTACTTTTGCTACAGTAGGCATGTTGTTTTTTGAAACGAAGCAATCCCTGTTGCAAAATTTACCGAAGAACAAACCTAATTATAAAATCGCCAATCTTTCTCCTTATGGCGATTACCTGCATACAAAAGTTGGGGATGATTATAAATCTGATCCATATCATTTTGCACCAGGCCTTATTCGATTGATACAAAATGCACCGGGCCAGGAGATCGGCACACATACTTTTTCTCATTATTATTGTTTGGAACAATGGCAAACCGTAGATGACTTTCGCGACGACCTGGATGCAGCCATAGAAGCAGCAAAAAAAATGGGCATCAACATTACCAGCATTGTTTTTCCCAGGAATCAGTTCAACAACAATTACCTGGAAGTATGCAAAGAAGCAGGCATTATCACTTATAGGAATAACGAAGAGTCATGGCTTTATAATGCAAGAAGCGGACAGAAAGAAAATTTATTGCGCCGGGCATTCAGGTTGATGGATGCGTATATTAATTTAACAGGTTATCATTGTTATACAGAAGAATATATGCTGGCAAAGTTCCCGGTTAATATTCCCAGCAGTCGTTTTTTACGGCCTTATATGAGGAGATTGGAGTTTCTTGACTGGCTGCGTTTAAGGCGTATTAAAAAAAGCATGACACATGCAGCAAAAAATAACCTGATGTTCCATCTTTGGTGGCACCCTCATAATTTTGGAATCAATCAACTGGAGAATTTTGCTTTTTTAGAAGAGATACTTGTTCATTACCGTTACCTGCACGAAAAATATGCATTCAAAAGTTACACCATGACCGAACTTGCAAAAGAATTAATTGCTAAGCAAAATAATTTGAAATAAAATCAATTTGGAAATGAAAAGATCTTCAAATATTAGGAACTTATCATCAACAAATTTCCAAATTATCAAATCACCAAATCGCCTTCCTTTTTTTTCGGTTTAAAATGCAACAGTAAAAAAAGAAACATCATTAAAAATGGAACGGCCGGAATTTTATACCTGATGAGGCTTCCAAAATTAAAAGTGGTTAATCCTACCACAGCTCCAAAGATGAGTGCATAATAAAAACAAATACTGGCAAACATGTCCTGCCTGAGTAATGATCCGATATATTTTCTCCTGAAAAAAAGCGCAAGTAAAGTAATGATCAAAACGATAAAAGATTCCAGTGCATTGAACAGTAAAATCGGTTTGTTTACTTCCCACAATTGTGGCCTGAAGTAAGTGGTATAAATTCCCAGCGGTATTTTTTTTATAAGGCCGGCAAAACTTGTTTCCACTTCACCAAACTCAAAAGCGGTTGATTCGTCAATAGAGCTATATTGTTCCTGGAAGGTATTCGAAGTTTTGGCTGCATCGAGAATATAAGAATCAAAAAAATCAAGGTTTGAAAAAAAGATTACCAGGGAAATAACAAGAAAACCAGTAATAAAAATCTTTGAGAGTAATGATCCCCGCAATAGCTGCAAGATCGCTTTGATAGCATATACAAGTGCAACAGCAACAAGAAAACATACCAGGATATATATCTTCATGGTCCCAATAAAATAAATATTCAGTAGCAGCAACAGCGCATTGACTACCATTGCCTTTTTGTTTATTATTTGAAAGAAATTATAAAAGGCAAATCCCATGAAGGCCATACAAAGCGCTTCCTTATTCATAAAAGAAGAATAAAGCAACACACTCGGCATGAGCAATACGGCTACTCCAATATTCTTTTTTATGTGAGGATAACGTTTGCTCAGCACCATAAAAAGCTTAAACTGTCCATCAGCAGCAATTACTGAAAACAATAAATTAACGATCATGTACCTGCCAAGAGCAAGAGGATATAAAAGCGTGGCTATTTTTATTAATAAAAAATTACTTTCGAGTCCCAAACTGCTTAGCGTGGCGGTTAGTTCATTATCAAGTTTTATTTTTTCATTGTAACTATCTACAGGTAAAAAAAAGTATTGGATGTTTGAAAAATCGGTCCTGAGTAATTTTAGCATGTTCTTACTCTCAATAAAATATGCGGTATTGTCCGACATTTTCCAGTAGTACACTGCCAGTATCGTCATTAAAAAAGCACAAAGCATTTTGAAAATAAAAAAAACAGTAAAAAGCTTTTTATAGCTCTTTTCCATTTTTCTAAAAATAAAAAGCTTTAAAATATAATAGAACAATATTGAGTACACGAAAAAGAGAAGAAAGTCGATCGGTGATATCAGTTCATTTATGTTATCCATTTAACAGGGAAGTTCTGTATTCCTCAGCGGTTTTTGGTTACAATGATTTATAATTTCAATATACTGCCTGTAAATCTATGCAACCTGCTGTAATTAATAAAGAAACTTTTTTAATTATTAGTCAATTGTATAACTTTGAAAGTAACCCCTGCCTGTATAAATAAGGCAGTGATCATGTTGTCAATTTGCAGGTAAAGTTATAAAAGCTGTGATTGAATAGATCGACAATATGACAATGGTACTATAAGAAAAATGCAAAATACAGTTACTGATTATAAGATTATTAAGGGAACGGCTGCTGATGAAGAGTTGAGAAGTTACCTGCTGTGTTTTAAAAAAGACGGGGCAGACAGGAACATGGAAAATCTTCATTGGCTGCATCATCAAAACCTCCTGCATAAAAATGTAATTTATTATGCTATGAAGGGTGATGAAATGGCTGGTATATATACAGCACTCCCGGTTATCTTTCGCATCAATGGTGAACTTAGGCCTGCGCTGCAGTCCATCGATACACTTACGGATATTGATCACCGTGGCAAAGGATTATTCATAAAACTAGCTACCAAACTTTATCATGAAGCTGCTGAAAATAAGTTTGCATTGGTGTATGGTTTTCCAAATGATAATTCTGCGCCGGGTTTTTTTAAAAAACTACAATGGGCCTCTTTTGGAGAAGCTCCTTTTTTAATCAAGCCACTCAGTACAGGTTATTTTATAAAAAAGTTATTGAATAGAAAAAAGCACACTGATTTTTCGAGCAGCAATTATATTTTTAATGCTGTTGAAAGCAAACAGTTAAACAAGGATACCGTTATCAAAGCCATGAAAAATTATGGGGATGATTATGATGCAACCTGGAAACTAGCGGCTAAGAATATAAAAGTTTGTGTTGACAGAAGTGCCACGTATATGAATTGGCGTTATGTAGATAAACCGGGCGAACATTATTACCGTTACGGACTTTATAAAAATGACAGGTTATCGGGAATCATTGTTTTTTCTATCAAACATAAACACGATGGATTGATCGGTTATATTATGGAACTGGTATTCGATCCTGCTGATAGCAATACAGGGGAACAATTATTAAAATTCTCTACCCGTTTATTCAAAGAAAATAAAGTTGATGTTGTATTGGCATGGTGTTTCCCCGGATCTTTTAATTATTCATCTTAC
Organism: Ferruginibacter sp.; assembly: GCA_039934735.1. Taxonomy (GTDB): domain Bacteria; phylum Bacteroidota; class Bacteroidia; order Chitinophagales; family Chitinophagaceae; genus Ferruginibacter. The sequence continues at coordinate 124,083 of JBDTLP010000001.1, read as the reverse complement.
AAGAAGAAAGGGTATTATAAATTACCTGAAAAATTAAGGCCACAACAACTTTATTTAGGTGCAAGGGTATTGGATGAATCCAATGCAGCAACAATACTCAATGCTAAAAACTGGTACATCAGTTATTCTGATTCTGATACGGCGTAATACAACTATTTTTATTGGAAGGAAAATAGTTTGATCAACATCAATGATGTGCTGCTATTGCTTCATTCAATATGGTTGAAAATATAGCCGCACCTTCTTTGTTTAAATGCAATGCATCTTTCCACATAGATGGAGCTTGTAAGGAGGATGGAAGCGAATCCAACTGTGAATAATCATAAATATCCTGAACGCCATTATTGCGAAGTAATGTTGTGATCATTGTGTTTCCTTCAGGAAGGTAAAGGCTGTTTTGATAAGATGGCGAAAAAACAATACTCAGCTTAATATTATTTGCTTTGCAGGTTTGTACAATGCCAAGCAATGCATTTATTTTAGCCTGGGAGAAAGTATGTTTTTTTGCAAGATCATCTTTGATGCGGAAACCGGTAGTATCAAATTTTGCAGGCAATCCTACAAAACCATTGTTGTCTTTTACTGATTTTCGTTTTGCATAATTATAAATGACATTCAGGAATTTTCCATTGTAACGATATGTGTGAAAGAATAATTTAAATTTTTCTGTGTAATCAACATTTCTATAAATGAATGCTCTTAATGAATCGCTTTGGCCAATAAAAGGATACAGTTGTAAAAATTCGTTTTCTGTTTTTTCATCATCGGTAGTAAAATAGGGATAGATATCTACCTGCAACATGATCGCTTTTGGTTTTATGCCTTTACTGGTGAGCAATCTCAGTAACAAATCATTATAAATAAGACCTCCTGTTCCACTAATACCAGCATTGTAACCGTTTCCATTGTAATAATTAGTTAACAAGGAAGGATCGAGGTGGTACTTTGCTCTTGAAGAACCGAGTATTAAAAAATCTTTATCTTTTTTCTTTTTAATAAGATAGTTAACAGTACCACCTGTTTCGCCGCTCATCGTTTTTGAAAAAACAACTTTGTCAAAAATATAAGTAAGGCTCCTGTCGATGACGATTACCGATATTATAATTATAAGCAGTTTGATCAATATTTTTTTCATAACTAAAATTGGAAGTAAATAAATTGACTGCCATTTGCATTTCCAAAAAAGATAATTAAGAATATAAAGAGAACCGTAAAGATGGAAAGCATTTTGTCACCGCGTTTCATTTCAAATAACTGGTCAAATGTATATTTCCTGAAAACAAAATATTCAAAGCCAAGCAGGATGACAATCCCTGCCACAATGGAAGTAAAAATATTTATATCCAAAAATTTAAAACCCGAAGCTTTGAAATGGAAGCAGATCCTGTTGATGATGGTTGTTGCCTGGTGAAAAGTAACCGCCCTGAAAAATATCCAGGAAAAAGAAATCAATGTAAATACATAACCAACTCTTATTGCTTTTACAATAAAGTTCTTTGGTCGCCAACGGGGAAGGTTAATTGCTCTTTCAAATGAAAGGTATAAGCCATTCAATACGCCCCATATAATAAAGTTCCATGAAGCGCCGTGCCAGAAGCCACCCAATAACATCGTGAGCATCAGGTTGCGGTAAGTAAGTATTTTACCACGCCTGCTACCGCCAAACGAAATATATAAATAATCCCTTAGCCAGGAAGACAACGAGATATGCCACCTTCTCCAGAACTCAGTAATGTCTTTTGAAAAATAGGGGATCTTAAAGTTCTCTTTAAATTTAAATCCGAGCATTCTTGCTACACCAATGGCCATATCAGAATAACCGGAAAAATCACAATAGATTTGTATCGCAAAGAAAATGGTACCTGCCAATAACATGCTGCCAGGTTGTAAGCGGTAATTATTATACGTTGCGTCCACAAATGTGCTGAGGATATCTGCTACAACTACCTTTTTAAAAAGCCCCCAAAAAAACCTGTGAAACCCAATAGAAAAATCTTTATAAGTAATCTCATGGTCGCAGGTTTTCAATTGCGGCAGCAGGTTGTTTGCACGTTCAATAGGGCCGGCAACAAGCTGCGGAAACATCATTACAAAATTGGAATAAGTGAGTATGCTTCTTTCTGCTTTTATATTGCCACGATAAACTTCTATCACATAACTAAGGCTTTGAAAAGTATGAAAGGAAAGTCCAATGGGAAGGATAATGCGCCAGTTTGCCAGCTGGTGAAAACCCATCGCATTGAAATTATCAATAAAGAAATTATGGTATTTAAAAATGAATAAAACCAGGCAGGTATTTACGATACCAAAGACGAGGTGTCGTTTTTTACCTTTTTGCGAAGTACTGTTTTCTATTCCGATCGCTGCAAAATAATCAATAAGGATCGTCAAAAAGATAATGAGAATATATACCGGAATAAAGTACATGTAAAACAAACAGCTTGCAAAAAACAATAGTATTTTCCTGTTCGTTCCATTTAGAAAATAGAACAGGAAAAAAAATACGGCGAAAAAAATAAGAAAGATTACTGAATTGAATAGCATTTAGAATAATAATGTTTTGGCGTTCAAATCTATGCAACTCTGTTTGAATAGCACAAATAAATGTTAGTCTCGATTACCCGATAAAGATACAGGTATTAATAGCTGTTCCAAATGCAGTACATTATTTTTTTCCTACTGCATGATAATAAGGTGTCTTCGGGCTGATAACGATATCAGTTAGCCCACACCGTGTCATCATTTCAAATACTTCTTTTTTTGAAAATCTTTGTTCAAGTGATGTTCCGAAACGATCCAGCGAATCATTCCTTATCACGAAAAAGGATTTGTCTTCATAAGCTGCCAGTGGAATTTTTTTAGCAAAGTTGCGCATGCCTATCAGCACAAAGAATCTTGCCAGTAAAACCCAGGGCATATAAAATACCACAGCAAGAATATCGCATACTACTTTTTTTATTCCACTTGGAAGCCTGCATACCAGTAACCTTACAAGATGGCTGGTTTTAAATAAAAGTTTGTATAAAAAACTTCGGTTATCAAGATTATAATATAAATAGCAATAAAAATAACCACCCTTTTTTACTTTTTTCACACAATCCATCATAGCCTTTTCTGTATTGGGAATATGATGAAGTACACCGATGCTCATTCCAAAATCAAAAGTTTCATCAGGAAAAGGCAGGCTCTCGGTACTGGCCTGGGTAAGTCTTATATTGTTTGCGTCTTTCAATACTACATCTGCCGCATATATGGCCTTACTTGGATCCACGCACTCTACAAATTTGGCAATGCTGGCTATATGTTTTGATTGTCTTCCCGTACCACAACCAATATCTATTACATAACTGTCTTTGTTTACGATCTTTTCATCAAGTATGTCGAAATACATCGAGACCATTTTTTTGAACGTATCCTCATCAAAGTTGTTGAAACGCAACCACTCTTCACCAAAGCCTTCCACAACTTTCGCATCAATATTTTCAACATCAGTAGAAAAAACACTCACCTCTTTATGCTTCGCTTTAACTACCTGTATTGGTTTCTTGTTATATGCTTCCATTTTTTTAATTGGGTGCAAAAATAGGGAAAAGAAGCTGTAAGCTATAAGCCGCAAGCTATAAGCAAACTCCTTTTTGAATTTACCTATTCAATAACCCAACAGCTTAAAGCTTGTAGCTTGCGGCTTATAGCTTACAGCTTCTTTTCGTACTTTTGCCCCTCAATCTTTTTATGCAAACTATTCTTATTACCGGGGGAGCCGGGTTCATAGGTTCTAATCTTGTAAGGTTTTTCGTAAAGAAATATCCTCAGTATAATATTGTAAATCTTGATATGCTTACCTATGCAGGCAATCTTGAAAATTTGAAGGACATCGAAAACGAGTCCAATTATGAATTTGTAAAAGGAGATATTACTGATCTTGAATTTGTAAAAAACCTGTTTGAAAAATACCATTTCACCGGAGTGATACATTGCGCTGCCGAGAGCCATGTAGATCGTTCCATAACAGATCCGCTTGCATTTGTAAAAACAAATGTGTTGGGTACAATGAGTTTGTTGCAGGCGGCAAAAGATTCCTGGAAGGATAATATGAGCGATAAACTATTTTATCATATTTCTACAGATGAAGTATATGGTTCATTGGGTGCAGAAGGCTTTTTTGTTGAAGAAACCGGCTACGATCCAAGAAGCCCCTACTCTGCATCGAAAGCTTCTTCCGATCATTTTGTAAGAGCCTATCACCACACATATAAATTACCGGTGAAGCTTTCCAACTGTTCCAATAATTACGGCCCCTTTCATTTTCCCGAAAAACTAATACCACTTTGCATTCACAATATTTTAAATAATAAACCTTTGCCTATTTATGGTAAAGGAGAAAATGTAAGGGATTGGTTGTATGTAGAAGATCATGTACGTGCTATTGATATTATTTTTCATAAAGGAAAAATTGGTGAAACTTATAATATCGGCGGTCATAATGAATGGACCAATATTGCATTGGTAAAAGAACTCTGCAGGCAAATGGATGAAAAGCTTGGAAGAGAAAAAGGAGCCAGCGAAAAACTCATTACCTATGTTCAGGATCGTGCTGGTCACGATATGCGTTATGCGATAGATGCAACTAAATTAAAAAATGAATTGGGCTGGTTGCCATCATTGCAATTTGAAGAAGGAATTTCTAAAACAATTGATTGGTATCTTGCAAATACGGAATGGCTGAAGCATGTAACAAGCGGTAGCTACCAGCATTATTATGAAGATATGTATGGTACTAAGCTGTAAGTATTTATTTTCTTCTGCTTAAGAAACCATCTATCACCGTTAGTCCGTTGCTGAAAGAGAGGCTATGCGTCCTGGTTATTTTTTTATCCCAGTTCGGTTCTATTTTGTTAACTGTAACTTCTTCATATTTTTCTTCGTTCATGGTAAGAATATGGTTGATGTTGGTTGCTCGTCCATATTTCTCCGAGCAATCCTGGGACGGCCTGTACAAATTATTATTATGCATAAATAACCTTCCTGCAGGCCTTGCCGTTTTTACATCGCTTACAATAGGATTTGCAATATGCGGCTTCCATTGATTGCTTAATAAAGTATCGGAATAGAAAAGGTATAATTCATCAGAAGCGGATGCACCTTCATAAGATCTTATTGCTGCAAATAGCCAGTATTTTCCATCTTTGAAATGTATCGTTGGGTCGCAGGCATATACGTTTTCCACCAGGTTCATTACAAATTCCCACTTATATGGAAAGCTGGTACACCTGTACAATTCTATAGCATTGCTTTCTGCAGATTCAGGAGTCATGTACCAATCATTTCCATCTTTAAAAACAAAAGGGTACGATAAATGATATTTTTTATCAAGTATTATTTGTGGTTTTCCATACTCCCCGTTTTCCTGCATTTCCATTACAGAGATATGCCCCTTATTCGTCTTGTAAATAAGTTCTTCTAAAAATATATAATGCTTATTATTTTCAAAAACAACACAGGGATCTGCCCAGAAAACATTTTTTGGCGGCAACATTTTTTTATAACGAAATATGGAAGTAGAAAAATCATTTCCTTTTTTAAAGGCATATAAAAGTATCCATTGCTCAAGATGAAACATTCTCCATAAACTGTATTTTAAAATCGAAAATGATTTTGCAATTATTAATTTGAAGAACTCAAAATTGCGTGGTTTTTTATACAATGGATTAGAATAAAAAACAGGGTGTTCATTTTCTTTTGCTACTTGCAGAAAAAAATTTTCCGAACCCATTTCATACAATCGTTTTAAAGTCCGGGGTAAAAGAGATGTAGCAGTCCAATAAAATGCATTGAGGTTTCTATTAATAAAAAGATTGTCCGTACAGCACCACGACCTGGCAAGTATTCCTCCACCATCAAGTTCTTCTGTAATGATCTGCAGCACCGACCCTGTTTCTTTCCATTGCTGTAAAAACTCCCACACACCAGCGGGGCCACCCCTGTTCACTTTATTATCACCATGGTGATAAGACCATATTCCATACTTTGCTGCCGTCAATATTTTCCCTCTTAATATTCTAAACCCTAATCGTATAAAAACATCAATGTTCTCTTCTTTTATTTTTTCAATGTCTCCCTCTTCAAAATAATCAGAATGGATTTTTTGTATTGGAGTTACTTCCATTACTTTGGCCTTATCTGCATCAACGATCCCGGATATATCTTTTAATGCAAAAGCATCGGGCGTTGGTTTGGATACCTTTTTTTCAAGCAATCTATATAACTGGTAGAATATATTTTTATATTGTTCAAGTGCTTTTTTGAAAATGGATCTGTGTACGTCAACGGGCTGTTTATTTATTACGATTAATTTTATTTCTGCAATACCCTGCCTGTTGATCTCTTCAAACATTTTATATACCCAATAAGGTAGTATATAACCATCCAGCAATAAACCTATACGAATTTTATCTTTCATCGAAGCCCTTTAGTATTTTACATATTAAGAGAGGCTAAATTATGGATAAATTCATTCGCCTTATTATTTAACTCCTGCTGAAACGGCATATTGTTTTTTAAACTGTATAATAATTTATCTTTGACCAGTTCTTAAAGTAGCAGGTTAATAACGGAAACCTGTCTTAAATTCAAATAATATAAACACGATTATCTAAATGAAAGGTATAATACTGGCAGGAGGATCAGGTACAAGATTGTACCCAATTACAATGGGTATAAGCAAACAACTGATGCCTATTTACGATAAACCAATGATTTATTATCCATTGAGCACGCTTATGCTTGCAGGAATAAAAGATATTTTAATAATTACCACGCCCGAAGATCAATCACAATTTCAGCGGCTATTGGGCAACGGTAGCCAATGGGGTTGCAATATTCAATATGCAAAACAGGAAGTACCCAACGGACTTGCGCAGGCTTTTGTGATCGGCTCAACATTTATTGGAAATGATTCAGTCGCATTGGTACTGGGCGATAATATTTTTTATGGAAGTGGCTTTAGCAGGTTATTGCAGGAAGCGGCCAATCCAACTGGTTCTGTCATCTTTGCATACCCAGTAAGCGATCCGGAAAGATATGGCGTGGTGGAATTTGATGAATCGTTCAATGTATTAAGCATCGAAGAAAAACCTTCTGCACCAAAAAGCAATTATGCAGTTCCCGGCCTTTATTTTTATGATAATGAAGTAGTACAAATTGCAAAAGATATAAAACCAAGCCCCAGGGGAGAATATGAAATTACAGATGTGAATAAAGTTTACATGCAAAATAAAAAATTAAAAGTACAGGTATTGGATCGTGGTTTTGCCTGGCTTGATACAGGTACATTCGATTCTTTAAATGATGCCAGTGAATATGTAAGGGTTATTGAAAAAAGACAAGGGCTTAAGATCGGCTGCCCCGAAGAAATTGCCTGGAGAATGGGCTTTATTTCAAAAGAAAAATTAATAAAACTTGCCGAAGGACTCAGTAAAAGCGGCTATGGAGAATATTTAAAAACAATTTCAAAATAAAACTCATGGATTATTTCGTACATCAATCATCTTTTGCAGATGAAGGTTGCAAAATTGGTGAAGGAACAAAAGTTTGGCATTTTTCTCATATCATGGCAGGTGCCGTTATTGGTAAAAATTGTATCATCGGGCAAAATGTAGTTGTGTGCGACAAAGTTGTGCTTGGTGATAATGTACGTGTACAAAATAACGTGAGTATCTATGAAGGAGTGATCTGCGAAGATGATGTTTTTCTCGGGCCAGGTATGGTGCTCACCAATGTGATCAATCCACGTAGTGCCATAAGCAGGAAACATGAATTTAAAACTACGCTTATCCGTAAGGGTGCAAGTATCGGTGCCAACGCAACCATCGTTTGTGGCAATGAAATTGGTGCATTTGCATTTATTGGCGCAGGCTCCGTGATTACAAAACCAGTTCCACCTTATGCATTAATGGTTGGAAACCCGGGCAGGCAGGTTGCCTGGATCAGTGAGTTTGGACATAAATTGAAATTTGATTCTTATAATAAAGCAAGCTGTAAAGAAAGCAGGCAGGAATATGTGTTAGAGAATAACAGTGTGAAGAGAACTAAATAAGTGAATGGGTGAATGGGTGAATGGGTGAATGGGTGAATGGGTGAATGGGTGAATGATATTCCTGCAAGGTAGCTATATAACATATCGGGATTTTTTTCGTTATAGTATTTCACTTGAAAGTGATGCCGATCCAAATAGTATAGATATAATAAATCTTAATGTCCCTTGTCTCAAATTTTAAGGCACTTTATAAAAATCCATCTGTAAAGTCGGTAGGGATATATACATTCAGTAATTTTTTTTCCAAGGTTGTTTCATTTCTGTTGCTCTTCGTTTTTACAAACCCGTTATACATCACTCCTTCCGAAAATGGATTGCTTAGTTTGTTCAGCACAAGCCTGATCTTTTTAATGCCATTCCTTTCGCTCGGCATTATTCATTCTACCTCAACCGATTTTTTTAAATTAGAAAAAAAGGAGTTCAAAGATTTTTTTTCAACAGGTTTTGTCATGCCGGTTGCAGTGATGATATGCTCAACAGGTATTTTATTTTTGTGCAGGCATTTTTTACAGGAAACATATGGCTTTCCAACAAAGTTTGTTTGGCTGATACCTGCTGTTACATTCCTGATCTTTTGTAACGAACAACTGTTGGGCCTTGCACGCGACAACAATGAACCACAGGTTTATCTTAAAGCAAATATTACCAAAACGATTTTGGAATTCGGGTTGTCATTTATACTTGTTGTATATTTTGCCATGCGCTGGGAAGGAAGGATACAGGGAATATTTATTTCCTATTTGATAACAGGCATGTATGCATTTTATTATTTTAATAAAAAAGGATATCTATTTGGGCGCATTCAAAAAAAATATCTTTATAGTGAATTGCTGTATGCGGTTCCCATCATGGCATTACAGGCGAGTATATTTGCTATGAATTCTTCTGATAAATTTTTCCTTTCCTCTTTTTCTGCTGATAAAAATGAAACAGTTGGTATTTATAGCATCGCCTGTGTTTTTGCTGCAGTGGTAAATATTTTGTCAATGGCGTTGTTGCAATACATATTCCCGAAAATTTATGCAATGCTTTCTTCTGGAAATGTTGATTACCCTGCGATCAGGAAATTCTTTTTTGGATATGTAGGGGTAATGGCTGTTGCAACCTTGTCCCTGATTGTGGGAACACCATTCCTGTACAAATATTTTATCAACGCAAAATACGCACCCGCACTTCGTTACAGCTACCTTTTGTATTTAGGGAATTTTTTATGGACGCTTTGTTATTTCTTCTATTCGTTTCTCTTGTATCATAAAAAGAAAAAAAAGATTCTTATTTTATCATTATGTTGTATAGCAGTAAGCCTTAGCTGCAATTATTTTTTCATCAGCAAATGGTTGGATTATGGTGCTGCGGTTTCAACATTAGTGTCTTACTTAATTGTCTTTTTAATAACTTTATTTTTTACAGCTTCTTATTGGAAAAAATTTCTTTTAAAACCAAACAGCATATCTCTGTCAAGTGAACAATAAAAAAACAATTCTTCATATCATTCAGAACTTCGGCAGGGGCGGAGCGGAGACGGCTGTAGTTGGTGTTTTAAAAAACCTCGCTGAATACAATAACGTGGTTGTTGCTATGGATAGCTTTAACCAGTTTGGGGATGAATTGAAATATGATAAATATTATTCCCTTGATCTCAAATCTTATTATCATTTTCCATTTGCAATAAAAAAACTTAGAAGAATAATTATTGAAAACAAGGTTGATCTTGTTCATAGTCAATTGTACTGGAGCACTGTGCTGGCAAGATTTGCATGTCCGGCAAATGTTCCGCTGGTTACATCTATCCAGGCATCACTTTCAAATAGTTTTGAGTATAAAAAGAAATGGATCGGCTGGCTTGATCGGTTTAGTTACAACAGGAGAGACAGCACCATATTGGGCGTATCAAAAGATACATTGGAAGATTACTTTCGTTTTTTAAAATTAGAAAAGCATCGCAATTATGTGCTGTACAATTTTGTTGATACTACAGCTTTTACAAATGCCACTTCCCATCAATCAAAAAATAACGAACCATTTAAATTAATAACTGTTGGCAGCCTGAAACTTCAAAAGAATCAGCAATTTTTATTAGAGGCATTTACAAAACTTAAAGGACAAAATATATCTCTTGATATTTATGGGGAAGGTTTACTCAGGCAAGATCTTGCAAAATACATTGCAGATCACAATATCACAGTAAGGCTTATGGGCCATATTGGAAACCTGAATGAAGTCTTGAATCAATACGATCTCTTTGTCATGTCTTCCTTGTATGAAGGATTTTCTTTGGCTGTATTGGAAGGGATGCTGATGGAAAAACCCATGTTACTTTCCAATATTCCAACATTTACAGAAGAATGTGATGATACTGCAGTTTACTTTTCATTGGATGATGTGAATGATCTTGTTGATAAGATCAAAACATTGAAGAATGATCCAGCCCGTTTAAAACAACTTGCCACTGCAGGTAAAAACAGGGTGCTTCAATATTTTACACTCGATCATCATATGGCAACGCTTCGTAAAATTTACAAAGATGTGTTAAGGGATTAAGTTTGAGGATTCCCTTTTATGATTGGAACACGGATGAGACGGATATAGCGGATGGCCACGGATAAATTTTGCTTACGCAAAATATCACGGAAAATAAACAAAGTGCATATCTGCAATTTTTTGGAACAAAAAATAAATCCGTGATCATCCGCCCAGTCCGTCTCATCCGTGTTCCAATCCTTCGTGTTAGATAAAAATGTAATTTTAAACAACTGGAAAAAAAGTCTAATCATCCCAGAATGAATAAAAAAATCATATTCAATGCTTTGAATATTGCAGGTGTAAGTAAATTTTTAAGGTCACAGAAAAAAAATAAACTTACTGTACTTAGCCTGCACAGGATATCTTATCATGAAGATTTTTTCTGGAACCCAATACGTCCCGATACTTTCGAAAAATTACTGCAATACTTGGTACAGCATTATTCAATTATTTCTTTCAGCGATATAGCCGGTTTGCCTGCGAAAAATAATCATTCAAAACCACATCTCATCTTAAGTTTTGATGATGGTTATTATGATTTTTATGAACATGCATTGCCATTGCTGGTAAAATACAAACTGCCTTCCAATCACAATATTGTAAATGCGTGTGCCAATGAAAACCATATTATCTGGACACAAAGATTGAATGCATTATTCACTCATTGTAAGAAGAATAATATTACTGAATTAAAATTCGATCATGATAATGCCACATTAAACCTGGCTTCTTTTAACAATAACTGGATGCGTTTTTATTTGGCTGTATATAATCTTTTCTTGAGCATTCCGTTAAAACTACGACTAGAGTTAATTATTGAAAAGCAAAATCTTTTTTCAGTCGCAACGTTAGATAGAATGATGAACTGGAATGAAATAATAGAATGCTCACGCAATCATGTAGAGATTGGCAGCCATACTTATAACCATGATGTGCTTTCCACGATCACTGATACAAATGTGTTGCAACATGAAATTGCAGATTCCAAATCCGAGATCGAAGAAAAACTCAATAGAAAAATAAATATACTTGCATTGCCAAATGGACAAGGAAATAACCAGGTTAAAGCGATAGCTGAAAAGGCAGGTATCAATCATGTTCTTTATGTGGGTGAAAAAATAAATGATCTTTACAAGTATGCTAACGGTAATAGTGTACACGATACTTACCGTATAAATATTGTTGAAGAAACGATGCCTGAAATGATCCTCAGGACTGAATTGTTTCATTCTAAAATAAAAAGATATGCCTGATTACAGGATTAAAAGGATCGGCGCAGCGGATTTTGCCATCCTGATCCCATTGATGAAAGACTGCTTTGGGCAGGATGTTGATATCAGTTATTTTCATTGGAAATACATTGATAATCCTGCAGGTCATTTTATTGGTTTTATTGCTATTGAACCAACAACAAATGAAATAGGCGCTTACTATGGCGTGGTGCCACAAAATTTTATCATGGATGGAAAAGAGCGTACCATTTATCAATCCTGTGATACAATGACCCATTCGAAACACAGGCGATTGGGATTGTTTAAAATGCTGGCGCTTGAATGTTTCCGTTATTTAAAAGAAGAAAATAAATTTTTTATCATTGGTTTTGGTGGATCACAATCTACTCCAGGCTTTTTAAAGTTTGGCTGGAAGCAATTGTTTGATTTCCGCTATTATTTTAAGCACAGTATATTTTGCAACCTGGCCCGGCTTCGTTCATTTTCAACAGGTAGTTTCACAGAAGAAAATGATTTGAATAAGTTACAATTTTTATTAAACAAGATCAAACAACCTGCCGCCATACATGCTCAAAGAAATGTAAAGCATATAAGCTGGCGAACAAAAAATCCTAATTACACATATAAAACCATCACATATTCAGAACAGGACAACATAGAGGGCTATGTTATTTATTACATTCAAAATGGAAAAATGATCCTGTTCGATTTTATTTTTAATTCAAAGAAAGCTGAGAAGGGACTGTTATGGTATTTATCAAAAGAAGTTTTAAAAAATAATTACCAGGGCATCATCGCATTTTGCCAGGAGAAAGGAGAACAGGCAAAATTGTTACAATCAAATCGCTTCATTAAAAATCCTTTTAAAAAAGGACCTTTATCTGAAAAAACACCATTCATCTATTTCGCTTCTGATGATGAGATGAATACATTTTCTTCCCACGATAAATGGCAGATCACAGGTTATGATCATGATGCTTTGTAATTTTTTATTCGTGCCTTTCGTGAAGACACCAAAACTGTTCGGAACATTTTTACGAAAGATATACCTCAATGATGGGAACGCGGATGATACGGACTGGGCGGATATTCACGGATTTATGCTGCTGCGCATCATGGCGAAACCAATATGAAAGTTGTATCTGTAATTTTTTGGAACAAAAAATAAATCCGTGTTCATCCGCCCAGTCCGTATTATCCGTTTTCCAATCCTAGGACGCAATAAAAATCGATATTCTAAAACAGGATTTAAAATATTCCGAACACTTATGCTGAGGACACAAACCACGGCAGAGGAAAAATAATTTGAAGATTTGAAAATTACATGGTAAAGACTGCGAAATTGTAAAAACAATTAAAATATAAAATGTGAATTTCATTTTCAAATTTTCAAATCAACTCATTTTCAAATTGGATCAATAGCCGCTATAATTCATTATTTTTGCAACTCCTAAAACATAAAGATTCATGTGCGGTTTAACAGGTTTTATTGATTTTAAAAATACTTCTTCCAAAGAGATTTTAACGCAGTGTACTGATGCATTGTCTCATCGCGGTCCCGACGGTGCCGGTTATGAATTTTTTCAATATGACAATTTGCAGGTAGGATTGGGTCATCGCCGTTTATCCATCATCGATCTTAGTAATGCAGCCAGCCAGCCCATGTGGTACAAAAATTTTTGTATCATTTTCAATGGCGAAATGTATAATTATGCAGAGGTGAAAGTTGAACTTGAAAAACTTGGGCACCAGTTTATTTCACATTCAGATACAGAAGTGATGTTACATGCCTGGGAAGCATGGGGCGTTAAAATGATCGATCGTTTTATCGGCATGTTTGTTTTTATTCTTTATGATAGCAATACAAAAGAAATGGTTTGTTTCCGCGATCGGGCAGGTGTAAAACCACTTTATTATTATTGGCAGGATGATTTGTTCTTATTTGCTTCTGAACTAAAAAGTTTTCATAAACATCCACGTTTTAAAAAAGAAATAAACGGGCAGGCTGTACAACAGTTTTTTCAATATGGTTATATCATGGCACCTTTGTCTATTTTTAATCATACAAAAAAATTAATACCCGGGCATTACCTGAAATTTTCTACGGAAAAAAAAGAAATTTCTATCAATAAATACTGGGATGCTTATGACGGATATAACAAACCCAAGCTTGATATAACCGAGCAGGAAGCAAAAAAACACCTGGAAGAATTATTGATATCAGCCTGTAAATACAGGATGGTGGCAGATGTACCCGTAGGCGTATTTTTAAGTGGAGGTTATGATAGCACTGCCGTTACTGCATTATTACAGGCGCATCAATCAGAAAAAATAAAAACATATACCATCGGCTTTCATGAAGATGATCATAACGAAGCAGTATATGCGAAAAAAGTAGCTGAATATTTAAAAACAGATCATACAGAACATTATTGCACTACCAAAGAAGCCCAGGAAATCATTCCCGATATTCCTTATTATTGCGATGAACCTTTTGGTGATTCTTCTATCATACCAACGACTTTGGTGAGCCAGCTTGCAAGAAAAGAAGTAACGGTAGCGCTTAGTGCAGATGCTGGTGATGAGATATTTGCAGGATATCCAAAATATCCACTCGCCATGCAAATGATAAAAAGGATGAATGCGTTTCCCTTATTCATGAAAAAACCCGCTGGTAAAATTTTAAAACACATGCCAGATTCATTGCTGGTAAAACTTGCTGGTAATAGCGCAGCTTCTATTAAAAAACAACGACTTTCAAAAATTCTGCAAACAAAAGCAAGCACACCTGCGATCATGGATATCCTGCTTTCGCAAGTATATACTGATGAACAATTATCTGGCTTGCTTACAAACAAAGGAGAAAAAGCCTGGTCATTTTTTGATTCTGAAAATATGTTGAAAGAATCATTGGGCGATCTTGATAAGCTATTAGCGATTGATTATAAAACCTATCTTCCGGATGATATACTTGTAAAAGTTGACAGGGCCGGAATGAGCATTTCATTGGAAGGCCGAGAACCATTGCTCGATCATCGTGTACTTGAATTTGCTGCACAACTTCCTGAACAATTTAAAATGAAAGGCACCAATAAAAAATATTTATTAAAAGAGATTGTACATGATTATGTGCCAAGAGAAATGATGGAACGCCCTAAGATGGGCTTTGGTGTTCCCGTTGCAAAATGGTTGAAAGAAGAGCTTCGTTATTACGCAGATGAATACATGAACGATGCAGCGTTTGAAAAACATGGCCTTTTTAAAAAACAAGGCGTACAACACATCATGCAGAATTTTTACAAAGGAGATAGAAATTATAATAATTTATTTTGGTACCTGTTGATGTTCCAGATGTGGTACAAGAAATGGATGTAAGGAATTGATAGTGGTTGGTGAAGACAGCAACCACGGGAAAAGAGTTATGAGTGTGTATATATCTATTGCCGTTGACTTCAGTCAACGGATCAGTGGCAATATCAATTGCAGTTGACTTTAGTCAACTGATAACAAATCAGCGAATCAGTGGCAATAAAAAAAATTCTTTTCATTTCATATGATGGCATGACAGATCCACTGGGTCAAAGCCAGGTGATTCCTTATCTTATCGGGCTTAGTAAGTTCGGCTACCAGTTCACGATATTAAGTTGCGATAAGCCTGATCATTTTTCTGCAAATAAAGAATATGTTGAAAGCCTGCTTAAAGGATATTATGTTGAATGGGTGAGTATTCCTTACCATAAAAATCCTCCTGTATTATCTTCTGTTTATGATTACCTGCGGTTGAAGCAAGCTGCAAAAGCACTTCATAAGAAAAGGAGTTATGATATGGTACATACAAGGCCGGGATTGCCAACACTTGTTGCTTTGTGGATGAAGAAAAAATACGGTATTCGTTTTTTAAATGATGTAAGAGGTTTTTGGGCTGATGAAAGAGTGGATGGCGGCATGTGGAATTTGAAAAATCCTGTTTATAAAAAAATATTTAATTTTTTTAAAGAACATGAATATGAATGCATGGAAAAAGCAGACCACATTACCTGTTTGACACATGCAGCAAAAAAGGAAATGCTTGCCTGGAAAAATATCAAAGGCCAGCCGTTACCGATAGATGTGATTCCATGTAGCGCAGACCTTGATCTTTTCAATCCTTTAAATATAGATGCTTCAGTAAAAGAACAATTTAGAAATGACCTTGGTATAAAAGATACAGATATCATTTTTAGTTACCTCGGCTCAATCGGTGGTTGGTATCTTATAAAAGAAATGATGCAGTTTTGTAAATTAATTGCTGATAAAATCCCGGCTGCACGTTTTTTATTTATTTCTCCGCACAGGCATGAACAAATCATTGCAGAAGCGAACAGTTTTGGTTTGTCCTCAGAAAAAATTATTACCACGCATGCAAAAAGACATGAAGTACCTGCGCTTTTATCGTTTAGCAGCTATTCGCTGTTCTTTATAAAACCATGTTACTCAAAAATATCTTCATCACCAACAAAGCATGGAGAGATCATGGCCATGCAGATCCCATTAATTACCAATGTAGGTGTTGGCGATATAAAAGAGATCGTAGAAAAATATGAAGCAGGTATTGTGTTGGATAATCTTTCAGAAAGATCCATGCAACTTGCTGTGGAAAAAATTGTAAATAATCCTTCATTCGATAAGGAAAAAATTAAGCAGGGAGCGGAAGCTATTTATTCGCTTGAAAAAGCGGTGCAGGCTTATAAGATTGTTTATGATGGGATACTGAAGTAATCCTTACAGGTGTAACCATTTAAAAAGGTTACACCTATAAGGGTTACCGTAAAACTCCCCGTATTTCTACTACAGATAGTAAAGTCACTACAATAAAGCCAAGCCATTTCTACATTTTATTTGAATAATATTTCCTCATTTATTTTAAAATAAATGCAATAACCTGTATCGCTGTACGTTAGTTATTAAGATCCTGGTATTCTTAAAAACCAAAACGTACTTCCTATGGAAAAAGTGATCGCCCTGATTGTATCTTACAATCGCCAGGCACTCTTATCAGAATGTATTGCAGCCCTCAGAAATCAAACCCGCAGGCCGGATGCAATTTTAGTTATCAATAATGGCAGCACAGATAATACAGAAGAATGGTTGAAAGCTCAGCCAGATGTTTTCCATATTACACAAGAAAATGAAGGTCCTGGTAACGGCTTTAGTACTGCCATCAAGTGGGCATACAAAAACGGATACTCGTGGATGTGGTGCATGGACGATGATGGATATCCAAAGGAAGATGCATTGGAAGTATTATTAAATGTGGACACACCAGATCGCAGCCTTTTAAATTGTGCCGTGATCAATAAAGAAAATAAAAAGGATTTTGTTTGGAACACGAATAATTATAAAACGATTGATGATGTAAAGGAGCCACTTATTAAAGGTATCGGACACCTTTTTAATGGAACACTCATACATCGTGCCATTGTAGAAAAAGTAGGCACGCCAAAACCAGGTTTATTTTTATGGGGTGATGAAACAGAATATTTTTATAGAATTACAAACCGTTATCGCATTCCTGTTTACACTGTTGCAAATAGTATTCACTACCATCCTGCTTCTGCTTATTCATACAAGAAAGATTGGGATTTTAAATCTTCATGGAAAATGTATTTCTATGTGCGCAACAGGTTTCATATTGATAAGACAAGATTTTCAAGCAAAATATTAGCAACACTTCATTACCTGTTTTTTATTACAGCTTTTGCAGGAACGATTGTCTTGTTTCAAAAAACAGATAAGGTAAAGAAACTGAACTTTTTGATCTGGCCCTTAGCAGATGCATTCAAAAATAACTTTTCAGCTACGCCACCTGTTATATTGGATCAGCTGGAGCAACGAAATTTAAAGAACCTGCCATTTTCATTAACAGCACCATTTAGGAATTTATTTAATGCTGTATTTATACCGGCAAATACAGAGCGATCAAAAGCAGCAACTGCATAATTATTTATACACTTAACGTTGAAACAACTGGCCCTGCGATTTCGCGGGGCTTTAATTTTAATTTATTATTGAAGTATAAAATAAAGAAGAGGCCAATAACATAAAATGGAATGGCTGGAATTTTATACCTCACCAATGAACCAAAATTTAAAGTAGTAGCACCCACGAACAATGCAAAGATGATAGAGAACATGAGGCAATAAAGTACGATCGGTTTATTGATGATAGTTAGAAGGAATTTTTTAGGCCCCACTTTTATCAACACAAATAAAGTGAACAGCATTAATGCGAGGCTCTCAAAGGATGATAATAAGGTAGATAATTTTTTTGACTCCCAGATATAGGGGCGAAAGAGTGTGGCAATCACGGCAGCGGGTGCCAGCCTTACAAGGCTTTGCGCAGATCCATCGAAATCTACCCCAAGTGAAAAATTGGAAGTAGCAGTACCAGCCTGGGCCTCATAATTATTCTGGTAAATTTTAATGCTTTGCGAAACGCCGGCAGATGCAAAATTTCCAAGCGCCTGTTGCATGGCACTTGTAATATTAAGAAATCCGACTACCGTTCCCACCAACACCGTAGCAATGATGAATACTTTTGCAAACTTGCTTTTTATAAGCGTTACATTTTTAAATAAAAGGAACAATGCAAAAAACGGCACATATGAGACGATGATATACACTTTTAAAACGACAAGCAGGTAACTGAAAAATATTAAAATAGGGATATATACCAATGGGTTTTTCTTTTTATAGAACATGCCATAAAGTGAATACGTGATCCAGCCCAATGCGCCGGTACATAATGGATCTTTTAATATTCCTGAACTCCAGAAAACAAAAGTGGGAAAATATAATATCGCTATGGCAAATTGTTTGTGCAACTCGGGATACTGTTCATAAAAAAAGCGATACAGCCGCCACACACCTGTAAATGAGATCATGGAAAAAAAGAGGTTGATCGCAAGGAATTTTCCAAATGTGAGAAATGATAAAAGGGTCACTATACGGGTAACCATGAAGTTACTTTCTTCATTAAAGTATCCTAAATTATCAATATTTTTAAGCAACGCCTGATCAAAATCTTTTGCCGATCCCATAATGAGCTTAATGTTTGAAGGATCATTTAAGATGAGTTTATAAATATTATATCCTTCAGGATGATAAAGGCCAGTTGTATCTCCGGGCGAGATCCAAAGCACAAACATGCAATATGCAAAACAACTAAATACTTTTATCCAAAAACCCTGGCGTTGGTATTTTCTTAGTATGGGATCATCATATTTTCTTCTTCTCCATGCAAAAATGATGTAGAAGATGATGATGTAGATGATGAATACGATATAGTCGAAAAAATTCAAGTGTTGAGAATTAAGAATTATGAATTAAGAATTATGAATTGAAAGAAACCAATTCATAATTCATAATTCTTAATTGATTTAAACAAATTTATCCTAAATATTCATACGCCATTCAACAATATGAACTTATTTTGCTCAATCATAAAATTCATAGAAAATGTGCGGTATCGCAGGTTCGGTAAATTTTAAGCTGGTGTACGAAAAAATAAATGCAGTCATGCATCATCGTGGGCCTGATGAACAAAATTCATTTACTACTGAAAATGTTGACCTGTATCATTTACGGCTTTCAATACTGGATATTGCTGGCGGCAAACAACCCATGCAGCTTCATGACCGCTATACCATCATCTTTAATGGAGAGATATACAATCATGCTGAAGTAAGAAAGCAGTTTGGATTGATCGGTAATACCAGCTCCGATACTGAAACATTATTGCTGTTATATGAAAGGTTTGGTGAAAATTTTTTGCAGTATCTCGACGGCATGTTTGCATTTGCTATCTATGATAAAATAAACAGGAAAATATTTATTGCCCGCGACCGTGCAGGGAAGAAGCCATTGTATATTTTTAACGACAATAAAAAGATTGTTTTTGCAAGCGAACTCAATTGCCTGAAAGCATTGCTTCCACTGGAGATGGATAAAGCAAACTTTTTTCAATATACAAGACTGGGCGTTTTTTACAGGAAGTTTACCCCCTATAAAAATGTAACGGAACTGGCAGCAGGTACATATCTTAACATCGATTGTAACAGCCTTGAAATAAAAGAACACAACTGGTGGAACGTTCGTGATTTTTATCTTAAAGAGAATAAAGACAGTTTGCAGGAAAGCCTTGAAAAGACGAATGACTTTCTGCAAATTGCTATTAAGCGGCGGCTTGAATCCAGCGACCTTGAAGTAGGATGTTTTTTAAGTGGTGGTATTGATAGCGGCCTTGTTACTGCCATTGCAAGTAAATACAAACCCAACCTGAAAACATTTACTGTATCATTTGCAGGTGAATACAATGAAGCTCCACTTGCAAAACTGGTAGCAGAAAAATACAATACCAATCATACAGAGATCAATATTTCTTTCGACAATATCAAAAGCGATGTAGAACAGATTCTGTGTAATTATGGCGAACCATACTTTGATAGTTCTGCGATTCCTTCTTACTATGTAAGCAGAGAAGCAAAAAAATATGTAACGGTTATCCTTAACGGTGACGGAGCTGATGAATTATTCGGCGGCTATCGCAGGTATGTGCCTTTTTCAAAATTCGATTTTTTTAAAAAGAATTTCCTGGTAAATAAATCTGCGGCATTTATTAAAAAAATGCTGCCGATGCCAGAAAATAAAATATCGAAATACAATTATTTGTACAGGCTTGCATCGCTTGCTTCCAAATCTAGTGTAGAAATATATTTATCTGCCGGGCTCGACCTGATCGAAGATTATGAGAGCAATATCCTGAAATCGCCGACAGAATATCTACAACAAATGCGGGCAGACTTCAACGTTATTACGAATTCACCCATGTCGGGATTAAAGAAAATCATGAACCTGGATTTTCATGTCAATCTTTTTAGTGATCTGCTGGTGAAAATGGATATTGCCACGATGGCCAATTCCCTGGAAGGTAGGAGCCCCTTCATGTCAAAAGAACTATTGGAATATGCGCCTGGTATGAATGATAAGTTCAAAATAAATGGCGGTACAACAAAATATTTACTGCGAACACTTTCTAAACAATACCTGCCTGAAACGTTGATTAACCAACCTAAGCGTGGTTTCGAGATACCATTAAAGAATTGGGTGAATCATGAATTGAAAGAATTGATGCATGATTATATATCGGCACCATCGGCTATGAACCGGGATATCGTCGATTATAATTTTACAGAAAAACTATTGAACAATTCCATCAATGTACCTGCAGAAAAAAGGGCCAAAATTCTGTGGATGCTCTTTTGTATGGAAGTATGGTATAAGAAAATTTACCTTTCTAATTAGCTGAACCCTGTCGGCGGTTGCAAACCCCGACAGCGGTTAACAAAAAAACTACAAAGTTTCCTGCAAACCCAATGCTAACATAGCCTTTTATGCTTATTTAGAAGCTATGGGGAAAATTGTAAGCTACAAATGCTAAATTCGCAGCGGATTAGTGCCGCCAGGAAATCAATTCTTTTTAAAACGTTTGGTGAATCTATTCCGGATGCGTAAAAATAACTTACATGATTCTAATTGGTTACTCGGGACATGCTTTTGTTGTAGCAGGTATTTTGCAGGCTGCTGGTAAAAAAGTGGATGGTTATTGTGATGCGGAACAAAAGCAGTTCAATCCTTTCCAGTTGCAATATTTTGGCAGCGAATCATCCGATGAAGGCATCGAAAAAATTAAGACAACTGATTTTTTTATTTCAATAGGAAATAACGGGATAAGGGAAAAAATATTTCAGCGTTTTGCTGCGATGCAACGCCACCCGGTAAATGCGATTCATCCATCAGCGATCATTGGCCCTTCAGTAACAATCGGGTCATATGGTGTAATGATAAGTGCCGGAGTTTGTATCAATCCACTGGCATCCATCGGCGATGGGGCAATATGCAACACAGGTTGTATTATTGAACATGAATGTAGAGTTGGAGCCTTTGCACATATTGCACCTGGTGCTGTACTTTGCGGTAATGTAACGGTGGGGAGTGGTAGCTTTGTTGGTGCAGGTGCTGTTGTAAGACAAGGAGTGAAGATCGGCGAAAATGTAATGATCGGTGCAGGAGCAGTAGTAGTAAAGGATGTTGTGGATAACCAAACCATGGTGGGTAATCCATTGAGAAAATTAAATTAAAAAGATCTTCCTGTTGATGAATGCAAAGCCAAAAACTTTATATCATACATCTTAAATCATAAATATATTATACACTATGAAAGTATTGGTCACCGGCGCTGCAGGATATATTGGTTCTGTTTTGGTTCGTCAGTTATTAAATAAAGGATATAAAGTACGGGGATTCGATAGCCTGAAATTTGGCGGCGATTCTTTGTATGAAGTAATGCTCAATAATGATTTTGAATTTGTGCAGGGAGATATCCGCCATGCAG
Source organism: Ferruginibacter sp. (assembly GCA_039934735.1). Lineage (GTDB taxonomy): Bacteria > Bacteroidota > Bacteroidia > Chitinophagales > Chitinophagaceae > Ferruginibacter. The sequence goes on along the minus strand of JBDTLP010000001.1, from coordinate 101,802 downwards.
ATGATGTACAAAAAGCATTGGAAGGTATTGATGCCATTGCGCACCTTGCTGCCATTGTAGGTGATCCTGCCTGTAAGAAATACAGTGATGAAGCCAATGAAACAAACTGGAACGGCAGTGTTGCATTATTTGAAGCAGCGGAAAAGGCAGGCGTAAAACGATTTGTATTTGCAAGCACCTGCAGCAATTATGGCAAGATGCCTGATCCCGAATCATTTGTTACAGAAACATCAGAACTAAGGCCTGTTTCTTTGTATGCAGAACTAAAAGTGAAGTTTGAAAAATATTTACTGGAAGAAAGAAAAGATAGTAAGATCTGCAGCACAGCATTGCGCTTCAGTACTGTTTATGGATTTTCCCCACGCATACGTTTTGATCTTACTGTAAATGAATTTACCCGCAATGCAACCATTCATGGTGAACAGGAAATTTGGGGTGCCCAATTCTGGAGGCCCTATTGCCATGTGGATGACCTTGCCCGTGCAGTAGTATTGGTATTTGAAAGCGCAGATGAAAAAGTAAGGGCCAATGTTTTTAATGTAGGCACCACCGAAGAAAATTATAACAAAGGAATGATCATTGAAGAAGTGTGTAAAGTAGTGCCAGGTGTAAAAGTGAACTATGTGGATATGAATGAGGACCCAAGGGACTATCGCGTAAATTTTGATAAGATAAAAAATGACCTTGGCTATACCATCACCAAGAAAGTACCAGATGGCGTGAGTGAAATTTATAAATTACTTAAGACTGGAATTGTGACGGATTCATTTGCGCAGAAATTTAGAAATATTTAGAAACATGTATGAAGGATCATCGGTTTAGAATTTTGATTAAAAGAGCTTTCTTTACATATTCGTAAAATCACTTAAAATAATTGGAGAGCACTTAAAGTGCTCTTTTTTATTTTTCATAAAATACCAAGTTGTAAAATATCCAAATAATTTTAACCCCCTAACCCCTAAACTTCTAAACCGCCTTTTAACTACATTTGCACCGAAAATCAACGCTATGCTTTTACTTTCCGGGCCAAATATGGCTGGCAATGAATGGAAATACGTTAAAGACTGCCTCGATACAGGCTGGGTAAGCAGTGTGGGTGCTTATGTGGATCAGTTTGAAAAAATGAGTGCTGAATTTGCCGGTACAAAATATGCCGTTGCCACCAGTAGCGGTACAACAGCTTTACATATTTGTCTTGTGATGATGGGCGTGAATGCAAATGATTATGTGATTACCCCCAATATCACGTTCATCGCTACCTGCAATTCTATAAAATATACAGGTGCTAATCCCATTTTTATTGACACAGATGAGAAGACCTGGCAAATGGATCTTAATCTCTTAGAAGAATTTTTAAAAAATGAAACCGAACAAAGAAAAGGCGTTTGTCATTATAAAAAAGATGGTAAACGTATCCCTGTGATCATGCCTGTGCATGTGCTGGGAAATATGTGTGATATGGACAGGTTTATGGCACTGGCTGCTGAACATAATTTAACCGTGATTGAAGATTCAACAGAAGCACTTGGCAGTTATTACAAAGGAAAACATGCAGGCAGTTTTGGCTTGCTGGGCACATTCAGCTACAATGGAAATAAGATCATCACTACCGGTGGCGGCGGTATGATCGTAACAAATGACGAGGTGCTTGCAAAAAAAGCAAAGCATCTTACCACGCAGGCAAAAAGCGATCCGTTTGAATACATTCATGATGAGATTGGTTATAATTACAGGTTGGTAAATGTTGCAGCTGCTATGGGTGTGGCACAAATGGAATTACTACCGGGGTTCCTTACACGCAAAAAAGAAATCATTGCTTTTTATAAAAAAGAACTTTCAGGTGTTGGTGATATTGAGTTCCAGGAAGTAAGTGAAGATGTGAATCCAAACTGGTGGATGCCTACTATTAAAACTGCAAGACAAAGAGATGTGCTGAAGATCCTGAATGATCATAAAATGCAGAGCCGCCCTTTTTGGGTTCCCATGAATCAATTGCGGATGTTTACCAATGATATTTATTTCAACAAAACCGATCGTTCTGATTTTGTATATAAGCATTGCCTGAGTATTCCATGTTCTACTTATATAACAGATGCAGAACTGAAAGGAGTAACGGAAAAAATAAAAGAAGTGTTCGGATAGATGCGAGATTTTTTTAGAGTTTACACCTTTTGGAAAGGTGTAAACTCTAAAAAAATCTCCGATTGCCACAACTACTATGTATAAATTTTTAAAACGCCTTATTGATATCATCCTCGCCGCCCTGGCACTTATCATCCTGTCCCCCATTTTAATTCCTTCTATAATTATTTTATTATTTACCGGCGAGCATGAAGTTTTTTATTTGCAAAAAAGAATCGGCTATAAGAATAAGCTATTCCAGATATGGAAGTTTGCTACAATGCAAAAGAACAGCCCGAATATTGGTACAGGTGAAATCACTTTACGCAATGATCCAAGAGTAACAAAGTTTGGAAAGTTTTTGCGCATGTCTAAAATAAATGAACTGCCACAGATCATAAATGTATTGAAAGGCGATATGAGCATTGTTGGCCCACGCCCATTGATGGAAGTGAGTTTCAATTTATATGCACCTGGAGTAAAGAAAATTATTTACGATATGAAACCAGGTATCACAGGAATAGGATCACTTATTTTTCGTGATGAAGAAAAACTGGTATCTGATGCTGCTGATCCAAGAGCCATGTATGCATCTATATACCCTTACAAAGCTGCACTTGAATTGTGGTATCAGCAACATGCATCTATTTACACAGATTGTATGATCATCTTTTTAACGGCATGGTCCATCCTGGTTCCCAAAAATAAACTCACACAAAAAATATTTAAGGACCTACCGGTGAGGCCGGAAAACTTAATGAGTATTTAATCTATTACTGTTGCTAAAGCCAACCGGAATTTTGTCTATCTTTTTCCAATAATTATTAAACAATTATTGGAAACCATTGTTAACTAGTTTCATAAATCAAAACATGGATCTGTTTACCATCAAGGATCTCGAAAATCTATCAGGAATTAAAGCACATACACTTCGTGTTTGGGAGCAACGTTATAATTTTTTAAAACCCAGCCGCACTTTTACCAATATCAGGTATTATAGTAATGATGAATTAAAAACGATCCTGAACATTGCATTGCTAAATAAATATGGATTTAAAATATCTCATATTGATAAGATGAGTGCTGCCCAGATAAATGAAAAGATACTTTCCCTTAATCAACTGGAGGCACAACAGGAAAGAATTGTAAATGACCTGATCCGTCATATGATAGATCTTGATATGGATACATTTGAAATAACACTGGGTAATTTTATTTTAGCAAGAGGTGTTGAAAGGGCTATTGTGCAGATCATATTTCCATTCATGCAAAAGATAGGAATACTATGGCTCACCAATCACATAAACCCTGCGCAGGAGCACCTTGTATCCAATATTATCCGCCAAAAACTAATTGTAGGAATTGAAGGCGCCACTTCTCCAATAAAACTAAAAAAAACAATTTTATTGTTCCTTCCCGAAGGTGAATACCATGAACTTGGACTCCTGTTTATGTATTATTTATTAAAGAGTCGTGGGGCAAGTGTTATTTATCTTGGAAGCAATGTGCCCCTAAATGATATTGAATATGTTGTTAATTTAAAAAAGCCTGATTACCTGTATTCTCATCTTACCACGGTAAGCCAGAATTTTAATTTTGATCATTTTTTGTCCAAAATAAGTAAGAAATTCCGAAGCACTCCTATCATTATATCAGGCCAGTTTACCTGGACCTATGAGAAAAAAATCAAGCCTCCTGTTATTTTCAAAAAATCATTTACCGAAGCAATGGATTTTGTATCCGGGCTAAAATAATGACTATCTCATTTTAAAACGGTAGAAAATATTTTTGTGTTCTAAAATATTCTGTTTAACTTTGCGGTATAATAAATTAAACAAAATAAATGTCCACTTTAGAGTTCAATGATATGTTAATTGGTAATTCAGATTTTCTGAAGCCATTCGCATTCACTTTGACAAAAGATAATGATGCGGCAAAAGACCTGGTGCAGGAAACATTGTATAAGGCACTTTCCAACAGGGAAAAATACCATGTGGGCACGAACATAAAAGCATGGATGTACACCATCATGCGGAATACTTTTATTAATAATTATAGAAGAAGATCCAGGCAACACACCAGTCTGGATAATACTTCAACTGATTTTCTGATCAATCTTCCACAATCAAGTATTCCCAATGATGCAGAAGTAAACCTTCGGTTAAAAGATATTCGGTCAGCCATTCACAAACTTCCCGACCTCTTCAGGAATCCATTTGAAATGTATTTTGAAGGATATAAATATTTCGAGATCGCACAAACACTTCACGAACCATTGGGTACAATAAAAAGCAGGATACACTTTGCAAGAAAATTATTGAAGGAGCAGCTTACGAGATTTTAGTAGGTGAATAAGTGAATGGGTGAATAAGTCAATGGTTATCTTAGTGTAGTTTATTTATTCACCCATTCACCTATTCACTCATTGACTCATTCATTATGAAAAAAGCCATCATCATCGGTAGCGGATTTGCCGGAATGTCGGCAGCATCTTTCATGGCACAGGCTGGATGGGATGTCACCGTTCTTGAAAAACACAACATGCCCGGTGGTAGAGCAAGAAAATTTTCTGAACAGGGATTTACATTCGACATGGGCCCAAGTTGGTACTGGATGCCCGATGTGTTTGAAAGGTATTTTAATTGCTTTGGAAAAAAAGTTTCTGATTATTATGAATTAAAAAGACTAGATCCTTCATATCGTGTTTATTATCCCGATTCAATGATGGATATTCCGGCTGATTATAATTCATTAAAAAGTTTATTTGAAAGTATTGAAAAGGGAAGTGGCAAGCAGCTGGATGCTTTTATGAAAGAAGCTGCGTATAAATATGAAGTGGGTATTCACAACCTTGTATATAAGCCGGGAAGATCGATATCAGAATTTATAGATGCAGAATTTATAAAAGGTATTTTTAAACTGGACGTTTTTAGTTCAATGAAAAAACATACCCGGAAATATTTTAAAGATCCAAAGCTCATTGAAATAATAGAATTTCCTGTTTTGTTCTTAGGCGCATTGCCCGAAAAAATTCCTGCATTGTACAGCCTCATGAATTATGCAGATATAAAATCGGGCACCTGGTACCCACATGGCGGCATGTATAATATTGCAGATGCAATGTACAAACTGACAATTGAATTAGGCGTAAAATTTAGATTCGAACATGATGTCATAGAAATTAAAGTAAAAGACAACATCGTCACCGAAGTCATCGCCATTTCCCAATTCCCGATTCCCGATTCCCGATTCCAGTTTCCCGCGGATGTTGTAATTGGCGCCGCAGATTACCATTTTATCGAAAGTAAACTAGCGCCAGAACATCAGAGTTATTCAGAAAAATATTGGAATAGCAGAACAATGGCACCATCATGCTTATTATTTTATATTGGGCTCAATAAAAAATTAAAAAACATACAGCATCATTCATTATTTTTTGATGTGGATTTTGAAAAGCATGGAAAAGAAATATATGATAAACCCCAATGGCCCACGGCACCGCTTTTTTATGTGTGCGCACCATCGGTAACAGATGATACGGTAGCACCTGGTGGATGTGAGAACCTGTTTTTTTTAATTCCCCTGGCAGCGGGTTTAACTGGAGATACGGAAGCATTGAGAGAACAATATTTCGATATGATTGTTAAAAGATATGAGCAACGAATAGGTGAGGTTATTATTGATGCGATCATTTATAAAAAATCCTATGCAGTGTCAGATTTCGTACGTGATTACAATGCGTTCAAAGGAAATGCATATGGCTTGGCAAATACGTTGATGCAAACGGCGAATTTAAAGCCATCAATAAAAAGCAAAAAAGTAAAAAATCTTTTTTATACGGGGCAGCTTACAGTACCAGGGCCGGGAGTGCCGCCATCGTTGATAAGTGGGGAAGTGGTAGCGAAGGAAGCAATGAAGTACGTGAATAAGTGAATGGGTGAATAGGCTATTCACCCATTCACCTATTCACTTATTGACCAAAAATTATAATTAGGATCAGTATTTAAATTACAAACAATGATCACCTTATTTCATGACCTCTGCCAACAATGCAGCCGGTTAACTACCGAAAAATACAGCACCTCATTCAACAGTGCTATAAAACTTTTACATAAGGATCTGCGTGCGCCTGTTTATAATATTTATGGTTTTGTACGTTTTACCGATGAGATCGTAGATACTTTTCATGATCATGATAAGGCAACCTTGCTGGCAGAATTTAAACAAGCTACTTATGACGCCATTGAAAGAAAAATAAGTCTTAATCCTATTCTGCATAGTTTTCAGATGACAGTAAATGAATATCACATTGATAAAAATTTAATTGAATCATTTTTTTTAAGCATGGAAACTGATCTCAATAAAAGTAAATATGACCTGGACGGTTACCAGCAATATATTTATGGAAGCGCAGAAGTAGTTGGGCTTATGTGCCTGTATGTTTTTTGTGGAGGAAACAAAATAATGTATGAAAAATTAAAACCATCGGCACAGGCATTGGGAGCTGCATTTCAGAAAGTAAATTTTTTAAGAGATGTAAAAGCCGATCACGAGGAATTGAACCGCACCTATTTTCCCGACGCAGATCTTAATAATTTTACAGCAATTATGAAAAACAGGATTGAGGATGATATTGCATTGGATTTTAAAAATGCGTATCAGGGTATAATTCAGTTGCCGGTAAAAGCAAGGTTTGGTGTTTATGTAGCCTATAAATATTATTTATCGTTGTTTAAAAAGATAAAAAAAGTACAACCTACTTTTTTACTCCAGGATCGTGTTCGTATTCCTAATTATTCAAAAGCATTTATTTTAATGCGTGCCGGATTAAGAAGCCAGCTAAATATTTTGTAGTTTTCCTTTTTAAATATAGAAAAGATATACTTCTATGATTGGAAAACGGATGATACGGACGGGGCGGATAAATACGGATTTATTTTTTATTCCAAAAAAATTCGGATGCGTAACAAATACTTTTCTTCTAAAGCCTTTAAAGTTTTACAAGTATTACATATCTGCTATATTTGCGAAGCAAATATAAATCCGTGATCATCCGCCCCGTCCGTATCATCCGTTTTCCAATCATAGGTGCAGATAAGATGCAAACTAAAAATAAAATCAAACTATTGCAGCAGGTAATTTTAGTGAACGAATATGATGAACCCATTGGAGTAATGGAAAAAATGGAAGCTCATGAAAAGGGCTTGTTACACCGTGCATTTAGCATTTTTATATTTAATAAGCAAGGAGAAATGTTGCTACAACAACGTGCTGCAGAAAAATATCATAGTGCCAACTTATGGACAAATGCTTGTTGCAGCCATCCTTCTCCCAATGAAAAAATTGATGATGCTGCACACAGGAGATTGAAAGAAGAACTTGGTTTTGATACGTCACTCACAAAGGCTTTTGACTTCACCTACAAAACATCTTTTAATAATGGGCTTATCGAACATGAATACGATCATGTGTACACAGGAACTTACGATGCTGACATTCATCCTAATGACGGAGAAGTAAAAGACCATTGTTTTATGTCCATGCAAATGATCAAAGAAAAAATTGAATCTGAATCCGATCAATATACTTCATGGTTTAAAATTGCTTTTCCAAAACTGGAAGGTTATCTTGCAGGCTTACACAAATAATATAATCTCCGTGCCTTTTGTGGTTTTATTCACCGCAAAGGCACGAAGACGCTAAGTAAATTTATAATGCATTCACACAAAACAATCATTATTGGTAGCGGTGTTGCAGGAATGGCTGCAGCAATAAGGCTTGCTGTAAAAGGATATGAGGTGAATGTGTATGAAACAAATACCCATCCCGGTGGAAAATTATCTATGTTTGAAAAAGATGGTTTTCGTTTTGACAGAGGGCCCTCTTTATTTACCCAGCCACAAAATATTAAAGAACTATTTGACCTGGCAGGAGAAACCATGGAAGATTATTTTAATTATCAACCTGTTGACATCACCTGCAAATATTTTTTTGAAAATGGCAAAGTTGTAAACGCATATACTGATACGGATTTATTTGCAAATGAACTTGCAGATAAACTGGGCGAACAATCCTCTTCAATAAAAAAATATCTTGGCAGATCAGAAAAATTGTATAATAATATTGGCAATGTTTTTTTAGATCATTCCTTACACAAGAAAAAAACCTGGTTGCATCGCAGGATATTTAAAGCACTGGCAACTGTACGACTTCCTTATATTTTCTCTACATTGAATAATTACAACAGGAAACAATTTTCATCACCCGAAGCGATACAAATATTTAATCGCTATGCTACGTACAATGGAAGTGATCCATACAAAGCCCCGGCAATGCTTAGCGTAATACCGCACATTGAATATAACCAGGGCGTTTTTTATCCTGCAGGCGGAATGATCAGCATTACAAACGCATTGTACAAACTTGCTTTGAAGAAAGGAGTGCAATTTTATTTCAATACTCCGGTTAAAAACATTATTTATCATGAAGGCAAAGTATCTGGCGTAGTTGTACAAGATCAGAATATTTATGCATCGATTGTTGTAAGCAACGCAGATGTATATTTTACTTACAAAAACCTGCTCAATCATTTGCCAAAGGCACAAAAATTGTTAAAGCAGGAGCGAAGCAGCAGTGCCCTTATTTTTTATTGGGGAATGAAGCAAACGTTTCCGGAATTACAACTGCACAATATTTTTTTTAGTAAAAATTATAAGGCAGAATTTGATGCACTCTTCACTGGGAGAACGCTGAATGATGATCCCACTGTTTATATAAACATCACTTCAAAAATGGAACCTGGACAGGCACCGGTTGGAAAAGAGAACTGGTTTGTGATGATCAATGCGCCTGCCAATGATGGACAGGATTGGGAAAAATTAAAACAATACGCTCGTTTTCAGATTATTGAAAAAATAAGCCGTAAACTGCAAATCGATATAGAGTCGTTAATAGAAGCAGAAGAGATACTTGACCCCATTTTAATAGAAAGTAAAACCGGAAGTTATATGGGATCATTGTATGGGGCGAGTTCGAATTCAAAGCTGGCAGCGTTTTCCAGGTCGGCTAACTTTACCAATTATATTGATGGCCTGTATTTTTGTGGAGGAACTGTTCATCCAGGAGGAGGAATTCCACTTTGTTTTAAAAGTGCGAAGATTGTTGCAGAGATGGTTCCTAATGCCAATGAACGAACGGAAAGAAAACATTAAAAACATTAATTACGTAGATTACAATTCTAAATCCAGCATCATCAATACACAATTCCAACCAATACACAACAATTCAATCACCCGCAACCATATTGCAACTGCCATTGCCATCCTATTTCATGTGATCGGTTTTATTGGGATTATGTTTTTCGACAAAGATTTTTTTATAAGAGCAACGCCCATCAACCTGTTGCTCATGTTCCTATTGTTGCTATACACGCAAAAAAAACTAAATGCGTGGATGATACTATTTACTGTTACTTGTATAGTAGCAGGCGTTGGGGTTGAAATTATTGGTACAAAAACGGGATGGCTATTTGGTGATTATAAATATGGAAATGTATTGGGCCCCACAATTGAAAATGTACCTTATGTGATTGGCGTAAACTGGTTCATTGTAATTTATTGCAGCGGTGTTACCATACAAATATTATTGAATAAGATATTGGACAAGCTGCCATTTGATGCAGAACATCCGAGGCCCGCATTAAAGGCATTGTCTATTGTTGCCGATGGCGCAACGCTTGCTGTGTTGTTTGACTGGCTGATAGAACCCGTTGCAGGTAAACTTGGTTATTGGCAATGGCAAAGTATTTTGGGTACTCCGTTTTATAATTATTTATGCTGGTTTATGGTGAGCAGCCTGATGCTGGTTATTTTTCACTTCGCCAAATTTGAAAAGCAAAACAAATTCGCAGTAAATTTGTTATTGATACAGGCAATGTTTTTTCTGTTATTAAGAACTTTTTTATGAGCTGGTATCTTTTTATTACAATCATGTTTGTAACATTTGTTTTGATGGAAGCCATCACCTGGCTCACCCATCGCTACATCATGCACGGATTTTTATGGTACCTGCACGAAGATCATCACCAACCAGGCCCCGGTTTTTTTGAGAAAAACGATGCTTTCTTTTTAATATTTGCTATTCCATGCTGGTTAAGTATCCAGTTTGGACTGCAATACAAACTGTACTGGGTAGCCGCTGTTGGTTTTGGCGTTGGTATGTATGGGTTCGCTTATTTTATTGTGCATGAAGTGATCATTCATCAGCGGTTTAAATTGTTTACCCGCAGCAATAATGTTTATATACGTGCTATTCGTTGGGCGCATAAGATGCATCACAAGCATATGGGGAAATATGAAGGAGAGAGTTTTGGGATGCTTTGGGTAGCTCGTAAATACTGGAAGAAAGTTATGGCCGACAGGGCAAGGCAAATTAAAAATTAAGAATTAAAAATTAATCGGTTCTAATAGACCAGAGCAATTTTACTATTCGAAGTTTTTAATTTTTAATTTTTAATTTTTAATTAACCGCACATAGATTCCCATTATACATATTTTCTCATCCTCATAGCGTCCTTAGCAGGGCCACTTGCACTGAGCTTTGATAAAAAGGTAGCCTTCTACAAAAAATGGAAATATATTTTCCCCGCAATGTTATTGCCTGCAGCATTTTATATTGTATGGGATATTTATTTCACCTCTAAAAATGTATGGAGTTTTAATACTGCTTATATCACTGGAATAAAAATTGCCAACCTGCCTGTTGAAGAAGTATTGTTCTTTTTTATTGTTCCCTATTGTTGCTTGTTTATTTATGAATGTGTGCGTTGTTATTTCCCTTCTTTAAAAGATGGAAAAATTGCTTCGGTGATTTTAAAATTATTGGGAGCAATATTGTTTGTAACTGGAAGTGTTTTTTTTAACAGGCTATATACTGGTTATACATTTGTACTTACAGGAATATTCATTGCAGTTCTTTTTTTATTCAAAGCGTATTTTATAAAATTTCATGTCACTGCTTTTTTATTTAGTTTTGTAATTTGCCTGTTGCCTTTTTTAGTGGTGAATGGATTTTTAACGGCAATACCTGTGGTAATGTATAATGATGCAGAAAATATTGGGGTTAGGATTTATACCATTCCATTTGAAGATGTGTTTTACGGAATGTTATTGTTGATGATGAATATTGCCATCTACGAAAAGGTAAAAAAGGCTTAACTGCTTTATTACAACCTGGATAAAGTAAAATATACGAATTACACATTAAGATTAAACTGAAGAAAGATTTGTCCGGCTGATCTTGTAGACGCCTTTGTTATAAACCCGACTTCGACCACCGCAATACTGCGGGGCAGGCAAGCTCAGCCTGACATTATTTTATTAAATTTAATTGCTGTTATTATAAAACTATTTCTGCTAAATGCTCCCATTGATAAAATGCATTTTTCGCTTTTTCATCAGGCCGCATCTTTGCACTTCTGATGCTGTACACAGAATGAAACGTAAGCTTTTCTGCAGGCATCATATAATTTAAGATATTCCTGTACGATTCTTCCGGTAGTTCTTCATCTATCCATTTTTTAGATAATTCAAATGGAAGTAATAGAGGCATACGTCCCTTGTTATCACCTCCATTATGAATTTCCTTCATAATTTCATTTGCATTTGTAGTAAGTAACGTAAATGTATAACGCTTCTCAACTTCTCCTGTTTCTTTGTTTGGTAATTCTGCTACAGAATAAAGACCTGGAAGAAAGAATAGTGGTTGATCTTTTAATTCAATAAAATAGGGAATTTTATTTTTAAAACCTTTTACTTCCCTGTGTTCATAAAAACCAGTGAGGGGAATTAAACAACGGCGGTTTCGAATTTTATACCAATAACTTTTTGGATCATCAAGTATCCTTTCACTGCGGGCATTCAACATAGTTCTTCGCTGATTTTTAAATCCATCTTCATCTTTCACATAAAACGGAATGCATCCCCATTCCATCAGGCGACAATGTACTTGCTGATCATCCCTGTCTCTGAAAATGATGGGATGATTTCCGTGGCTATGTCCAACAATATGAACGGGGTCAAAGTTTATTTTAATCTGGTCATCAAATACCAGGTCAGGAAAATAATCGGATAACTGTTTTATGTCTATTGTAAATGAAATGTCGTAGCACATGGTTATGATTTTTCTATCTCTGCAAATCTAACCCTCAATTCGTGTTTTCTATATCTTAATATTATAAAAAGTTCACCAAAAATTAATTGAACATGTGGCTTTATGGATTCACCGGCACCTATGCTCCAGTCGGTATTCTTCATGATATATCGCCTTAGATTGTCCTTGTATTTAAGGTTCAATCTTTTTTTAAATTCTTCCAGTTTTTTTACTACAGACCAATAGAGCATATACGGTGAATCTTCCATCAGCATTTGTTGTAATTTATTCAAATGTTTTTTATTGGTTAATTGAATGACAGATCTGTATGGATCAGTTTCTAATGCATCTCTATGCGTATTTGCAAGCACCCAATCTTCATAATCACTGATGAGTAGGATCGTTTTTTTATTTTCAAAAACAGCATGGTATTTTCCTGAATAGGTTTGTGTAACCAGGTATATTTTATTTAAAGCAATCAACCTTTCAATATAATCAGCCTTAAATATTTCGAAAAATTGTATCATTAGTTATTGATCTTAATGATGTGTTCAAGTTTGGTTGTGTAACAAGGTGACAGGTGAGCAGCCCTTGCTTTGTATTTTTTTTCAAATCCCTGTATTCCGAATCTCACTAATTCCTTTCCCATTGATTTATTTAGTTTGTCAAGTGTTGCTGATATTGCCATCTCTTTTTTTCCCGAAGCCTCAGAAAAAATATTTAACTGAATTTCATTTTCAGGGATGACATTCAACATTTCGACACCACATTTTTTATAGTTATAACCTTCTTTAAAAATAATATTCAATCCCTTCAATGCATTTGTAATGATTTGCGGTGTGTGATTCGTTGGGATATCCATGCTAATAATGACGGAATGAAAATATTGCTGGTCCTGTGTGCGGTGTGGATTTGTATTTAAAAAAATCCGGATATCTTTTGCGACGCTTTTTTGTTGCCGCAATTTAATTCCACAATTAGCAGCGAAATTACTGAGTGCTTCCTGAATTAATTTTTTGTCACTTGTAAACTTTCCAAATGATCTGCCAGTACATATGTTTTTCTTCGCTGCAACCAATTCTTCAAAAGCAATAGCGGGAATGCCTTTTAATTCATGCTGCAAACGAAGCCCAACAATGCTCATATTTTTTCTTATAAAATCTTCAGGTGCCTGCACAAAATCGTAAGCTGTTTTTATATTGTTTTTATTGAGCATTAAAGCATATTGCTTTCCAATACCCCACACATCAGCTACTTTTGTCTCGTGTAACATTTCGTCGATCATGCGTTGATCTGCGACCCAATGCAGGCCCAGTAATTTATTTTTTTTTTTTGATGAACCTGTTTGCCATTTTTGCCAATGCTTTTGTGGGTGCTATTCCAATACAAACCGGAATCGAAATGTTTTTCATAATCGTGTTCCTGATTTTTGTTCCAAGCATGATGATGTCTTTGTGTGGTATGGATGAGAAATCAAGGAAAGCCTCATCGATGGAATAAATTTCTATTCTGGGAACAAATTCCATAATGGTCTTCATCACCCTTTCGCTCATATCGCCGTATAAGCTGTAATTAGAACTGAACAATTTTACATCGTGTTTTTTTATTAATGCTGGAATTAAATGCGGTGCTGTTCCCATTTCTATACCCAGTAATTTTGCTTCATCGCTTCTTGAAATGGCGCAACCATCATTGTTCGATAATACAATTACCGGTTTGCCATTTAATGCAGGATCAAACACCCGTTCGCAGGACACGTAAAAATTATTGCAATCTACTAAAGCGAACACAATCGTACATTTTTTGTATTAATAACAATATTTGTAACAACACCCCACACAATCATTTGCATTTCTTCTGTTACTTCAATGACCGGGTATTTCTTTTTTTTATTAGCCGGTACGAGATAGCATTTACCGGCTTCAAATTTTATGTACTTAACGGTATAACCTCCGTTTAAATATGCTACAACGATGTCACCGCTTTTAGCTTCAATAGATTTGTCAATTACAAGAATTGCATTGGGAGGAATATGGGCATCCAGCATTGAATCTCCCTCGCAATATGCATAAAAAGTAGATAAGGGATGTGGCGCAAGTTCTTTGGAAAGGTCGATCCGCTCTTCGATATAATCCATTGCCGGAGACGGAAATCCTGCCGGTATTTTAAAATCAATATAAGGAATTGAAAATATTTCCAGGTTCTTATAAAATATAAGTTGGTTCATGGTGATGGTAAATTATCATTGGTTTTTTTAATTTATTCTATGACGAATTATTTTACGCTAAATAATTCATCCCACCTGGTTGTATAACGTGGGCTCCTCATTTCCATCCTCATTTTCCAATCACGTTTTGTTCCACTTGCAGCAAATTTTATAATATCATTCCTCATAGAAAAATTTACATTGTCAACCATATCCATGAGTAATCGTTTGCCATTGTGTTTTTCTTCTACAAATAAATTTCCCTGTATGGTTTCATCGGGCACAAGGCCGCTGAGCATTACGCCAGCTTTTTTATAAGATTTTCCTTTTTCAAATAATGCATCTACCAATTGTACGGCAGGTTTTATTAATTCATGCGTGGAAGAAGTGGCAACGGGCAATGTAACATACCTGCTCTTTGTTACATTGCCATGCCGGAAATCAATATTATGATTTTCTCCTTTTGCAACAACGAATACACTGATGGTATTGGCAGCGCTTTTTTGCCGGCGCAATTTTTCTGCAGCTTTGGAAGTGTAGGTAGCAACGGCTTCTTTAATATCATTGATGTTATAAACATTATGTCCAAACATTCTTGTTGTAGCAATCATTTTTTTTACGGTCAGTTCTTTTTCCATTTCATTGGCAGATTCTCCTTTTAATTCTTTTAGCAGGCGTATGCCAACAACGCCACCTAAATTTTTATGTGCCCAATACTCCGTTTTTTTTGTAAGATCATACGCCGTGAACACGGCAAACATTTCTACCAGCTTCTGCGCATACTGGTGACCGATTCCCCATACTTCTTTTACAGGAGTGCTTTGTAATGCTTCATCAATTTTTTGTTTTGTATCAAGTACAACCACGCATTGTGTAGTAATTTTATTTTTTTTCGCCATGTGGTTGGCAACTTTTGCCAGCACTTTGGTTGGCGCCACACCAATAGAAACTTTTATGCCGGTCCACATTTCTACTGTTTCTCTTATATTCAATGCAAGTCCGAACAGGTCGCCATTTTCAAAATCATCGAGATTTAAAAAGGCTTCATCAACAGAATAAACTTCTACATTATCTTTTCCCAATACCATACGAAGTGTATCCATTACCTGCCAGCTAAGGTCGCCGTACAAATTATAATTGGAAGAAAAAGTTGCAACATTATATTTCTCTATCACCGGCTTTGCCATAAAATAGGGGCCAGCCATTTGCACACCTAGATTTTTTGCCTCATCAGTTCTTGATATGATGCAACCATCATTGTTGCTAAGTACAATAACAGGTTTATCATCCAGGTGTGGTTTAAATACGCGTTCGCAGGAGCAATAGAAACTGTTGCAATCGATGATGGCTTTCATACCCAGCCTCACGGCCCCCTCCGCCCCCGAAGGGGGAACCCGAACACTCTGATGACTTGAAATTTCTGTTAAGATCATATGCTCTTGTATTTTATAAAATCAACTTTTGAATAAATTAAAGGGGTATTAATTTTTACAAACTAGGTTCCCCCTTTAGGGGGCGGAGGGGGTGTCTGGGGCCTACACATTCTTTATCACATACGTCACCACGCCCCAAATCTGCAGCTCATTGTACTCACTAACGTCAATGGGTGATAGCTTTGATGTTTCAGGAATCAATCGCATTTTATTCATCGTTTTTTCAAATCGCCTGATCAGCATTTCGCCATCAATGATTGCAATAACAATTTTGCCGCTTTGCGCTTTGATGCTTCTGTCCACAATCACAATATCGCCATCATGAATAGATGCATTGATCATACTGTTACCCGTCACCCGCATAAAAAAAGTTGCAGGTTTATTGCGGATCAGTTGCTCATTAAGATCAATGCCCCGTTCCATATAATCATCGGCAGCAGCGCCAAAACCGGTGGCATTTGCAGCAGACACATTATGCTGCGTGAACCGCTTGGTACCATGGTAGCCAGCGGATAAAAAATTTTCTACGTCCATATAAATAAATTTTGTTTTACTAAATAATTTAGTAAATTTATGCTAAAATAATGAGTGCTCAAATTTTGAAACAAGGAATTTTAAAAGAAATGTCAGCGATAATTATAAGTGCTGCATATATAATGAACTGAAAATAGAAATAGCATTTTACGGGCATGTTTATGGCATCTAAACCTATTGAAAAAATAAAAATTGATTTTATGAAAAATATAAATAACAGTATTCCGGGATATAAAATAAATGAATACTCACTGGTGCTAAATCCACATGAAGAACTACGCAATAAAATCATGCATGTAAAACAGCATTTCTATGATTCCTACAAAGCTTCGTCAGCATTATATGGAAAACCGCTAATTACATTGGTAAATTTTGTTCAATACGAAATGTTTGAAGAGCGAATCGTAAATCATCTTAAAACAATTGCAATGGGTTTTCATCCAATAAAAGTGGAATTGAAAGATTTTGGAAGCTTCCCTTCGCATACGATCTTTATAAATATCACAACAAAATTGCCGGTGCAGGATCTTACAAAACAAATTCGTGCGGAAACACAACGATTAATGAAACTGGATAATGATAACAAACCACATTTTATCCTGGAACCACATTTAACCATTGCAAGAAAACTTGCGCCATGGCAATACGAAAAGGGATGGTTGGAATATAGTCACAAACATTTTACAGGAAGATTTATTGCAGATGCCATGTTATTATTAAAACGTCCCGTTGGTGAAATGAAATACCAGGTCGCCGGAAGATTTGAATTTCAAAATTTACTGATAACTCCAATTAAGCAAGGAGACCTATTCGTATAAAAGTAATTGTGGTATGTATGAACAGCTAAATGAACGAGAAAATTACTTAGCTCAACAAATTGTTGATATCGCTATTTATATTCATAGGATAATGGGACCGGGATTGTTAGAAAGCATTTATGAAAAATGTTTTTGTTACGAATTGGCAAAGAGGAATATTTTTTATGAAAAACAAAAATCACTTCCGCTGCAGTATGATAAGTTAGTTATTGATGATGCACTTCGAATTGATATACTGGTTGATAATTTGGTTGTATTAGAACTGAAAGCTCAGGAATATTTCCATCCTGTTTGGGATGCGCAAGTATTGAGTTATCTAAAACTTAGTAATAAGCGCCTCGGTTATATTTTGAATTTTAATGTTCCATTAATGAAAGAAGGAATTAGAAGGATGATTAAATAAATGTACAGCAGTGAGAAATATTGTTTTAACATTCTCTGTGTCATTGTGCCTTTGTGTCGCTGTGTTCCAGAAAAGGCTTGAGGGTTTTGAAACACAGAGACACAGAAACACAGAGACACAAAGGCACAGGATAAACAATTTTTTTAAAAATTTTAATAAGGAGTATGTCAGATCAACTTAAGCAGGATCACCACAAAGTTTCCGCAAATGAACAGGAAGAAAAAACACAATATCATCACGGCCGTGGAGCCCAGATCAATTACAAAAACCGCTTTATAAAAAACGAATCCACAAAAGAAAACATAGAAGCCATTGATGATTGGGAAGAAGGAAATATACCAACGCAATACATCGAACAGCAATCAAAAACAATCGTCAACAAAGTAGAAAGCAAAGATGTAGGTATGAGTTATAGCATGAACCCTTATGCAGGTTGTGAACATGGTTGCATTTATTGCTATGCCCGCAATGTGCATGAATACTGGGGCTACAGTGCCGGGCTTGATTTTGAACAAAAGATCATCATCAAAAAAAATGCACCACAGTTGTTGCGTAAATTTTTGATGCATCCTAAATGGGATGCAACGCCTATCATGCTGAGTGGTAATACAGATTGTTATCAACCGGCCGAACAAAAGTATCGCTTAACGAGAGGGCTACTCGAAGTTTGTAATGAGTTCAATCAGCCTGTTGGTATCCTCACAAAAAATTCATGGATACTAAAAGACAAAGATGTGTTGCAGGAAATGGCGAAGAAGAAAATTGTTTCTGCAATGGTTTCAATTACATCTTTTAATGAAGACCTGCGCCGCATCATGGAACCAAGAACAACAACAGCCAAACAAAAATTAAAAGTAATTGAAGAATTAAGCAAGGCCGGTGTACGCATGGGCGTTATGATGGGCCCTATGATACCAGGATTGAATGAACATGAAATGCAACGCATTATGAAAGCTGCTGCAGATCACGGAGCAACATTTACAGCTTATACATTTATCCGTTTGAATGGCGCCATCAAATTTTTATTCCACGACTGGCTCTATAAAAACTTTCCCAATCATGCTGATAAAGTGTGGCATTTAATAGAGCAGAGCCATGATGGAAAAGTAAATGATACCCGCTGGGGTGTGCGCATGCGTGGTGAAGGAAACATTGCACAAATGGTAGCGCAACAATATAAAAAATACGGCAAGTTGTATAATATGAATGCAGAAGAATGGAGTTTGGATACAAGTATTTTTCGGGTGCCAGGTGGGCAGGGGAAATTATTCTAATAATTGTTGGCACATAAAATTGTTCAACAGGTTCAAAAGTTCAAAAAGTTGAAAAGGTTTATGAATTCGAATCTTGAGCGGCTTTTAAAATTAATTACAAAACCTATTTTACTTTTTGAACCTCTTAAACATTTAAATCTTTCACCATGAAAGCAATCACCAAAGATTATTTAACCGATATCATTTTTCGTACGATCAACAAAACGATCGACATACATCGCAATTCAAAAAAGAATCATTTTTATTATGAACCATATCCAACTGCTACTGATGAAGAAATATTAGACTTCATTCATTCCATTCCATATTTCGATGAACGACTGAAAAATTTTCTTGTTGGTAATCTTGCTGACGAAACAATTATCATCAGCCAAACCTGGGAAATAGAATTTCTTAAAAAGACGTTGTCATGGGCAGGAAGTTTTGAGTGGCTACATGGCAATGATTATTTTTTGAGTGAAGCGCATATTAGTAGTATAAGGAAGAATGTAGATTTTTTGGGATTGCCGTATTGAAAGCCGTTAAGTTGTAAAGTCATTTAATTTATAACTGGCGCAACCTTGATTTTCCAATTTTCTTATGATCAGGCGAAAGTCTTCAATTAAAATTAAATAGGATGGCTCAATCAAGTATTGAATGGACCGAAATGACCTGGAACCCAACCACAGGTTGCAATAAAATTTCCGCAGGCTGCAAGTATTGCTATGCAGAAGTGATGACACGCCGGCTCGAAGCTATGGGAATCGAAAAATATAAAAATGGATTTAAAGTAAGAACACATGAAGATTCATTACAAACACCTTATTCATGGAAGAAACCAAAAGTTGTTTTTGTAAATTCAATGAGTGATTTATTCCATCCAAAAGTTCCTTTGGATTTTATAAAGAAAGTGTTTTTTGTAATGAATGATACGCCACAACATACTTACCAGGTATTGACAAAAAGAGCTGACAGGCTTTTTGAATTACATGAACAACTTACCTGGACAGATAATATCTGGATGGGTGTTTCTGTTGAAGATGAAAGAGTGGTTGATAGAATTGATTTTTTAAGAAAGACAAATGCAAAAACAAAATTTCTTTCCTGCGAACCATTAATTGGGCCATTGAAAAAAATGAATCTTAAAAAAATAGATTGGATAATTGTTGGTGGAGAAAGCGGAAGAACACCCAGGCCAATGAATGCTGACTGGGTGTTGGATATTCAAAAACAATGTACAAAAAATAAGGTCGCCTTCTTTTTTAAACAATGGGGAGGAAAAAATAAAAAGAAAGCTGGAAGAGAATTAGCAGGTATGACTTATAATGAAATGCCTGTACGATAACTCATTCGTATTACATGCACTTCTATTTTACTTCATTTTCTTATTATGCACGCTGCTGAATTCGTTTCACATCCCGCTTTAAAAACAAGCCTTTTCCAGGCGGAAAAATCTTTAATCTAAAGCACTTTGTTAAGCCTACATGCATTATTTTTGTTGCATTTATGGCATCCACATCTCCGCTTATACTTACTGAATTTATAAAAGAACACACGGATAAAACGATTACTAAAGGCATTGAAATCTTTTATAATAAAAAGGAAAAAATTCTTGTTCTTAGTCAATCGCTTGATAATATAGTATTGAAAATTCCCAGCCAGGCAAGAAAAATTTTTTACACCGTAGAATTGGAACTCGGTGAAACCAGGGTTGGAGAAGAATGCGATTGTCTCGCCTACGACGAAAATCTGGAATGTAAACATGCTGTTACTGCAGCAGCATTTCTTTTGTACCATAAACATAAATTTAGCCCGGAAGAGATCACTGCACTGTTGGAAATAAATGACCCTGTTGATGAAGAGATTTTCGTAAACCGGTTGAATAAACTTAATGAGATAAAAACGACAGCTATAAAGCTTCCCGAAATATTAACGCCTGCCGAATCGAAAGTTAAAACCGAATGGAAACAATTTAGTCATAACGGTTTCTTGTCATCATACATATTTCAACAATATTTTTATGGGTGGCCATCTGAGTCAGACTTAAGTAAATTAACTGAAAGTGATTTTGACAAAAAAAATCTTCACTGGGCATTTATATTTCAGCAAACAAAAAAAGAAATCTATCAGCCTGAAATAAAATACGATGCAAAAAAAACGTATTCATACAGGTGCGATTGCGTGAATGTCGGAGCATATGATATGTGCAAACATGTTCGGGTTAGTTTCGAAAAATTGCTGCTTCAAGGGCGTGATTTTTTTCTGCAATACCGGGATTGGACGGAAGAAAAAAATATACTTTTAAAGCCTTATGGAATTTCTCTTGAGGATGAAGAGGCGAAATTATTTGAATTTAATATTGATTACTACAATAATTTACAGTTAAAAAATCCTGTAGGGTTCTATAAAACGGAAGATCTTGAGGGGCTCAAAAAATTATCAGTAAAACTAAGGGCTAAAAATAATGCAACTGAATATGTGGCAAGGCCAAAACCTGTACCCGGTACTGTGATAGATTTTGAAACTGGGTATGTATTTAATTTTGTAAGTAAAAGAATAGGCCTTGCTTATGAACTTGAAGTTGCGAAAATTAATAACAAAAATGGCAAAGTTGATGTCAAAAAATTATCCCTTAATAATGCCGGTAATCTGCCCCTTCTAAAACAATTGGATGATGAACAATATCATTTAACATTACAATTATCGGATGAAAAGTTGCTTAGCTACCTGGAGTTGCGTGGCCATGCAAATTTTAAAAGCTATCAAAATCCGTGGAGCCATTTAAGCACTCCTGCTTTGCAGGACCTGCAAAGCCACTATATTATTATTATTAAAAAGCTTTGGCCTCACCTGGCAAAAAACGGAAATATTTTTTTACTGGATGCAGGTAGCTTTAGTTCCAAAAATTGCAAGCCAATAGAAATCAGTAATAATGAAGTAAGCCTATCCTTTGAAGTTACAACAGCAGAAAAATTTATTACTATATTTTTGATACCGGTTTTTGATAACATGCCACTCACCACGCAGGAGGATATAGTGACAGGATCATTTAATTTTCTATTCAAGCGTAACAACACTTTTCACATCCTTAAAAACCTGGACGATAAACAGGTAGTTGAGCAATTTCAAAAGGGGTTTATTAAAATTCCCGTAGCTCAAAAAATGCAGGCTCTTAAAAGCATCATAGCTCCTCTGCAGGAACGATATGAAGTACTAATGCCGCCCGGCTTTGAAATTGAAACCATCGAATCGGTTTTGCAACCACAAGTATTGTTGAAAGAGTTCAATGATCAATTCCTGATGCTGCAACCGCAATTCTTATACAATGAATTATTGGTTGACTATACAGTAAATGCTGAAGACATTATTTCCGAAAAAGAAGATGGCTCTTTGCAAATTCTAAAAAGGGATACTCTGAGTGAAAAACAATTCTTTGAAACGTTGCGGCCATTGCATGATTCATTTAACAGGCAGTATCAAAATGATTTCTTCTATGTGCATTTCAATGAAGTGATGAAAGGAAACTGGTTTTTAAATACCGTACGCTACCTGCAGGAAAATGGATTTGTTGTAAAGGGCATGGAAAATCTAAAACGTTTCAGGTACAATACCAATGTACCAAAATGGGAGATGAAGACAGGTAGTGGAATCGATTGGTTTGACCTTAGCATTAAAGTAAGTTTCGGCGATGAAGAAATTCCTTTTAAGGATTTGAGAAAAGCCATCATGAACAAACAAAATATAGTGGTGCTTGGTGATGGTACTTTTGGTGTTTTACCAGAAGAATGGCTAAGCCAATATAGTATGTTGTTCAAAATGAGTACAGCGGAAAAAGATGGAACAATACGTTTGAACAAACTTCATTTTACGTTGATTGATCAACTGCATGATGAGATTGATAATGATGCAATCCTTGAAGAGATCAAAAGCAAAAAAGAAAAATTAAAAAATATTGAAGATATAAAACTCATTAAGCACAGCAAAAATATTAAAGCAACGTTGCGTCCTTACCAGCTTAGCGGATTTCAATGGATGCAAACGCTTGATGAACTTGGATGGGGCGGATGCCTTGCCGATGATATGGGGCTCGGAAAAACATTACAGGCAATTACTTTTTTACAATTCCTGAAAGAAAAATATTCAGGCAGCACACATCTAGTTGTATGCCCTGTTTCATTAATTTATAATTGGGAAACAGAGCTTAAAAAATTTGCTCCCAAACTTAAGTACCATATTTATTATGGCACTACCCGTGAATTTAGTGATGAGCATTTTGAGGATTATGATATCGTTCTTACAAGTTATGGCCTTGTAAGAAATGATATGGAACAAATGCTTAAGTTTAACTGGCACTATGTAATTCTTGATGAAAGCCAGGCTATAAAAAATCCTGAAGCAAAAGTTACCAAAGCGGTGCAACTGCTTAAAGCAAAAAACAGGATTATACTCAGCGGAACACCCGTACAAAATAATACGTTCGACCTGTACGCACAGTTTAATTTTTTAAACCCGGGAATATTAGGCAGTAAAGAATTTTATAAAACAGAATTTGCCAATCCGATCGATAAAAATAATGATGCCGATAAAAGTAAAGCATTGCGCCAGTTAATTTATCCCTTCCTGTTGCGGCGTACAAAAGAACAGGTTGCAAAAGACCTTCCTGATAAAACAGAAACAATACTTTGGTGCCAGATGTCGAAAGAACAACAAAGCGTTTATGACGAATATAAAAATTATTACAGAAAAATGCTCGCTCAAAAAATTGAAGAAGGAGGAATGGCCAAAGCGGGTATGTATGTACTCGAAGGTTTGCTCAGGCTTAGGCAAATTTGTGATAGCCCGCAACTACTTAAGGATGCTGAAATAACCTCAACGCAAAGTATTAAAATTGAAGAACTGTTGAGAGAACTTGAAGAAAATACTGGTGAACATAAATTATTGGTGTTTAGCCAGTTTACAGAAATGCTGCACCTGATAAGAGAAGTATTGCAGCAAAAGAAAATTACTTATAGTTATTTAGATGGAAAAACGCCTGCTGCAAAACGTAAGGAAGCTGTTGACGATTTTCAAAACAACGAATCAATAAAAGTATTTTTAATAAGCCTCAAAGCTGGTGGGGTTGGACTTAATCTTACTGCGGCAGATTATGTTTATATTGTTGATCCCTGGTGGAATCCTGCTGTAGAGCAACAAGCGATTGATCGTACACACCGGATAGGACAGAACAAAAAAATATTTGCTTATAAAATGATTTGCAAGGATACGGTAGAAGAAAAAATTATTCTTTTACAAAAGCGTAAAAAACAATTAGCAAATGATCTTGTAACAGAAGATGCAGGATTTATAAAAAAACTGACCAAAGAAGATGTTGATTTTTTATTTACCTGATAATGAACAGCTTTCTCTTTTAAATTTTACACCCGTGCAATTCCTACATAAATTATGATTATAATCTCATAAAATAATGGTGAAAACACCGAAAGATTATTTTAAAAACATACTACTTTTAAAATATCATTTACGGTATAAACCTTTTATTTATGAACAAAGAATTTGAAGATCTTCCAAACAAAGAAGATATAAAATCAGAGAATGCTTTTTTGAAAATGAAGATGATGCTTGAGCGTGGAGCGCATATTGGAGGTTCAGAAGATATTGATCCTGAACTTGAAAATGCATTCCTGAGAAATGTAATGGCTTTTGAAGAACAGTTTGATGAACATAAAAAAATTAAACTGTATGAAAAAATTGAAAGGCCAACCATTTTTAAACCTGTTGCAGATGTTTCAAATGATGAAATTGAAACGGCCCTGGATAGCCTGCTGAACTGGCTATGTGAATATGGAATTGAAGTTTCTCTCTTTAGTCCGAATATTTCACAACATGAATTTTATCGCTTTATAACAGAAGAACTTTTCGAGTTTGAAATGGATGATGTAAACCTGCCAGGCTGGATAAGTAGTTTCAGTTACGATGAATTTCATCCTGATCCTGTGTTTGAAACTTCAACTAGAGCAGAAGATGATTGTATCAGACAAATACTGAATAAAACATTATTAGAGTGGCTATGTTTTTTTAAAAGCGAAAATATCCGGTTTAATGATCATTACCCGTTGACTGAAAATGAATTTAAACAACATGTCAATAATTTTAAAGAGGCGTATGATGACATTGAATGCAATGAAATTTCTGATATAAAATGTGAGATCAGTGGAAATACAAGTATAGTTACAGGAAACTATTCTATTCAACTTACACTTGCCGGGCAAGAACAATTATTAACTGGTAAATGGCTGGTGGGCTTAGAAAGTCCCGATGATTATTATTGGTACATCAACAATGTTCAGATAGAGGGAATTAATTTTTAAAGTTAATTCATCACTGTTTTTCATTGTAATTAATTGTTGGTTTCCATTGGTAATTTACTGACTAAAAATATTCAGTCAAAAAAATATTTTCACAAAAATTTGGCAATTTGAAAAAAAAAGATTCATCTTTGTATCGCAAAACAAAAAATAAAACACACAATCATGTTACGCTTTAGTTCACATATTGAAATGCTAAAAGGATATAATCCAGCGATGGACATATCATTTTGCGGGGCATGTAGTGCTGTATCATAACGTTACCAAAACCAACTGATTCACCGAAAGCCCCGACTAAAAGTTGGGGTTTTTTTATTGAGAGAAAATAGATCAGTGGTAAAAAAAAATCACAATGAGTATTTGTAAAACATATCCAACACATATTAGTTCTGATCTAAGGATGAGTAATGCAGGCACATGTTTTAGCAGCACCATGTGTATGAATAAAAAATATAAACGACCGTGTTATAAGCAAGACTAAAGGACAACCTTTATCAGCAGCCCGGTCAGATTAAAAATCTAGCCGGGCTTTTTGTTTCTTAGAATTCAAAAGGTCGCTAATAAAAGGAGGTGCTTATGGAAACCAGGCATGTTGTACACTTACTGTTATTGGCATTAAAGGTTACTCAAATGATAATGGCAAGAAGGCAAAAGAGAAGATAAAATATTAACGGCTTAAAAATGATTTAATGATGAAAATGATTATAGCGGTATTGCTGATACAATTTTTTATCAGCCTGCCGGATAAAATGAAAACTAAAAAAGTGGAGTAGCGCTTACACAGTTACAACTTTGGCAAAGTCCAGGAGCTGATATGGATTTGAAGTCTTTACTGGACTTTGCCAAAGTTAAACTCAAAAAAAATGCGGCTTGGTGTAACGGTAACACGTTCATCTTCCTTTCTTTCTGAAAGGAAAATATAAGATGAATGTTTTCAGTTCAAATCTGGAAGTCGCACAAAGTTGGAGTTAATGAATATTTTTAGCTACTAAAAAATTAAAAATTAATAATTAAAAATGATCATCATAAAAATTTAGCTGAAATGAATTAGAGACGACTCATAACTCAACCCTCACAACTCACAACTCATTGCGCCTTGATGTAATGGTAACATACCAGTCTCATAAGCTGTAGGTTCCTGGTTCGAATCCGGGAGGCGCGACAAAGTAATTCATAATTCAAAACCCTGGTTCGTATCTCAATAGTTATATTCCATTTCACTCTGTGAAAAAAAAAGGACGGGTAGCTCCAATGGTAGAGCACTGCGTTGAAGCCGCAGCTGTACAGGTTCGAATCTTGTTCCGTCCACGAAGACTGCTTGTATTTATTGTTTTGATAGCGGTTGATAAAAGATAAATTGAAAAACAAAAGTTGAACGGAGCGTCGCCAATGAAGTTCAGCAAAGATTAAAAGCTGGTGAAAAAAAATTAAAAAAATGGAAAAAGAAAAACAAATAGAAATTGCCACTACACTCTTTGGTAATACTTACCTGGAATGTAAAGCGTATTACATGCATGTTTATAATCAAACACCTTGCCTTTTATGGATAGACCAGGTGAATGTAAACAAAGCATTTACTTATGTAAAAAGCGAGTATGCGGATGCGATAGTAGGGATATATCAATATTCTAAATTCAACAGGAAGAAAGGAAAGCCTTCGTTTATTGCAACGATCATTCTGCTAAGAGACAACTGCCTGGTAGAATTTGGTAGTGGTTATTGTGAAATATTGTATCCACACAATGATACAGTAATGGCGGAATCGTTTATTAAGGAGATAGGTGCTTTCAAAGAAAAACAAAAGAAAAAGGAATTTGAGATCAACCTGATATCGAGAGATAGTTATGGCCTGGAATTAAAAAGTATGGAAATAAAAAAAACCAAGCTGGATTTGTCTATGTATTACGAAGATGATTTTATCGAAGTTGATAAAATTATACAAAGCAGGCTTTCGAAAAAAAATGATAAAGGAATTGTATTGCTGCATGGACTTCCGGGCACGGGCAAAACAACTTACCTGCGTTACCTGGTTGGAAAACTCAAAAAAAAGGTTTTGTTTTTATCACCGGCCATCGCAGGAAGTATTATGAACCCGGAATTCATGGACCTGTTGATCGATAACCCAAATTGTGTTGTGATCATTGAAGATGCGGAAAATGTAATCATGGACAGACGTTTGAATAGTGATTCGGCTGTATCAAACCTGTTGAATATATCTGATGGCATATTATCTGATTTTCTGAATGTACAGGTTGTGTGCACATTTAATCATCCATTATCAATGGTTGATAATGCATTGATGCGAAAAGGAAGACTGATAGCGAAATATGAGTTTAATAAACTTGGTATCGGTAAGGCACAACAGCTGAGTGATCGTCTTGGCTTTGATACATTGATCAAAGAACCAATGACAATAGCTGCGATCGCAAACCAACATGAGAAAGAAATGGAAATCGGAAGAGTAGAGATTTTAGGTTTCAGAAGAACGGCAGTGGAAATGAATTAATCATGTCGGCGGTATAAATAAAATGATTCTATAAAACAAAAAAATGAGCAAATTAAAATTAACAGGAAAACAAATTCGTGCAATCGGCTACCCGGAAGGGCCGGTAGTAAGCATTGCTATGCACACGATGTGTACGAACTACAAACACCACAGTGAAGAAGATGCTTTGAAAATATTAAAAAACATTTTGGAGTCACCGGTAACGTACGTAGAAGATAATGTGCTGGGAAAAATTGCAGCTGAACTGATTGAAGAGATTGAAACAGAAACAACGGAAATTCCATTGAATACAAATGCAATTCATTATAACATCTTCGGTGCAGATCAAATTGAAGAAGGTGCTTTACAACAAATGGAAACTGCGGCTAAGCTACCCGTGAGTGTTGCAGGTGCTTTAATGCCCGATGCACATCATGGATATGGATTGCCAATAGGCGGTGTGCTTGCAACAAACAATGCGATCATTCCTTATGCAGTTGGTGTTGATATCGGCTGCAGGATGTGTTTAAGTATTTTTAATATTGAATCAAAAGAGTTGGATAAAAGAACTTCTTTTTTTCAAAGAGAATTGGTTGCACATACATTGTTTGGTGCAGGCAGAGATTTCAATACAAGAGAAACTCGTGGTGGAATGACAGCGCATGAAGTATTGGATAGAAAAGAATTTGATGAAATTCCTTTTTTGAAAAACTTAAAAGGTAAAGCTGCCAATCAACTGGGAAGCAGTGGAAGTGGAAATCATTTTGTAGAATTTGGTATTGTAGAAATTACGGAAGCAAATAATTCTTTCCATGTACAACCAGGAAAATATGTAGGATTATTATCGCATAGTGGTAGCCGTGGGCTAGGTGCAATGATCGCTGCAAACTATACACAGATCGCAAAAGAAAAAACGGTATTACCTGCTGAAGCCAAACATCTTGCGTGGCTTGATATGGATAGCGAAGCAGGAATGGAATACTGGCTTGCTATGAATTTAGCTGGCGATTATGCAAGCGCCTGTCACCATACGATCCATAATAAAATTGCCAATGCCATTGGCGAAAAACCAATTGCAAGAATCGAAAACCATCACAATTTTGCCTGGAAGGAAATGTTTGAAGGAAAGGAAGTGATCGTTCACCGTAAAGGTGCAACACCAGCGGGTAAAGATGTTTTGGGAATCATTCCCGGAAGTATGACGGCACCTGGTTTTATTGTAAAAGGAAAAGGTGAGCCAGCAAGTATCAATTCTGCGAGCCATGGAGCAGGCCGTAAGATGAGCCGTACGAAAGCACTTGCCAACATCACCCATGAGGCATTAAAAAAAGAATTGAAAGAACATGGCGTTACTTTATTGGGTGGTGGATTGGACGAAGCACCATTTGCGTATAAAGATATTCATGAAGTAATGAAGCGCCAGCAACAATTGGTGGATGTGATGGGAATGTTTTATCCAAAGATTGTACAGATGGATGGAACGGCTGCAAAAACGTTTAAGAATAAACGCAGAAATAAACAGCACGTTGAGATAGCTGGAGAATAATGACGGAAATCGGAAATCGGCAATGGAAATAAATCCATTGCCGGTTCCTGTTACCGAAATCTTATCGCAAAGATTTTGGTTTCATCAATAAACCAATCTCTTGTTCCCAATGATCCTGCATTTCAGATCCTGCATCGGTTGATATTTTTGAAGATGCTTTTTGCATATTTAAAAGCCCTTTATTTTTTATTCCTTTTGTAAGGTCAC
This sequence comes from Ferruginibacter sp., assembly GCA_039934735.1. GTDB lineage: Bacteria > Bacteroidota > Bacteroidia > Chitinophagales > Chitinophagaceae > Ferruginibacter. Next base: position 72,282 of record JBDTLP010000001.1, on the reverse strand, counting down.
TAAAACGTGTTAATCGGTCAACACGGCTGCGCAAACTACCTGTCATGTTTTCCATACCGGTTAATATTCTTGTACTGATCTTGCTGCCAAAATAAGTAGCCTGGTGCCATTTTTTATCTTTTGGACTATACCAACTGAGATAGCCGTTTTTCAAGATCTGTCTTGGTTTTGTCAAAGAGCCTTTAAAACTGTAACGCGTACCTGCATTTGCAGCAGAATCAAAATAATCGGGAGTATAAAAATCAGATACAAGAAATCCATTGATCATATAAGCACAGGAACTGTCTTCGCATGGATCGGCAACTTCTACTAAATAATGAACACGTTCTTTTCCATTTGGAGAAAGACCACTTCTCATCTTATTTCCATAGGGATCAACCAGCATTTCGCATATTTCATGACTACAGGTAAGTGTCCAGCTATCACTATACGCTACCAAAGCATATGGCTGGTGATTTTTATCATCATGATATCCGGCTGCATCAGGTTCGCCGATATCATCCATAACAATCACTGGCCAATATCCAAGTGGAATATCTTTCAGGTCGTGAAATACATCCACAGTTGCCTGTACCCCCCAAATAGGAGCAAGGTCTTTGGTAGCTTGTTTTTGAAGAGCGGCACTTGCCCTGGTAAGCTCAGAGAATTTTATTTTTTTAGATTGGTTTACCAATGCTATTTGATGAATAAACATAACAAGTAATTTAATAAATGAAAAAATTGATTCCTTCAAATCTACATGTTAGATAAAATAAATACAACCGTGAAAACAACATTCTATTACAGTATTTTAACCCTTTTTCATATTTTTACCACATGTCAGCCACCATAGAAGAAATAAAGGAACTATTTACTGCTCATTTTAAAACAACAGCTGTTAGTATTGATAAACTTCCCCAAAGCGGCAGCGATAGAATGTATTTCAGGATAGAAACGCCAACGCAAAATTATATTGCTACTTACAATATCAATATTGCTGAAAACGAAACCTTCATTAATTTCAGCCGCCATTTTAAACGCATTGGCGCACCGGTTCCGGAAGTGTATGCAATGAATGAAGCAGGAAATATTTACCTGCAGGAAGATTTTGGTGATCATTCTTTATTAAATATACTCGAAGCACAAGGTTATACAGAAAACCTGTTTGAACTTTATAAAAAAAGTTTGCATGCGCTGGCCCAACTACAAATAAAAGCAGATGCAGGATTGAATTATAATGACTGCATCACGAGCAAAGAATTTGGTAAACAGGCAATCGTTGCGGACCTGCTTTATTTTAAATATTATTTTCTCGACACATTAAAGATCCCTTATGATAAAGAAAAACTTATCAATGATTTTGATGCATTGTCAACGTACCTGGCACAAGTGGACCATAAATATTTTATGTTCCGCGATTTTCAAAGCAGGAACATTATGGTAAAAGACGGAGATGTTTTTTTTATTGATTACCAGGGCGGAATGAAAGGCGCTTTGCAATATGATGTTGCTTCATTGTTATGGCAGGCGAAAGCAGATCTAAGTGATGATTGGAAAAATAAATTACTTCTTTATTATATTGATTGTGTAAATGAAATATTAGAAAAACCTGTTGACAGGATTCGTTTTGAAAGCCAATACAACGGATATGTATTAATTAGATTGTTACAGGTATTGGGTGCTTATGGTTTTCGGGGTCTGTTTGAACGCAAAGCACATTTCTTAACCAGCATTCCATTGGCACTGAATAATCTAAAATGGTTTATCAGTAATAAACATTTTGGAATAAATCTTTCAGAATTTGAAAGGCTATTACAATTAATTGTAGAAGATGAAGTGATACATCGCTTTGAACCAACGAAAGCAAATTATAGAACAGCGTTGGTTGTTAAGATCAATAGTTTTTCTTATTTAAAAACAGGTTATCCTGTTGATGAAACAACGAATGGTGGTGGATTTGTTTTTGATTGCCGTGGTATTTTAAATCCCGGAAGAATTGAAGAGTATAAAACGCAATCGGGACAAGATAAACCTGTGAAAGATTATCTTGAACAGGAAACGAAGATGCCGGATTTTTTAAACAACGTTTTTAATATTGTGGATATATCTGTTGAAGAATACATTAAACGTGGATTTGAAAATCTTGCTGTGAATTTTGGATGTACAGGCGGCCAACATAGAAGCGTTTACGCTGCAGATGCATTAGCGAGACATTTGAAAAATAAGTTTGGAGTGAAGGTGGAGTTGGCACATAATAATAAAGGCAACTGGGTAAAAAAATTGGACACTGCCAGCTAATAGAGGCTTTTATTTTACCACAGAGGTAAAGGAGTTTTTATTTAATTATTTATACTCCGTGAAACTCAATATCTATACTCCATTAACTCCGTGGTAAAAAGGATGCCACAATAAATCCCTTAAGTAACTAAAATAAAAAGAGTTCAAAAAATGAATACTGCAAAAGCAATAATTTTTTCTGCTGGATTGGGAACAAGATTTAAACCCTGGACCGACGCACATCCTAAAGCATTGGCAATTGTAAATGGCAAATCATTATTACAACGAAACATAGAATACTTACAACAATATAATATCACTGACATCATTGTAAACATTCATCATTTCCCTGAACAAATTGTAGAAGCAATCAAAGAATACAATGGCTGGGGCAGTAATATATTGATCAGCGATGAATCAAATGAAGTGTTGGAAACAGGCGGCGGCTTATTGAAAGCAAGAAAATTATTAGAAGGGAACGATCCTTTTATTTCTTTGAATGTAGATGTATTGACTGATCTTGATATTAATAAACTACTTGCATTTCACAATGAACACAAACCATTAATATCATTCGGTGTAACAGAAAGAAAAACTTCCCGTAATATTTTATTGGATACAGAAGGAAGGATGTGCGGCTGGAAAAACAATACAACAGGTGAAGAAAAAATTGTTATTCAAAAAGAAAATTTAAAACCATTTGCATACAGTTGTGTTGTTGTATATCAGCAAGAAATATTTTCATTGATAAAACAGCAAGGTAAATTCTCCATCATGGATACTTATCTTGATCTTGCTGCAGATAATTTAATACTTGGTTATAATCATACCGGCGATAAATGGGTAGATGTTGGGAAACCAGAAAGTGTCGTTGTAGCGGAAGAGCTTTTCATCTGAGTACACGGACTTATAGCTTATAGCTATAAGCTTACAGCTAATTGGCTTCCGCCGGTACTTCAAAATTTTTCTTCTGCTCCTTCTGCTTTACTCCAAAATTATAGCGAAGCGTAATTCCCAATCTTCTTGTATCATTTACCCTGGAACCTGTTGCATGTACATTTCCCTGGTCCAAACTAAACTCAACATGATTTGTTTGTAACAGGTCATTCACTGATATAATAACGTTTGCTTTTTTATTTAAGAACGCTTTATTTACGGAGACAAACAAACCGCCAAAAGTATTTAGTTCATAAAAATTTTGCAAGCCTTTTGTACGCATGAAACCCTGCATATTTACTATAAATGTTTTTGTAACCTTTAATTCCTGGTACATAAAAAAAGTATAACTGCTGTGGCTATAATTTAATGGATGGTTATCATACTGTCCTTCGTATTGATTATAATTGTATTGAGCACCTACATAACAAAAATATTTTCCCCCAGGAGGAATGCCGCCAATGACTTTAAAATAAATTTCTTTGTTTTTTCCCAGGTTATCATAAGTGCGATAAGCAATTTTTGTTCGGTTATCCTGTATCGTAACCTGGCTAAAAATATCTCTTGTATTATTGATACCCAATGCAAATACAGGAAAATTCTGAAAGGTTACATTGAATTCATAATTGGTAGTGAACTGTGGTTTTAATTTTGGATTGCCTACATCAAATAAATACTGATCAATGTATTTTGGATAAGGATTTAAAGATTCATAATAAGGCCTTTTAATACTGCGCCTGTAAATAGCACTTCCGATCAATGGTGATTTGAATATTTTAAAAAGATTGTGTTTAATAAATACATAGGGGAATACATCAGTCCGCTTAATAGAAAATGATGTGTCCTTTGGAATGAATTGGTGCCCATCAATATCCGTAGTTTCCAAACGTAGTCCTGGTTTTATGGTAAACCCAGCAAATGTTTTGGATACCTGCAGATATGCTGCTGTGATCGCTTCTTTGTATTTAAACGTATTGGTTTGATATATATCAACAAATTTTTCTCCATTGCCTGTGTCCTTAAAATAAGCAGCACTATTATTACTGCTGCTAAAGGTCGCTTTGAATCCAGCTTCAAAAGTAAATTTTTTTGGTAGCTTAAGCGTAAGGTCTGTTTGAAAAACAAAAATGTTCTTATCGTTTTTATTTTCACCATTACCAATGATTGTAGTATAAGCTGGCAAGAAATAAAAATTGCTATAATCCTGGTTGCTTTTATTTTTATAATAATAGTAATCAAACTCTGTGGTCCATTCGCTTCCTATAGTATCAAGTTTGAATTTTGTTGAAAATTCATTTCCTATATAAGTAGACCCATTTTTGTTTTTAATATCAGATCCGTTTTTTTCAAGCAATGCTCCTGTTTGGGTATTTGTTATATCAATGGGATTTTCTGCATAACTTCTTCCATCAGTATTGCTGATACGAAGGTCATAACCAAAGTTGAATTTTTTTGTTATTGCATAATCAATGCCAGCACTAATATAATTATTAAAAGTTGGATAAGTAGTATGCGATTTTTGTGAAACCAATGAATCAGTTGGTGTAAGCCTGGCTGAATTCAATCGTTCATAATTATTCCTGTTTGTAAACTGGTAACTAAAATAACTGGTAAGCTTACCCGAACTCCTGTTTAAATTAATACCACCTGTTTCAGTGGCATATACCCCCTGGAAATAAGCAAGGTTTGCACTTCCACTTGTTCCAAGTTTTACTCCTTTCTTTAAAACGATATTGATTATACCACCACTACTTGCAGCATCAAATTTTGCAGAAGGGCTTCGTAATATTTCTATTTTACTTACACCGCCTGCTGGCAAACTTTTTAAAAGAGAAGCAATATCGGCGCTGCTTAATTTCATTTCTCTTCCGTTGATATATACCGTTGCAGGAGTGGTACTGCTTAGATACACATTTCCATCCTGATCAACAATAGCACCAGGTGTTTTTTCCAATACTTCATAAGCATTTGTGCTGCTATTGGCAAGCGCCTCTGCATCTACGACTGTTTTATCATCATCCTGTTTTATTAAGGGCCTTTTTGCAATTACAGTTACATTGCCGAGGTTATTTATTTTTGCGGTAAGTAATATTGTAACTGAAACAGCTGTATCTGTAATTGAAATTTCTTTATTTACAGGCTGTGTTCCAGCAGCAGAAATCATTAATAAATAATTACTATGCATGTCAACATCAAACATAACATCACCCTTGACTACTTTCTTTTCTTTTAAAATACTATCAGGTAGTTTGTACAATGCTACAGTTGCATTTTGAAAAAATTCTTGTTTATCATTCGTCAAAATAAGGTGCAGCTGTGTTGTTTGTGCTGTCAATGCTGCAGATACAAGTAAACAAATAAGAGAGAAAAATAATTTTGTCTTCACTTTAAAAATAAGGCTGCTGTTATTACTCAGCAGCCATTGTTAGATTAGTTTTTAATAATATTTTTTCTTGTTGTTGATCTTTTTGCCGTTGACTTTAGTCAACGGCAATGGATAGTTGCTAATAATTCAATGGTTTGTATACCGTGGTTGCTGTCTTCACCAACCATATTGCCACTGGTTACTTCTATGACGGCTTTATTAACTATATCAACTTTTTCAACTCAATTAAATTTAAATGTTGACTGAAGTCAACGGGAACCTACTTCTTCTCAAACAATTCCTTCTTCTCCACAATCTTCACCTTGTCATCTTTTTTCAATGTTTTACTTACAACATCGTAAGGACCACTTACAACCATATCGCCTTCTTTTATTCCTGAGATGATTTCTATGTTGTTGATATCCTGTATCCCGGTTTTTACTTTTACTTTAGATACTTTATTGTCTTTATCAACAACAAAAACTACAATCTCAAGATCATCAAGATTGGTCGTTGTGGTTGTAGGTGTTATTTGAGCATCGTCTTTTTTCTTATCAGTTTTAAGACTGTCATTTTTTTCACGGGTAGTAACTGCATTGATAGGAACACTTAAAACATTTGATTGAGTCTTTGTTTGTATATCTGCGCTGGCACTCATTCCCGGGCGAAAAGGATAACTGCCTTTGCCAATAAGGTCCATATAACTTTCGGGTAATAATCTTACATACACTTTATATTGTGTTACATCAGAGCTGGTATTAGCGAGAGCACTTTGTGTAGCTGCACCGTTGTTGCTACTTGCTATTTGTGTAACAATGCCTTTGAATTTCCTGTCGCTATAAGCATCTATATCAATGATGGCGCTGTCTCCAAGTTTTACTTTTGGAACATCATTTTCACCAACATCAACCCTTACTTCTATTTTCGACATATCTGCAATACGAAGAATTTCTGTACCGAGAGCGAAACTATTACCTGCTACTTTTTCACCTTTCTTTACACTTAATAAACTTACTACACCATCCATGGGTGCAAGGATCTCGGTACGCCCAAGATCCTTATTTGCTTTATTAAGATTTGAAACAGCACTTGATACACCAGCCTGGCCACTTTTTATGCCCTCTTTGGCAGCATTGTAATTTGCTTTTGCAGCTTTAAAATTTGCATCAGCAATATTAAATTCACTTTGACTAATGACTTTGTCATCGTATAATTTTTTCTGCATATTAAAAGTACGCTCTGCCTGTTCTTGTTGTGCAGCAAGTGCATCTAGCCCTGCCTGTGAGTTGGCTACCTGTGCCTGGCTTTGGGCCACACCACTTGCCGCCTGGTCGCGTTGAATATCATATAAGTCGGCATAGATCCTTGCAAGCAATTGACCTTTTTTTACGGTATCGCCTTCTTGTACAGTAAGCGCTGTTATTTCACCACTTATATCCGGGCTCACTTTCACTTCAATTTCAGGATAGATCTTTCCACTGGCACTTACCACTTCGATGATCGTACGGCGCTGCACTTTTTCTGCGGTTACTTTAGTACCTTCTTCTTTTCCAAACATACCCATCTGAGACATTACTACCAATGTTACCAGCAATATTCCCACAATGATCAATATCCATTTTGTTTTCTTATTCATATAAATTCAGTTGTCAGTTGTCAGAAATCTGATTTTAGAAATCAGCTATTTTTTTAATTGTCAATTTTCCATTGTCAATTGCCTACAGTTTAATACCCATTCCTTTATAGAATTCAAGCACTTTCATTTTAAATACATAATCAAACTGGTTGATCGTGTATTCAAGTTTAGCTCTTAATAAATTATTCTGGCTTGTGATCAGGTCAAAAGTACCAAGCATACCAACATCAGATCTTTTTTTAGCATAGTCGTAAGTAAGTTGGCTTGCGTCCACAGATTTTTTACTTGCATTGAATTTTTCCAGAGCAATCAACACCGAGTTATAAGCCTGGAAAATATTTTGTTTTAAATTTTGATCATCCTGTACTTTTTGCAATTGCAAGGAAACAATATTCAGTTTACTTCTTTCATAATTTGATTTCAGTGATCTCCCATTTAAGATTGGAATGTTCAGGCTTAAACCAACACCTTGATTAAAATTATCAGAAAGTTGTGTGGTATAGCCAGAAGGCTTTAAATATTTTAATGGTCCATTGCCATATACAGGTCCCTGCACAGTATCTGTTATTGTTCCCGGTACTATATAAGGTGTATTGAAGTATCCCAACAAAACAGCATCTTTCGGATCATAATATCCTTTCTTTTTAAATGCCTGGTAATTCGTTCCTAAACTTCCATACATAGAAAGTGTGGGATACATGGCGCCTCTTGCGGCTTCCTTGCTTTTTTGCGCAGCTTTTAATTTAAGATCATCATAATGTTGCAATGGTTGATTCTTAAGAGCGAGTGCATAAACATTTTCTGGTAAAAGATCGGCAATTTGATCAAGCGGAATAGAAGTAAGTGCAGGTGTTTCCACTTCAAAATCATCAGCAGGATCAATATTCATATATGCTTTTAATGTAAGTATGTTTTGAACAACAGCGCCTTTCGCTGTAATATAGTTCACGCTATCCACTGCAAGTTGCGCTTCCAGTTGTGTAAGATTTAGTGGAGGCAATGAGCCTGCATCAACCAATTTCTTTGTATTGGAAAGTTGCGCTGCCGTTTGTTGTATCTGTACTGAAGTAATATTTTGCTGTTCTATTGAAAGTAAGATCTGCAGGTACGCGTTGGCGACTGTAAGGGCAATATCATTTTTTAATTTATCAGTATTGGCTTTTGCAGCAAGCAATTCCCAATTATTGGCAGCAATTGTATTTCGTTTGCTATAAAAATTAAATATTTCAACACTGGATTGTAACTGCATTCCTGAGGAAAAATAGGTTTCCGTTACGCGGCTGAATGTAGTAGGATCCTGGTTCGTTCCTGAATTTATGCCTGCATTGCCACTAAAAGTAAGATTGGGAATTTGGGAGGATTTACTCTGCTTAGCATTGATCTGTGCAATTTTTGCCTGCACATCGCTGAGTTTTACGCTAATATTATTGCTCATGGCATAATCAACAATTGATCGTAGATCCCATTTTTTTTTGGCCTGGGCATTAACCGTAAGACCAGATAAACAAATGGTTAAAATGACTAATAGACTTTTTGCGTGCATTGTGCAAAAATACTTATAAGGGTGCTAATTAAATAATTTCTATATGACAAACGGCAACAATTGGTTACGGATCGTTTTCTGCAAACAAATTTATTGGATTTTTTTGTAGCGGTATGATTTGAAATTATGTAGGCCAGGTATTTGGCAAATAGGGAATTTTGCCAGCAAAATGGAGTTGTCTTATTGAAAAAAATTTTGAATTCTATCTAATTCCTCTATAGTTATATTAAAAGCTGCAATAAGTAACGCGATTTTTGCGTCACTGATCCTTTCCCGGCATTCTATTTTTGAATAAGCTTGTTGGGAAATGCCTAATTTTTTCGCCGCATCTGTTTGTTTATATCCCTTTAAATGTCGCAACACACGAATATAAGCTCCCGTATAGGTACGTTTTACTTTTTGCATTGTAATTGTAATTCAGGGTAAAAACTATTGAAGGGTAAAAGTAATTTTTTTTTGATTATCAGAATAAAAAATAATGGGATTCTATTGCCGAGGTTGTAAAATACAACTTCCAATAATTGGAAGTAATTTTTTATTTCGCCAATTTCATAGCGGATTACGAGAAAATTTTATACTTAATTTACAATGGTTAATAGCTTCCGTACAAACCTGACTAACGTTGCGATTGAATATACCCGCCATCTAAAAATAAATCTTACAAAAAAAACACTGACAACTGCCCTTGCACAAAATCCTTTTTATCCCAGCCTTTACAGTTTAAGCAAAGTGTTTAATGAATTTAATATTAACAATGAGGCTTACAATATAAATGCTGAAGACATATATAAATTTGATCCCCCTTTTATTACATTTATTAATACAGAAACCCAGGGAGAGGATTTTATATTGGTTACAAAATTTACTGGTTCAGAAATAAACTACTTGTCTGGCAATAGTAGGGCTGGATCTATAAACACTGCTGTTTTTTTAAAAGATTTTAAAGGCATTGTTTTTTCAGCTGAAAAAAATAACAAAAGCGGTGAAAAGAACTACAAACAAAACCTGGCCGCAGAGAAAAAAGCACACATTAAAAAAACAGCATTAATTACAACAAGTGTTTTCCTGTTGATATTTATATTGGGGCAGTTTATTAATTCGCTCGCAGGTCCATTGATACCCGCAGTTCTTCTTACAGCAACAAAATTATGCGGCCTTGCCATCACATCATTAATATTGATCTATCATTCAAATAAAGACAGTGGCCTTTTGCAAAATATTTGTACTGCCGGCAAACAGGTGAATTGTGATGCTGTTTTAAACAGCAATGCATCAAAAATATTTGGTATCACATGGGCTGAAGCAGGTTTTTTTTACTTTGCTGCCACTATCATTTTTTTATTATTCCCGGGTATAGCTTTCACTGCTAAATTGCCATGGTTGTCAATCGCAAATACCTTGGTTGCACCATATATTCTTTTTAGTATTTACTACCAGTGGAGGGTTGTAAAACAATGGTGCCCCCTATGTTTAACCGTACAGGCAATACTGGCACTGGAATTATTGTGGGCCCTGTTTAATTTCTGGACCCGGAAACCATTTGAGTTCTATGAAACACCTATACCATTATTGTCAATTGCTTTTAGCATCGCATTGCCTTTAGTAATATTTTATTCCCTTAAACCTTTCATTGTAAAAGCAAGATCAGAAGAGATTTACAGGCCCGCTTACAAACGCTTATTGTATAACCCTGCCGTTTTTTCAAGCCTGCACGAACAGCAGGTTGCTATTGCTGAAACGGGCGATTGGAAAAACGTTGGCATAACAATCGGAAATCCGCAGGCAAAAAATACGATCACACAGGTTTGTAATCCCTATTGCGGGTTTTGCGCAAAGGCACACCCAATGATGGAAGAAATAATGAAACGCAATACCGATATTAATTTGAAAATGATCTTCACGGCCCGGAACACAGAGGCCGATAAGGGAGCAAAAATAGTAAAGCATTTCCTGGCCCTTGCGTCGAAAGGAAATTTACAGCAAACTGAAAAGGGGATACAGGACTGGTACATGGCCGCAGAAAAAGATTATGAAGCATTTGCCGGTAAATATCCAATGAACGGTGAACTGAAACTGCAGGAAGATAAAATGGAAGCTATGGAAAAATGGTGCAAAAGCGTTGACATAACGCATACGCCCACTGTTTTTTTTAATGGAAAACGTTTACCGGATTCATATACAATGGACGAGTTAAAATATATTTTATTACAATAACAGTGTTGACGTTGATGATAGTTCAATACGGATAAAATAAATGACAAAGAACTTTGCAAAGCTGGTAAGGATGATGGTGTACAACATTATTCAAGCCAAAGGGCCGAGCTGAAAACCCTGCCTGGATTTTATAAAACGGGCTCATAAACGAGTAAGCACATTTTTTAAAATTAAAGTTTTTTGTAGTTTTTGATGTATAAAACTGCGAAATTATTATGCTAATGAAATATAAAGATTTTAAAGTAATGGATCAAAAGGAAATGAAAGAAGTAGTTGGCGGTAAATTTCCTCCTGCTGTATCTTATGATTGTGTCTTCTCTTACAGCGATGGATATACAAGCCATCACATCTACAGCGGAACTTCTGGTTCTGCCGTTCAATGTGCAGCTGATGCTGATGCAATGGCACAGGGGCCTGGTTGCACTGGTGCTGACTGCATTGGTTCAGGTGCTTGTTAATTATTTTATATAACTGAGTTATCCAAATTATATATTACCGGTATTGAATGATACCGGTAATATTTTTCTCTTTTAATATTCAAATGAAAAAAAAAATAGTCTTGATCCTGTTTACGGTTTTATCCCGGGTAGTAACTGATGCACAAAACCTGGTTATTACAGGGAACTTATATCCTCCAAAAGTACCTTCTCAAACTTTATTGATTTCCGAACAAATCAGGAATCCTATCGATAATTCATTTAGTCATATTTATGAATACATCCCCGGAAAAAATTTATCATTTAACGCAAAAATATATTTACCATCGCCTGCACTATACTGGCTAAACTATGGCGGTAAAGCAAAAAAGGTTTTTCTTTCTCCCAATGACAGTATTAATATCGTTTATATAAAAACAAATAATGTTGACACTATTATTACAGCTGATGGATTTGAAACTTCAAATACCAGGCTAATACTCAGTGGCAATAATGTTCAGCAGTTTACTTTTTTTGATTCACTTGAAAACAAGACGGGTAACTTCGTTGGAAAAAGATACAATGTAGATTTTACTTCTCCCGGTTGGGAAAATATTTATAAGGACTCAATAAAACTTACCTACGATAACAGGATGGCCTACCTGGAAAAATATGCAGGTAATTATCATTTAAGCAACGAATTTATCAATACAGCTCGTATAGAAATAAAAGCAACTTATCTTTCTGCACTTATAGCAGCAGTATACCATGAAGAAAAAACAAAATTTCCAACAGGCTACTTTGACGAAATTGATAAAGAAAATTTTACCTGGGATAAATACAAAATTTCCAATTCGTATGCTACGGCTGTATACACGTATGTTACCCATTACCTCAACTGGGAAAATATAGGCATTGGTACTAAAGAACAAAGCCTTTCCAGTATTTATGATGGGATTGTTACAAATTTAAAGAATGATTCGGTGCGCAATTTTCATCTTACTTACCTTATGTCCACTACACTTGACAAACACCCGGATAACTATGAGGAATATCTTGATAAATACAAACAGGATTGCTCTAACAAAACATATGTTGCAGGCATTGAGCAGGCGTATGATGCATACATGGCCCGGTATAATAATGCTGCATTCTCAGCACAGTTGCTGGCTAAAACGTTGTTTAAATCTGTTGATGGCAAACTAATAACGTTAAAGGAATTATTAGCTAAGCACAAACCTTTGCTTATTGATTTTTGGGCTTCATGGTGCGGTCCATGTTTAATGGAAATGCCATTATCAGAAAATTTTGAAACTAGTTATAAAGACAAAATTGACTTTGCTTATGTTTCAATAGATGCCAGCGAGGAAGCCTGGCACAAAGCCTTAAGTAAAAACAATTTACCCGGCAATCATTATTTATTGCTCAATGAAAGAAAAAGCGATTTTGCAAAATTTATAAAACTCAATTATGTGCCACGTTTTGTGTTGATAAACAGTGTGGGAAAAATAATTGTGTTCAATGGCGCACAGCCAACCAATACCGCTGCATTTGAAAAAATGCTGAATACGAATTTCAAATAACCGTTATAGTTTTAAAAAGATTTCATGCGTTCATTCCCTCATTACAGGCAACACGATACGATGGATTGCGGCCCTACCTGTTTACGAATGATCGCAAAGTATTACGGAAAACAATTTTCCTTAAACAGCCTGCGGAATATAAGCGGTATTAGTAAAGAAGGTGTAAGCCTGCTTGGCATTGGAGAAGCTGCAACAAAAATCGGGTTCCGTACCATTGGCGTTCAGCTTACAATGGAACAATTACTAAATGAAGTAACAGAGCCATGTATTATTCATTGGGATCAAAATCACTTTGTCGTTTTTATAGGGCAAAGACATTTTTTACAGCGAAGAAGCGGTAAGGTAAAAATAGCAGATCCAAGAAAGGAATCGGTAGTAACCTTAAAAAAAGAAGCACTCACAAAATATTGGTTAAGCAATAATGAAGGCGGAGAACAATTAGGTACCGCTTTATTATTGGAACCTACTTCCGATTTTTATAATGTGGATGAAGCTGTCAATGAAAAAAGCAATGGTAGCCAGCGTTATAGTTTTGGGATGATAAGCCGTTACCTGTGGATGCATAAAAATTTATTGTGGCAATTGGTAATAGGATTGATTGCCGGAAGTGTGCTGCAGGTAATATTTCCATTTCTTACCCAGAGTATTGTTGACGTTGGAATCGCCACCCGCAACCTCTCTTTTATTACCATTATTCTTATTGCACAGCTGATGTTGTTTTTTAGCCGTACAGTTATTGAGTTTATCCGAAGCCGTATTTTATTATACATCAGTACACGTATCAACATGAATATTCTCAGCGATTTTTGGATAAAGCTGATGAAATTGCCACTCAGTTTTTTTGATACTAAAATGACAGGCGATATCATGCAACGCCTGGGAGATCATCATCGAATTGAAAACTTTTTAACCGGTACGATTTTAAATACATTGTTTTCACTGCTTAATCTTATTGTTTTTTCTGTTGTGCTATTGCTGTATGACTACAGGATTTTTTTGATTTACCTGGTTTCAACATTACTTTATTATGGATGGATAAAAATTTTCCTGCGCATCCGCCGCCGGCTGGATTATCAAAGTTTTGCTATAAGCAGTAAAGCAAACAGTGAAACGATGGAACTGATACAAGGTATGCAGGAAATAAAATTAAATACCTCCGAACAACTTCATCGCTGGAAATGGGAAAACCTGCAGGCCGGAATTTTTAAAGTAAGTTTTAAAAAGTTAAGCATTAATCAATACCAACAGGCCGGTACATTTTTTATTAATGAAGGAAAAAATATTTTTATAACATTCATGGTAGCAGAAGCTGTTGTAAACGGGCAGCTAACATTGGGCGCTATGTTGGCCATTCAATATATTATCGGCCAGCTCAACAGTCCGATTGAGCAATTGCTGGGTTTTGTACAAACAGGCCAGGATGCAAAAATATCATTGGAAAGATTGAATGAGATACATCAATTGAAAGATGAAGAAACTTTTGTTGCTGATGCGCCGGGAGAATTTACCGGGGCAATTAATACACTGCCAGCAAACAAAACAATTTATATTGAAAATCTTTCTTTTTCATATAACGGCGCTGGTAACGAACCCGTATTAAAAAAACTTAACCTGGAAATTCCCCAGGGGAAAGTAACCGCCATTGTTGGCATGAGTGGAAGTGGTAAAACAACCATCCTGAAATTATTGCTGAAATTTTACGATACATACACTGGCGATCTGAAAGTAGGCAGCAGCAACATAAAATATATCAGCCCTCAATTTTGGAGAAGACAGTGTGGCGCAGTTATGCAGGACGGATATATTTTTAATAACAGCATTGCAAAAAATATCGCCGTTAGTGATGAGTTACCCGACTATCATAGGTTGATTCATGCAGCAAGGGTTGCCAATATCCTTTCTTTTGTTGAATCGCTTCCTTTGGGATTTAATACAAAAATCGGGGCCGAAGGAAATGGTATAAGCGTGGGCCAGCGACAACGTATATTAATTGCAAGAGTTGTTTACAAAAATCCTGAATACATTTTTTTTGATGAAGCAACCAATGCCCTTGATGCAAATAATGAGAGAGCCATTATGGATAACCTGCAAACATTTTTTAAAGATAAAACGGTGGTGATCGTTGCTCACCGGCTGAGTACAGTAAAAAATGCAGATAATATTATTGTGTTGGAAAACGGGCTGATATGTGAAGAAGGCAACCACAATCAACTTGCTTCGCTTAAAGGAAAATATTTTGAACTTGTAAAAAATCAATTGGAACTGGGATCCTGATTTCTATTATGGCAATACAAAATGTAAATACCAGGAACGAAGAAGTAAGCGAATTAATAAGCAAGGATCCGGGCTGGCTTATACGCAAAGGCGTTGGGTTATTTTTTTTGATATTGATCTGCTGTGGGTTTGGTACTTACTTTATACAATACCCCGATATTGTAAATACCAATGCTATTGTTGTACCCGTTAATTCGCCCAAGCCACTAGTATTAAAAACCAGCGGCAGGCTGATCAGGCTATTCAAAAAAGACGGGGAAAATGCTGTGAAGGGAAATATCATTGCTTTTTTAGAAAGCAACGCAAGCCATGATGAAGTGATCAGGTTATCTCTATTGTTAGATACCCTGCAGTTGCTTGCTGATAGCAATAAAATTGAAGATATCCAGGATGCGTTCATAAAAAGCCAGAACAACTTTATACACCTGGGAGAATTACAAGCCTATTATCGCAGTTTTGCGGAATCATTTTTAAATTTTAAAAATTATTTGAACAAAGGTTTTTATTTAAAGAAAAAAGCAATACTTCAAAAGGATCTTTCCAATGATAAAAAGCTTTCTGATATTTTACTTTTACAAAAAGAATTTAACCAGAAAGATCTATCTCTTACACTTCAAACACATGATGCACAAGCAACACTCAATAAAGATAAAGTAATAAGCGACTACGATATGCGTACAGAAGAAAGTAAGGTAATTGGAAAAAAGCTAACCATTCCCCAGATAGACGAATTGTTGATTAACAATGAAACCCAGCAGGACGCCTTAATAAAAGAAATATTAGAACTGGATAACCAGGTGGTACAACAAAAGCAAACATTTATCCAGGCCTTGAATACTTTTAAAAGTAGTGTAGAAGAATGGAAAGCAAAATACCTGGTAACATCACCGATTGATGGCACCGTTAGTTTTACCGGCTTTTTACAGGAAAATCAACAAATACAGGAAGGCCAGGTTATATGTTTTATTGTACCTGAAAATACCCTTTTTTTTTGCGAAATGAATTTGCCGCAAATTAATTTTGGAAAGATTAAAATTGGCCAGGAAGTAATACTGAAGTTCCAGGGTTTTCCTTACCAGGAATTTGGAACCGTCAGCGGAAAAATTAATGTTATAAAAAATATTCCGACCGATAGCGGCTATCTTTCAAAAGCAGAACTGCCTGCCGGCCTTATTACCAATTATGGAAAGCAACTTGTTTTTACGAATGGCATGAGAGCGCAGGCCGAAGTAATTACGGATAACATGCGCCTAAGCAGCAGGATATTTAATGGATTGCTGAAATTGATAAAACATTAAATTAGCTCAAAACTTTGTGCAAGGTCATTGATGAGGTATTGAGGTTCTTCCAATCCAGTGTATATCCTGATCATCCTGTGTTCTTTGTTGTTTACATCAAATTTTTCCCGCTCCATACCGGCACATTTTGCTATGATCAAAGATTCATGGCCACCCCAGCTCACGGCCATAAAAATATGTTTAAGGCTTTCGCAAAAGATTTCTATTTGTTCAATATTGTTGGCTTTGATAATAAAAGTGAGTAAGCCGCATGCATTCTTCATTTGTTGCTTCGCCAATTCATATTGAGGAAAATCTTCATCAAAAGGAAATATTACCCGTTCAACTTTGGGATGTTGTTTTAAAAATTGTACAACTTCATGGGTTGTCTTTGTGATGCGTTCCAGTCTTGCCGGTAATGTTCTCAATCCACGAATAAGCAACCATGCATTGAATGGTTGTATGCCGCTGCCAACAGTCATGTATTCAAGATTGAATATCTTTTCCATCATTGCTTTGCTACCACATAAAACACCAGCTACTGTATCACTGTGGCCGCCGATATATTTTGTGGCAGTCTGCATCACAAGGTCGATCCCAAATAAAATCGGTTGCTGGTGCAGCGGGCTGCAATAACTATTATCGCAGATGGTAATAATGTTCTCTGCTTTTGCTAATTCAGCAACGGCTTTAAGGTCCTGTATGGCATAGTCCCAGCTATTGGGGCTTTCCAAATAAATAACAGTTGTATTTGGCAGGATGGCCCTTTCAAAATTTTCTATATAACGGCCATCTACATACGTTGTAGTTACGCCAAACCTTGGTAAAATTTCATTGAATAATTTTTGCGACCAGGAATAAGGTTTGTCAACACTTACAATATGATCTCCTGATTTTACATTGGCAAATACAGCTGCAAATGTAGCTGCAACACCGCTGTTGAAAACAAGGCAATCCTCTGCGCCATCCAATGCAGCCAGTTTTTTTCTTAAGATTTCTACAGTAGGGTTTTTTCCGCGACTATAAAGAAAGGTGGAATATTCATCAGCAAAAGCTTTGCGCATTTCATCCACAGTCTTATAAATAAAATTGCTCGTCTGCATGATGGGCGGAGCAACTGCATTAAAATAGAGCTCCCTGTCTTCGGCGTATTCATTGATAATGTAAGAAATGTCCATTTTATGTGTGTGATTTTTTTATTCGTATTTTGATTGCATGGTGAAAAGATATTAAATAAAGGGAAGCTGGGGAAATTAACAGTTAATAATGTTGATATGGTTATTCCAGTTGACAAAGTTGAGTTGTTTGACGAAATTGAAAAAGGGAATTGTCTTTTTAAATTTAATCAACCTTACTGAAAACCTTTACCTTTGCGCCGATGTTGAAGCGATTAACAGCCACGGTATTATTATTAGCGTTTGTAGTACAAACGTTTAGTGCGCCATTTATTCGCCTCGATTATTATTTTAACCAGGCCGATTATGCAAAGAACTGTGTGAATAAGAAGCGGCCTAAAATGCATTGCAATGGCCAGTGCCAGGTGATGAAAAAAATACAGGAAGAAGAAAAGCAACAACAACAAACGGATGAACGTAAGATGGGAAGTAAGGTTGATGTTTTATCTTCAAAATCTTTTTTTGTAACGACTACCGATCTTTTTTTTCAAACTACAGCTATTATTTATTTTACACAAAACAATGATGCAACCATCCAGGTTGCCCGTTTGATATTTCATCCGCCATCGGCGTAATTTCTTGCTCTTGTTTTAAACCAAAGTGATTCAATGCAGTTTTGGAAGCATTGTTATTTTGGAAACGCCAACTAAAAAATTAATAATTAAAAATTAATTGGCTGCTTCGAAATGATACTTCTATCTAATTGTGTGTTCTGCTAAATCACTTATTCGAAGTTTATACAGCTTGTTTTTTTATTTGCAATTAAAGTAGATGGGTTCCATTGGTGAAAACCATTAATTTTTAATTCTTAAATTTTAATTCGAGCCGTGTAACGAAACAATTATATTAAATCCTTTCAAATAATCAGACAAAAATGAAACGAATTTTATTACTAAGTAGCATTGCCATCATGTCGTTATGCAGTTGCAAAAAAGACGATAACCCCGAATACAATCCAAATGTAAAAGCAGATCTTTCTGTTGAATTTGACAATATCGCTGGTGCAGATGATCTGCAATTAAATACAGGCATATACACGAATGCAGATGGAGAATCATTTTCTGTAAGCAAACTAAAATACTACGTAAGCAATTTTAAACTTACAAAGACTGATGGTTCAGAATATATTGTGCCGCAGGAAAGCTGCTATTTTTTAATTGATGAAGCAGATGAAGATACGCATGAGCCCGTCCTCAGCATTCCTGAAGGAGAATACAGTTCTATCAGTTTTTTATTGGGTGTCGACAGCTTAAGAAGCACACTTGACATTAGCCAAAGAACAGGCGTACTTGATACGTCTATTATTACAGATATGCACTGGGATCAAAACAGCGGTTATATTTTCTTTAATATGGAAGGGAATGCAGTTGCTTCTTCAACCGGAAACTTTATGTATCATATTGGTGGTTATGGGGGTGCTGTATCTGCAACGATCAATAATATTAAAACAATTACACTCGACCTAACGGCGAGAGGTACCCCAAAAGTGAAATCAGGAAAAGAAACAAATATTCATTTGATGGTGGATGTACTGAAAGTATTCACTGGTTCAGCCAATGTAAGTATTGCGGCTAATTCCACGGTGATGTTTGATCTTTTCAGCGCAAGTATTGCGAACAACTACTCAAGCATGATTCGCCACGATCACACAGAAAACTAAACGCTTTCACCGCTTTTTTACAGGTGTAACCTTTTTAAAAGGTTACACCTGTAAAAAAATAAAAACAATAATAAATCATCATGAAAAAAATATTATTAATAATACTGATGGTAATGATTATTCCATTTAAAAAAACACAAGCCTGCGACATTTGTGGCTGTGGTGTTGGCAGTTATTATATTGGAATATTACCTGAGTTCTCAAGAAAAATAATGGGTTTGCGTTACCGTTATAGTTCTTTACGCACGCATATTGGCGCTGGTGGAGCACAAACTTATTTAACCAGCGATGAGGCTTACAGAACAGTGGAATGGTGGGGTGGCTGGAACATCGGAAAAAAATTCAGGGTAATGGCAACGATCCCATATAGTTTTAATGAACGAACCAACCAGGGCATCACAAAAGAAAAAAATGGTTTGGGTGATATTAATGTATCAGGATTTTACCAGGTCATCAATTCAAAAAAAATGTTCAAAAAAAATCTCTTGGTTCAAAGTCTATTTATTGGCGGGGGAATAAAAATTCCTACAGGAAAATACAATCCCGCCGACAAAGAGAATGCGGATCAGAATGCTAACCTTTTTCAATTGGGAACTGCCAGTGTAGATTATAATATAAATGTGATGTATGATATCCGCCTGAAAGATATTGGCCTCAATATCAATGCAAGCTATAAAATGAATACTACCAATAAATACGATTATAATTATGGCAATAAACTAAGTGCCAATGCACAGTTATATTATAAATACAGGATCAATAAAAAAATATTGCTGGCGCCGAATGCCGGTGTGCTGTATGAAAATGCCGCAAAAGATATTGACAGGAAATTTAAAGTAGATATTTCAGGCGGTAAATTATGCTTCGGCAGCCTGGGCCTTGAAACAAGTTTTAAAAAAATATCCATCGGTGCCAATTGGCAAGTACCTCTTTCTCAAAACCTTGCGAATGGATTTGTGAAAGCAAATAACAAGACAATGTTGCATCTCTCATTTTCATTTTAAAGTAGTCAACTGGCTCAACTTTGGCAAAGCACGGTAAGAGCTTTACAATGGAAATACTTTCCGGTCTTTGCTAAAGTTTCTGATAAACCTTTGCGACTTTTGAAACCCGTGAAACTTTATGGAAACCTCTGAAACTTTCCCTATGTTTGCTGCGAAAATCGAAATCAACATTAAATAATAAACTTTTACAAAAATGAAAAAATTCAAATTAGCGTTACTATCATTGATCATTTTGGTGGGCACGAGTTATGGCCAGGGAAGTTCTAAAGGATGGGCTGAACAAAAAGCATTTCATTCTTATATGGCTGCAACTTTTCATCCTGCAGAAGATGGCGATTTTAAGCCACTAAAAGAAAAAGCCGATAGTTTATATATTTCGGCAAAAGCATGGTTTGATGCACCTATTCCTGCTGATTACAAACCCGAAGAAACGAAAGCTGCATTAAAGCAATTGGTAATGCAATGTGGATCTATTTTAAAACTTGTAAAGACAGGTGTTGCTAAAGATGAAGAATTAAAGAAGATGATCTCTGAAGCTCATGATACTTTTCATAAAATTGCAGGCGAATGCAAAAAGCCCGCAGCAGAAGAAGCCGCACATTAATAATTAGCTATAAATAAATATAGAGCCGCTGTTTATCAGCGGCTTTTTTATTTAAGTTGGCTTAAACCAACTAAAATAAATAAAGAAACTTTTTCCAGATTTAACCCCCATTCTCTATACATTTGCAGCGAATTTGGTTCCCGGTAGTCGGGATTAAAAGGGAAGCCGGTGTAATTCCGGCGCTATCCCCGTAGCTGTAAGGCGATGTGAAAAGTGAATGGTTAATGGTGAAAACTTTAATGGTTTCACTATTCACAATTCACCATTCACAATGTTGGATCTTCATACCACTGTTCCTATTTAATAGAAACGGGAAGGTGTTCAACAGTAGCCGAGCCAGAAGACCTGCCATTTACAATCATTCATCATCAAGCTTTCGGGTGAAAGGCTGAAGACGACACTGCATTATTGCGGCTTACATCTTCATCTATTTACCGTTGCTTTAAGTAAGGTTAATTTATTTTTTGAAAAGGATCTGCACATATTTTTTTATTACAGGATGTATCATTCATACACCTTACCAAATAGTTGCGCAGGTTTCTGATACATTAAAAGCTGTAAAAGTATTTTCGAAAAAACCATTGGATATAACAACATCTTCCGTTGCGGTACAGCAGTTAAATAAAATAGCGCTGTCAAAACTGAACAGTCTTTCAGTAGCTGATGCGGTAAAATATTTTTCAGGTGTTGTGGTAAAAGATTATGGAGGTATTGGAGGATTAAAAACTGTTTCTGTAAGAAGTCTTGGTGCAAATCATACAGGTATTATGTATGATGGTATTATGATAGCAGATGCACAGGGAGGGCAAATTGATCTTGGAAGATTTTCGCTTGACAACATTGAGTCTATTCAACTTTTTAGTAACCAGCCAACAGATATCTTGTTGCCTGCACGCACCTATGCATCTGCGTCAGTGCTTGCATTATCATCATCCGCCTCTAATATTAATGAACATTCTAAAACAGAATTTGGAATAAAATTAAAATTCGGATCATTTGGATTTATCAATCCTTCGGTTTATTATAAAAGAAAGATCAATAAAAATTTATGGCACGCATTCAATGCTGAATATCAATCTGCCAAAGGAGATTTTTCCTTTATTGATTATGAAACCAGCCATTCAAAAAGCAAACGTACCAACTCTGATATTAAATCTTACCGGCTGGAATATGATGCAGCATATACTGTGAATGACAGCAACCAGGTTAAAATTAAAGCATATTATTACAATTCAAAACGTGGGCTTCCGGGTACGGTGATTTTATACAATCATTTTTCTGATGAAAGATCAAATAACGAAAATTTCTTTGCGCAACTTTCCTGGAAAAGAAATATTTCGCTTAAAAGCAGGATATTGATCAATGCTAAATATTCTGCTGACTTTAAATATTATCTGGATCCTTCTTACCAAAACTATGCAGGCAAACTTGAAAATGAATTTCACCAAAAGGAATTTTATTTTTCTGCTGCATATAGTTACAATATTTTTCCTTCATTATCTGCCAGCATTGCAGTTGATTATTTTAAAAGCGAATTAAAGCGCACAGATTCATTTGCCATTAATTTTGCCAATCCTGATAGAGATAATCTTTTATACAATCTTGCACTTCAATGGAAGCAACCCCATTTTGAAATAAATGGGAATTTATTATACACTTATATTACTGAAAAAGTTGAACAGGGGCCAAAAGCAGATAGTCTTCATAAACTAACTCCCGCAATTTCTGCATCTGTGCAACCATTCAATCATTTTCCATGGAGGATTCGTGCTTCGTATAAAAATATTTTCAGGGCGCCTACATTTGATGATCTCTATTATACAAACATTGGAAACACAAAATTACGTCCTGAGTATGCAAAGCAATATAATGTTGGTATCACATTCAGCCAGCAGCCCGCCCATGTTTTTAAATCGATTGTTTTTACAACTGATATTTATTATAATAAAGTAACAGACAAAATCCTTGCTGTACCACGTCAAAATCTTTTTCAATGGACCATGCTGAATATTGGTACCGTGGATGCAAGAGGACTTGATGCAGGGCTGCATCTTGTTTTCAGGCAGTGCGGACAATTTGATATTGCTGCTAATTTTTCATATGGTTATCAAAAGGCATTGGATGTATCTGATCCCAAAACTTCTCAATATAAAACACAACTGCCTTATACACCTGAACATTCTGGAAGCATCAATCTGAATGTGAATTATAAAAAACTAGCTTTTAGTTACAATGTTATATTATCGTCTTACCGTTACCGGTTGGGAGATCAAACAGGAGATAATCTTGTAAAAGGCTGGTCAACGCATGACATTTCCATTAGCTATGCTTTTGCTTCAAAAAAATATTGGGACTATAAGTTTCTTGCCGAAGTGAATAATGTTTACAATCATCAATACGAAATAATTAAATATTATCCCATGCCACGTTTCAACTACCGGCTTGGAATAGCCGCATCATTCAAAAAGAATAAATAACCTTTAAAATAAAAATGAGATGAAAAAAAATGTAATAAAATGGATATTACCAATCGTGGTTTTATTCAATGCCTGTAATAAAAATAATGATACGGCAGCAGTTGTTATTACACCTGTTGTAGTTGATACTGTTTCAAAAGGGGGCGCTTATATATTAAGTGAAGGTGGTTTTGGCGCTAACAATAGTAAGCTTGCTTACAGGGTAGATTCTTCAGGAGCGTTTACCGGAGATTATTTCCTGGACAAAAATCCTGCACTTACCGGTGGCCTTGGTGACCTTGCCAATGATATGATCATTTATGGGGGTAAAATTTATATTCTTATGAATGGATCGAATAACATCACTGTACTAAACCTGGCTACGGGTGTACAGATCACAACGATTCCTGTTCCGGCGGGACCACGTTATGCTGCAGGCTATAACGGTAAGGTATACGCTACAGCTTATGATGGAACAGTTAAGGTTATTGATACAACTTCATTAACCATCAGCAATTCAATTGTTGTTGGTCCAAATCCTGAAGCACTTGTTCCGATAGGTAATTATTTATATGTTGCCAATTCGGGAGGTTTAAATCCAACACCTGATTCAACCCTTTCAGTTGTTGATCTTAGTACTGGATTGGAAATACAAAAGATCACTGTAGGTGTTAATCCACAAAAGATCGCAGCAAATTCTTTGGGTGATCTTTATGTTACCAGTTATGGAAATTTTTCTTCTATACCTGCTACGATAACTGTTGTAAGTAGTGCAACAAAAACGGTGAAAGCTACACTTGGCAGTGATTATAGTTATAACCAGGTGCGCATTTATAATGACACAGCTTATTTTTATAACAATTTTGGTGGCACTGGTACTTGTAAAATGTATAATACCCTTGCAGATACAACCATCCGCAATGAATTTATTACTGACGGAACAGTGATCACATCGCCTTACGGCATAAACATAGATGACAGGGGAAATGTTTATATAACAGATGCAGGTGATTTTGTTTCTTCCGGTTCTGTAACATGCTTTAATAAAAATGGTGTAAAAAAATTTAGTATTTCTACAGCGCCTGGTGTAAATCCGAATAAAGTTGTTTTTTCTAAATAAACAGTTTTGAATAAAATTTAATAAGCGGTGAAGCCAGGAACTTCATCGCTTATTTATTATGAAAATTTCTGTATATGGAAAAGCAATGCAAGCATGAAGAAAAAATTTGTCCCCGCTGCGGCAATACATTCGAATGCAAAATAGGGGATATCATGAATTGCCAATGTCATGGCATCAGCTTTACCAATGAAGCGATTGCTTTTGTAAGTAGGAATTACGATGATTGTTTGTGTAGGGTGTGTTTAAAAGATTTGAACTTCAGGAACCTGAATGGTGAATAGTGAATGGTGAAAAGATGGGGTTTATTCTTTATCCAGGAATTAGTTCAAGCCTTTGGCAATGCCTGCGAATTTTCGTCATTCACTATTCACCATTCACTTCGCTATCTTTGTAAAAATGCATTGAAATGGACTTCAGCTTCATCTCCATTAAAGAGATTATTACAATATCTTTCACACTATTTGCGGTTATTGACATCCTTGGTTCTATTCCTGTGCTTGCAGTTTTGCGACTGAAAATGGGTGGTGAGATCAGATCGCTGCAGGCTACACTTGTATCAGGAGGATTGATGATTGGATTTTTGTTAATAGGGCAACAGTTCCTGGGTTTATTGGGAATAGATGTACATTCTTTTGCTGTAGCAGGAAGTATTGTGATTTTTATCATTGGGCTTGAAATGATATTGGGTGTAGAATTTTTTAAACCTGAAACAGATCCAAGAAGTGGCAGTGTTGTTCCGATTGCATTTCCACTCATTGCAGGATCAGGTACGCTTACAACCATCATGAGTTTGAAAGCAAACTATAATGATGTCAACATATTTATCGCCATTCTTATAAACCTTGTGGTCATATTCACCGTATTGAAATCGTTAAAGTGGATAGAAAAAATAATTGGCCCGAGTGGTATGATTGTTATCAGAAAATTTTTCGGTGTAATATTGCTGGCCATTGCTGTAAAAATATTTGGATCGAATATTCAGAGTTTTGGAAGATAGCGTTAATCGGCAAACCCTGTCGGCATTTGCAAACCCGGCAGCGTTAGTTAGTGAATAGGTGAATGGGTCAATAAGTGAATGGTGAAAATGGGAAGGCTTAAAGTAAATGCAATAGTTCTTTTTATTAATTTTTTTAGGATCATGGAATTAGTTTCCAGCATCCAGCATGGCCTCGTAGTACAATGGATAGTATAAGAGTTTCCGAAGCTCCAGACCCAGGTTCGATTCCTGGCGAGGCCACTATTAAATGCCTTAAAACCTGCTTCCAAAGCAGGGTTTCTATTTATAAAATTTTATGGTAGTCCCTTGGGTGATTCCCTTATTTTCTATAAAATAAAAAATATGTAATTAGCTTCTAAAAAATAAGCGTGATAGAAAATTATTCAGATGCTGTTGCTCAATTATTTTTACAGTATATACAACAATTGTTGTCAGTTAAAACAACTGAAAATTAGCTTGCTACTTCAATCTTTAATTATCAGGTAGTTATTAAAATGTAAAAATTAATAAGATTTATCGGAAATTTTCCGATAAATTGTACTTATATTTGCATAATAGTGTAAAAATATCTACCTAATTACGGAATTAATCCGATAAATGATTAATAATATTACATAGATGGAATTTCGGGAAGCCATACGAGAATATGCTGAACAGCCAATAACAAAACAAGTTCTCTTTGATTTGCTTAAAAAGTATAAAAGGCCGTATGACAAGATAAACGAACTTGTGAAAAAGGCTGAATTAGTACTCGTAAAAAGAGGTGTTTATTTGCCAGGCCCAGGCTTGAATATAGCTAAGCCTGAATCTTTTCTTTTGGCAAACCATCTATTAGGCCCGAGCTATATTTCACTTGATACTGCACTTTCACATTGGGGCTTAATACCGGAAAGGGTTTACGAGATTAGCTCTGTTACAATACAAAGCAGTAAAATGTATAAGACACCCATTGGCAGGTTCAGTTATACTCATATTCCTTTACCATATTATTCTTACGGGATACAGCGAAAGGAATTAACAAAAAAGCAAATGGTATTAATTGCCACGCCAGAGAAAGCATTATGTGATAAAATAATAACTACTTCCGGGCTATTGCTTCGCAGTTCGAAACAAGTCAGGGAGTTATTAATAGATGATCTTAGAATAGAAAAAGAAGCGTTGCGCAATTTGAATAATAAAGAGATGAGTAAATGGATAATTGGTGCGCCGAAAAAAGCGAGCCTTAGTATATTGATAAAAACATTAAAGGAACTATGATAAAGCAATGGCTTGAAGAATATAAACCAAAAACACAGGAAGAAGCAGAACAAGCCCTTCGGGAAATCATGCAGGAAATTGCGCTAGCCGGATTGCAACGAAGTAGATTTTTCGAAAAGGCCGCTTTCTATGGAGGCACAGCATTGCGTGTGTTTTATGGGTTGGATAGATTTTCAGAAGATCTGGATTTTTCTTTATTAGAAGTTAATCCCGATTTTTCCCTGGAACCATATCTTGAGGGAATCGTAACTGAGTTCAGTTCATTAGGGATGCAGGTTAGTGTAAAAGAAAAAAATAAAACAAATCAAACCAATATTGATTCTGCATTTCTAAAATCTGGTACTGTTTGGAAAGAACTGGTACTCGAAGACGTTATACCCCAGGAAGGTCTTGAGAACCGTCCCAACATCAAGATTAAACTTGAAGTTGATACCAAACCTCCATTGGGTTTTGAAACAGAAGAAAAACTTTTATTGAAACCATTTTCTTTCTATGTTAAATGTTTCAAACAATCTGATCTGTTTGCAGGTAAGATGCATGCACTTCTTTTTCGTAAATGGAAACAACGGGTTAAAGGGAGGGATTGGTATGATATGGAATGGTATATAAAAAAAGGAGTACCATTAAATCTTAATCATTTTGTAATTCGTGCTCAGGATAGTGGTGATTGGAAACTGAGCAGTATAACCAAAGAACAGTTTATGAAATTGCTGGAAGACAAGATCTCAAGTGTTTCATTTAATAGTGTCCGGGATGATATTGTACGTTTCATTCGTGACGACAAGCTGTTGGATATCTGGTCTGCCGATTATTTCAGAGACCTGGTCAGGAAAATGAAATTCATGTAAATGATAAATAGATAGTAACATGATTGGGTAGACGCTTTATAAATGACAGGTGTGACTTAGATAAACAATAGGAAAGCCATAGGAAAGGCATCGATCGATGCATTATAAGTTAGGTAGAACTAAATAATATTCAACGAAATTAAATGAGTTTAAACATAGATGAGGAGGGAAAAGACTTTAAATGCATAGTGAATACAGCCTTATTTAGCTAAGATAAAAATTACTACAAACCACCGATTGCCGATTGCCGATTCCCGTTGTATAATAGAGAGCTTCCTATTTTCACCATTCACCATTTACTTTGTCCACCTTATATCCCCATCCGTGTTATGATGCACGCATCCGAATAACTTTGCCAAAAATTAAAAAAATATGGCAAGGCAGATCAATACAAAAATTGTAGGCACATTCGAATCAGTTATTTATTATAAATCAGGTGATGAATACCTGATGCGCTCAAAAGGAAATACCGGCGTACAGGCGGCAGTAGCAAAACAACAGGCAGGTATATTGGGAAAGGCATCGGGCATTTCTGCAAAATTGCGGACTGCTTTTAAAACAATACTACCGGCAAACACTGACCGAAAATTAATGTACCGCCTCAATAATATATTACAACAATGGTTAAGGACAAACCCGGCAAATGAAAAGGCGAATATTGATTCCATTCCAGTATTACAAGGGTTTTCTTTTAACAGCAATAACAGGGAAAATGATTTTTATGTTACCATGCCTGTTACAAGAAATTCAAATGGGCAAATAAACCTCCAACTACCTGCATTCGATTCTCCCAATCCTATTTATCCATTGCCGTTTGATGGAACAATTAACCTGGAGGTTATTGCTGCTTCATGCAATATTGCAGATCCTGCTGATATACGTTCTTACGAAACAAAACTTCAAATTATTTATACAGGTGCACCCATTCCTGCGCAACAATTGTTGTTGGAATTAGAGACAAAACCTGGTTGCCTTACGGTGATTGCATTGTCAATTAATAAAATGGCGATGGGGATTGTGTGGGCGATGTATAACTAACGGAAATCGGGAATCGTCAATCGGTAATCGGCAATTAGTACTGGCAAAGGTCTCCCGACCTGTGCCTATGTGTTCCTTAACATTGATCAAAACTTGTTTTCTTAAATAAAAATAATTTCAATTAAAAATTTAAGTGACGAAGGGGAACAGGTCGGGAGACCTGCGCCAATAAAGGAGACCTGCGCCATTAAAGATGTATAACTAACATCAATCGGCAAACGTCAATCGGCAAATGCTACAATTACAGGAACATGATCACTGTACTTTTTCCAAATATCGTATGCTCCTATTTCTACTGATTGAATTTTTGTTGCCATATCTTTTGATACAAAACAATAATCCAAATGAAATGGTTTGTCTTTATGTTTGTACAAATAAAATGTAGGATGTTCTTCTTTTCCCTGTGTTTGATTGTTATGCAAATGATAACAACTAACAATTCCTTTTTCTTCCAGCCGCTTTACCACATTTGAATGATTGCCTGCCCGGTATTTTCTATCCCAGATCGTGTTGCTGTTGAAATCTCCAATTAAAATTGTTTGTTTATTTTTTAAATGTTTATCATAATGATGAATGGCTTTCCATACCTGTTCTACATATTGTCCATCGGGATCATCAGGATTATTGGCCCAGATCGCATACAAGGTAAAATCATATTCTCCACCTGTAACAGCAATGGGAATGATCATTTTCAATGACGCATTATGTGTTCTGCGTAATTTGAGTTTAAAATTACTGTATGAAAAAATACCAAGTCCTTTATTGATATTTGATCCAAACCAAAGCATGTCTGTTGGCTTTGCAGTATCATCACTGAATTTTAATTTATCAGGATGTTCACATTCAGGCACTACTAAAATGTCGGGCTTATGAGCCAGTATGAAAGCGGCTTTATTTCTGAAAGCCATGTTGCAGTTCCAGGTGATGATCTTCATGTGTGTGTTTTCAACTTCTACTTTGTATTACAACTTTGGCAAAGCCCGGTTGGTATGCACTAATTTAAAATTTCTAACCGGGGCTTTGCCAAAGTTTTCCAAATCATAGAATCCTTCAAAAAACCTTTAGCCATTTTAAGATAAAAAGATTTATCAAAAGAAAAATCAATCTCATCATCTTTATAAATCAATTTGTCATTTTGAAAATAATATTTCCCAATGGAAGTAGTTTTTATTTTATCTGCAGTTTCTTCTCCTCTTTTAAAAAAGAGGTTTATTAATTTGTCTTCAAAAAAATAATAGTATGTAAAATCATATGAATAGGCGGATTGCTCATCAACAACTCTTACCAAATGATTTTTTGTGCTATCTGTGAAATACCAATAAGAAAAACCACCAATCGTTTCTGTAGTTTCGGGATTTTTTATTACACCATCAGAAATGCCTGCACGTACGCAAGTGCTATCAATGATTTTTACAATGCTGTCAATTTGGGAACTAGTGAAAACATTTGTTTGTGCAAAAGATAATTGCATGCATAACAACAACGATATGATTAATACAATTTTCATGAAATATAGGGCAGACCTAACAGGTTTTTAAAAACCTGTTAGGTCTATGAAACCTGTTAGGCTTTTATTATTTACAAAGTCGTTCATACCATCTTCCAACATCCGTTCTTATTTGGGCATAATAGGTATAAATGGCTGATATAAGCTGTCCGCCTGCTCTTTGTGTTTTGTATTGATTGATTGTAAAATAACCCATGAAACCACTTTTGCCCATGATCGCCGGTGGATCGCTCGCAGTTGGATTAAATGGCGATGTACTGCTGGTGGAACTTCCATAAATGCCATTTGCATTCCAGATGGAATTTGTATTGTATGTAGAACCATAAGTTCCCTTTACATTCCAGATAGAATTTGAATTATTGTTATCACAATTGAGGCAACCCAAATAAACATCACGGTTTATTCCGCAGTAAATATTGAGTGCTCTTTGAGCATTTGTCCATGTTAACAACAGTAATAGAAAAACTGTGGCTAAAAATTTCATAAGCGGTTATTTAAAATTTCTATAAAACTATATAATTCATTGTTCTCGGTTTGTTTAATCACTGAATTTTTTGATATTATTTTTTTTCTAAACCACGAATAGGCATCAATTGTTTTTTCACCGTAATTTAAATAAATGTCTACGGAAAAACGATCATCAAAATCTTTATCCAGATTAGCAATGATCTGTCCTTTTTTAATAAAGTCTCCTTTTTTTATTACTGGTTTGGTTAGATTTGTATAGGTTAAATAATAGCTGCCGAATTTTGTCATTACAACATACATGCTATCAATTTCCTCAATTAAACAAACTTCTCCGTCAAAAATGCAACTTACTTTTACGCAGCTATCTGAAATAAAAGTTACGCTTTGTGTCGGAGTTTCATCTAATATACTTCTTAAAGGATTATAATAGTTGGGTTGAATGTTTGTCTTGATGGGATATTCCAATAGTCCTTTATTTTGCAAGAATATTATGTTAGAATCCACCTGGGTATAGGCATAATTTAAAAATACAAAGGATGATATGAGTAATATGAAACTCCGCATAAAATCTTATTAATTTTTTTATACCTATTTACATTCCTCACAATATAACTTTTTTATTCGTTCTTCGTCCAGCAACTGCATACTAGCACCTCCTTTTCCAATTGGTAAAAAGAACCTGCAAAATCTTTTACTCATAAAATTGTAAATTCAAATTAATTAAGGTCCGGGGAAAACTATTTCCACAATGGGGAATAAATAGGGTAATTAAGCATATCTATATGTAGTTTTTATCTCCACGGAAACACATCTACTCCGAATACATATTATACCTGCGATTATATTTCTGGCATTGTTATCGCAATTATGTCGCAGGAATAAGGTTAATAAAACAGGATATATATTTTTAAAAACTAAAATTTAAGATCATGAGAAATATAACATATTTAGTCGCATCGGTTTTAATACTTGGATGGGCAATCGGTTTTTTTGCATTACATCTTGGAAGTAGTGTTCACCTTGTATTGGTTTTTGCATTAATGCTTTTGGTATTAAGGGTTGTACAGGGTAAAAAAGAAGAGGATGCACATGAATAAATCAAAGTTATTAATTTCATTTTTTGGGAAGTGAAGCATTCCCTGAAACGCTGATCTGGACATTTTCATTACTATTAATTTATTTTCGTTAATATAAAAGCCTGTTATCAGTATAGGCTTTTTTCTTTTTTACCATTTGTCTTTATTTCTTCATTTAATATTACCCCACTTTTTTGCACAGTTATTTAAGGGCTCGTTTTTACACTAAAAATATAAACCTGTATATGTTTAACATTTCCCGGATTTAAAATTTTACCAAGTAACAAAATATGTCCTAAAAAGTTTTTATCTCCCGAATACATTCGCATTTGCGCCAATCACTATTTTCTCTTAGTATAATAACGATAACAATTCAGGTGTAAACACGCTTGTATTTAAAAAGTATTCTGTTGATTTTGTAAAATATCAATCAACGGAATAAGCCGAAAATCCGATCAAAGAGTAGGCATAAATATTTTTAGTATGAAAGCATATAAATTAGTGTTCATGTTCATCGTAATGTTACTGATGAATATTTCATTTGCAAAGAGCCAGGTAAAATCGGTGCCGCAAGCACCAGATTTTAGCAAACAAAAAAAATGTTGTCCGGATACAGGCAGTTTGGTTTCGGGATTGCCAAATGATTTTAATAATTCAGACCTCGCAATCGAAAAGCCTAAAATTGTAAAAGATGCTGCCGGCAATTATACTTTCACCGCGAGCGTTGTTGATAATGGTGATGATTGCGCTTATTGCAGCAAAATAATTATACTGCTTCCTGCTGAAGTAACTGTAATCAGTGCGACTGCTTATGCAAAAGGACGAAAGTTTACTATTTCAAGATGTCTCGGTATTATAACCATTGAAGCAGGGATGCTTTGCCCGGGTGAAGAAGAAACAAAGGAATATGGACATAGAATAAATATCACAGTCAAAACATCTGATCATTCTGCAAATACAACTGAAGCAAGCTTTGGTATTGTAGCCTATAGTAAAATTCCTGATTTACATATGGAGAATAATTACTGGTCAGGGAAAAGATAATGGTGAGAGTGTTTTGGTATTCGTGGAAAATTGAACATCGTACGTTGGATCTTGAAAATTTCTTTGAAGGTTATTTCGTGAATAACTTCAATATCCAACGTACAATGTTCAATACTCAAAGATTAGCCTACAAATATTTTTCAATCGACGTAGCCATATCAATATCTTTCTGTGTAACACCACCTGCATCATGTGTACTCAACCTTATATGCACTTTATTATACACGCCAGACCATTCTGCATGATGATCCATTTTTTCTGAAAGCATCGCAATCCTTGTTAAGAAGGCAAACGCTTCATTGAAATCTTTGAATAGAAAATCTTTCTTAATTCCATTATTTAAAAATTTCCAACCCACAAGCCCTTTAAGGATTACATCAATTTCTTTTTTTAATAATTTTTTTACCGGCATGTCTATAATTATTTAATTGTGTAAGTGTGATCGTATTTGCGATACAAATATGAACAAGTTTTTTAAGAAAAGAATTTTTAAGATCAAATTCCAGTCGGGATAATCTTTAAATCCCGATGCGATCTGTGGTGTAGCAAGCGGTCCAGGCTGGTACATTGATTTGGTTAATGGTGATTATGATACAGGAATTTTGTTTTCAACACCTGCAGCAGAATGAGGTTATCCGCAGATAACAGTGCCAATGGGGCTGTTGAATGAATTGCCACTTGGTTTTTCTTTTATGTCGGGTCTTTATAAAGATGCAGAAATTACTCCAATGGCTTATGCATATGAGCAGGCAACGAAGAAGAGGGTGATGCCGAAGTTTATCAGGAGCATGGTGGATGAATGAAAAAGACCTGACAGTTTTTTAAAACCTGTCAGGCCTGGAACTTTTAATCAGCTTTAATAACATTACAGTTTTATCAATCTTATTATTTTCTTCTTATCTCCTTGAATAAACGTTACAAAATAAATTCCTGGCTTGTAAGCATCACCAATTGTGATTGTTTGATTGTTCACCAAATCCTGTTTGTTTTCAATAGATCTTCCTGCCACATCAACAACCTGCATTTTGATTGGTATGTTACTACCTGTTCCTTTTAATTGTAATGTAAAATGTTGTCGGCTTGGATTAGGCATTGCAACGATATCAAAATCTTCAGTAGCAATTTCTTTTAATGTTGTAGTCAATTTTGAGAATGTATTTACAGGAGGAACAGTTTCTTCATTACCTGCACGGCATGCAGGTAATAAGGCTACTTTTAATTTTCTTTGTGAAGCGCTAATACCGCAACCGTTTACACCAACAACTCTGATCGTATCTGTTATTGACGTTGTACCTCCAAACTGAACAACGAGACTTAGTGTTCCCTTTCCGCTGATGATGGTTCCGCTTGCTGGAACCGTCCATAGTACTGATACAGCACCAGAAGGCAATGCTGTCAATGAATAAGTGATACGCCTTTGCGGGCAAGCTGTTGCTGTACTTACCGTAATTGTTCCTGGTGTAGAAGGTACTTTGAACAGGATCGTTAACGATTTTGCTGTACTAACGCTACAATTCGAATTTGCTTTTACAGTTATAGCACCACCTGCATAACTGCCACTATAGGTAACTGTTATAATGGTATCATTGATACCTGCACCCATAGGATGTGTTGCAATTGCGCCTGCAGGAATGGTCCATGTGTATGATGTTGCATAAACTACTTTTTTGATTGTATAATTAACGGGAGTACCTGAGGGATTTCCAGGCGATTGCCTGTATTGACAAATATCTGTCGGGCCTGTTATGGTTCCCGGGGCAGCAGCTACTTTTCTTGCAACAGCAAATGACCTTACAGGACTAGTTCCACAAAAACTTGATGCCTGTACTGAGATATTTCCAGAAACAAAACTACTATTGAAAATTACGGTGATCACGGTATCGTTAAACCCTACGCCGCCTGGATGTGAATTGAGCGTTGCTCCCGCAGGCATTGTCCATATATACGAAGATGCATTCGCTACTTTATTGATAGAATAGTTTACTGCTGAGCCGGAAGGATTGCCTGCAGATTGCATAAACGGACAAGGATCTTTTGTACCAGTAATTACACCTGGGGTTACGGGAATTGTCCTTAAAAGATCTAGTGTTTTATAATAACCATAAGCACAATATGATATTCCCTGTGCATAAAAAGTAAGTTGCGTTGCTGGTAAATTGCCGGTAAAAGTTACAAGCACCAGTGTATCGTTTATGCCAGGACCATTAGGATGTGTTACACTTATTCCGGGGCCCTGGCCAAAGTACCAGGAATAGGCAAGTGCATTCGGCAATTTATTTATGTAATAAGGAACAGGAGTACCGCTATTGATGTAAGGACAAATATTTGTTGGCCCGTAGATCTTTAAAGGTTTAGGTGGAGTTCCTTCCGATACTTGCAAAGGTCCACTCGAAGCCTGCAAAATATTAGACGGCGCACATCCAGCGGCACTTGTATAAGTAAGGGTTACAACGTCTCCCATGTTCAGTGAATATGTTACGTATTCTGAACTGTTGGTTCCTGCATTTGTACCATTTACTTTCCACTGGTACACGCCACCGTTACCTGTTTGGGTTGTCCAAAAAGTCATCTTCTTTCCTTCACAAAAACCAAATCCTATTGGATTATCTTCTGTTTGAAGGAGATTATCTCCTTTCTTGTTTATTGATAAACTGGTAACGGGTTGTATCAATGCTGTCTCGTATGCACCCATATCGGCAGTTCCGCTAACGATTCTCGTTCCTCCTTTAAGATCTTTTGATGGCAGTGGAATAGCAACCTGATCTCCTATGTTAAAGTAAGAATTAATTCCGCTCCCAATTGCAGGCCCACATTGGGGAATCAGGCCATCGTCTGCATTTCCCAATATATTATCAGGTCCATCGGGGTCTGCCGCATTTGTAAACATTGGATCTTCATTTATAAGACCGGAGGAATTGGAAATTCCCTCAGTAATACTGTTACCTGCATGCACCAGTGTATTTACAGCAGCCCCCGTATTTCCCCAAATGATACAACTATTTAAGTAAAGACCATAAATACCTTCCAGTGCATGCACAATTGCTCCTGTAGCACTGTTCATGCTAAATGTACAATTGATAACAAAGCCACTATTAACAGACGCATAAATCGCTGCACCATTACCGTTAGCATGATTATTAATAAACAAACAATTTTGGATCAATCCATCAACTGCACCCATGTAAATGGCGCCGCCATCTGCCGTAGAATTATTATAATTGAAGATGCAATTGTTTATTCCAAGGTAACCTCCTAAATCAAATATGGCAGCACCAGCATTGTTTATTTGTTCAAAACCACCATTACCGTACTCAACATATGTTGCGGGCATCCCTGTATTATTACCTCCTGTTATTGTAAAGCCATCTATTACCATTTTGTCTGCTCCAAAAGGAGCTGAATAAATAACCCGGTATGCGTTCTCAGTATTATTTGTAAATCCTATATCATTTCCCGAGAAATCGCCGGAAAGAATTGTTTTATTAAGCGCCCATTTCCGGAGGCTGGCAATAGTTTCGTTTCCGGCAAAACCGCCATATAGTTTTACCGGTGTTTTTGCATAAAAACATTTGTGTCGTGGATCGGTGCTTTGTTGATGTGCAGCATTAAAAAATCCTGTGTTCGAGATGGGTTTATAAGTTCCCTTCATCACCCATATCTCATCATTTGATGCAGCAATATTAAGCATTGCCTGTATATCACTGCTTGCATTGGCCCAGGAAGAACCGTTACCACTTCCTGCTGCAACAGGTTTTACATAATGAATTGTTTGTGATAATACAACGTTTGTAAAAAGAAAAATAAATAGTAACGTAATTACAATGGAAAGTTTTTTCATTAGTCATGGTTAAATACGTGAAAATCGAATTGGGAAATACGAATTATTAAGGTAAGATTTTTTTGTGAAATAATTGTCATGAGGCTTATTATCATGTTTTATCTAATTAAGATTATAGCGTGGAGGGACTTTGCAGATCAATACGCCTGTTTTGCAGAACAGGAGGTTTTATTCGTTATTAAAAAACTTTTTTTGTCTTTAAATCACAGCAATAAAAAATAAGATCATGAATTGTGTAGAAACCCACAGACTATCACATAGCTTCTCCAACCAAAAGGATGCACTTAAGAATATTAATCTGCAAGTTCCAACTGGTTCCATTTATGGATTTCTTGGACCGAACGGTGCAGGAAAAACGACGACGCTCAAGCTTTTGTTAGGATTGATAAAAAATCAGGAAGGCGAAATAAAGATCTTTAATAAATCCCTGCAGAAGAACCGTATTGACATTCTGAGAAATACGGGTTCCATGATAGAGAGCCCTTCATTGTATGGACATCTTACTGCAGCAGAGAATTTACAATTGCTGCAAAAAATTTATCAATGTTCCAAAAGCAGGATCGAAGAAGTACTTGCGATAGTAGGTTTGTCAACAACAGGTGATAAAAAAGCCAGCCAGTTTTCTTTAGGAATGAAACAGCGGCTAAGCATTGCAGTTGCTTTATTGCACAATCCTTTATTGCTTATTCTTGATGAACCCACCAACGGCCTGGACCCGAATGGTATCATTGAAATAAGAGAGTTGCTAAAAAAACTAAATGTAGAAAAGGGAATTACGATCATTATATCGAGCCACATGCTTTCTGAAATTGAAAAACTTGTAACACATGTGGGCATTATTAGTAAAGGAATTATGATGTTCCAGGGAACATTGCCGGAACTGATTAATAAGCAAAACCAATCTTCCAAACTAATCATTGAAACAAACGATATCAGTCATTCAATAAATATTATCAGGTCATTACAATTAAATGGTATTGTTGATCATGGTAAAATGATATTGCCAATTCTTTCCAAAGAAACTATAGCGGAAGTAAATCGGAAATTAATAGAAAATAATATTGATGTGTTTGAAATGAGTGTAATTAAAAAAGATCTTGAAACAATTTTTATGGAACTAATTAATGGTTGATTATGAGCAACAACTTTGTGAACAGCTTTCATGCTGAGTGGATAAAAAAACGTCGAAGCTTCTCATCCTGGCTGGTATTAATAGGCGGCTTTTTTGTTCCTGTTATTTTGATACTGATATTAATCGCTTATCCTAAACAATTAATAGGCTTGCATGCTTCGAGACATTTTTGGAAACAACTTTTTCAAAAAGCATGGCAGTTTATGTCATTCATGTTGTTACCAATGGGAATCGTATTGGCAGTGAGCCTCATAACACAAATTGAATTTAAAAATAACAGCTGGAAACAAGTACATAGTACTCCTCTTTCATACAGCAATATTTATTTTTCAAAACTGGCAGTATTACTGGTCATGTTGTTGCAGCTTTTTATTTTATTCAATGTTGGTATTTATTTAAGTGGAATAATTCCATCGTTGCTGAATAGCAAAACAATATTTCCCAACTATACAATTGATTCCATTTATTTTCTTCGGGAGAATGCAAATTACTTTATCATCTGCCTGCCGATGATTGCACTGCAATTTATCATTAGCCTGCAATTCAAAAATTTTCTCATACCTATCGGGTCAGGATTGGCGCTCGTAGTAGGAGGTCTCATTGCTTTATCATGGAAATATATTTATATGGTACCATCAGCTTATACAGCAGTTTATTTTTTACAGGAGAAAGACAATCATCCGCCATTGCATAATCTTCAATTTTGGTCACTTGGTTATTTTGTATTGTTTATCTTACTGGGGTATTTACTTTATATTTTGAAAAAAGAAAAGGGATAATTTAGAAATTAAAATCAGTGAATCAGTGGCCAACATCACTTGCCGTTGACTTTAATCAACGGATAAAAAAGAGGATCTACCAATGAAGAAATCATTTATAATTTTGTTGCATGTTGGATATTGGCTATTGTATTTATTACTAATACTTCTATTTATTTTATTTATAAAACTTGGGAGTGGTAAATCTTTTTCACAGGACCACCAGATGATTATAAGTCTTTTGAAGATCATGGGAACATTTACAATCATTCCTGGCTTAATTGGATTTTATACTTTTTATGGAGTGCTTTTCAATAGATATCTTTCGAAGAAAAAAATAGGCGCATTGTGTGCCGTAGGATTGGGTACAGTTCTTTTGTCGGGAATTATTAGTTTGGCAGGCGTAAATCTTGCTACAAATGGAATGATATTTAAATACAATGGGATTAAAGAAATGTCTTTCATCGTTATTTTTATGAGCCTGCTCACATTGGTACATGGTATTATCGCTTTGGTGATGAAAGGGTTTATCACCTGGTATGGAGATATCAAAGTAAAAGCGGCATTAAAACAAAAAAATTTTGAAACAGAACTGGCATTGATAAAATCACAACTAAACCCACATTTTTTATTTAACACGATCAATAACATAGATGTACTGATTGAAAAAGACCCGGCAAAAGCATCTGCCTACCTCAATAAACTTTCTGATATTATGCGGTTCATGCTTTATGAAACAAAGACAGAAAATATTCCCCTGGAAAAAGAGCTTAACTATATTAATAAATACATCGAATTACAAAAGATCCGGAGTGCCAATGATCATTTTGTACGTTACAATACCAGTGGCGATGCCCGTGAGTGGATAATTGCACCCATGTTATTTATTCCATTTATCGAAAATGCATTTAAGCATTCGGTAAATAAAAGATCAGGCAATGGGATCATCGTTCGCATTGGCATAACAGGAGATTCACTCGATTTTTATTGTGAAAATAATTTTGGTGAAAATCCACTTATTGATCATGAAGCCGGTGGTTTAGGAAATGATCTTATAAAAAAACGACTTAATTTGCTTTATCCTTCCAGGTATGAACTTAAGATAGAACAGGGAAATAATATTTATAAAGTGCATTTGGTCATTTACAGGGGAAATAAGCAACCAGTTATTAAAACATAAGCATGGGAATTAAGTGTATAGTAGTAGAAGATGAGCCTCTTGCCATGGAGCGAACGGTGAGCTATATCCGAAAATTGCCATTACTTACGCTTGTTTCAACCTTCGATAATGCAGTAGATGCATTCGGTTTTCTAAAATCAAATTCGGTTGATCTTATTTTTCTTGATATTAATCTTGGAGAACTTTCTGGAATACAATTACTTGAATCAATTAATATCAACTGCGACGTGATCATTACTACAGCATATCCTGATTTTGCATTAAAGGGATATGATTTGAATGTTACAGATTATTTACTAAAACCTTTTGGATTCGACAGGTTTGTGCAGGCTGTTGATAAAGTACAACTTCGTAATGAAAAAAAGGAAGCATTGACCGGCAACACATTTTTCTTTGTAAAAACAGAAAATCGTCTAGAAAAAATATTTTACAATGATCTTTTGTTTATTGAAGGTATGCGGGATTATCGGAAGATTCATACCAATCGAAAAAAGATAATGACACTGCAAACATTTGGAGAATTTGAAAAAGAAATTCCTGCATCAATAATTTGCAGGGTACATAAATCATACATGATTTCTATTGATAAAATTGATTCTGTTGAAAAGGATCGTATTTATATTCAAAACAATGTTATTCCTGTTTCTGAAACATACAAGGAAAAGTTTTATGCCCTTATCGGGCATTCGTAATTGCCACTCCTGCCCGAATGATTCGTTCAGACAGGGATTCACTGATTTTATTAATTGCCGTTCGCAAAAAACAGCATTTAGGCTATCTCGTTTCTAAATAAATTGGTCGATTTTCTCAGAATATATGCCCATTTATTATAAAATGTTGGCTTAAAGCAATACATTCGCAAACGCAAGGCTGGTGTGCCAGTACTTCCCAATATGCCATAATCCTATTAAGAATAATTTTCTTTCGATCAATGTTAACCCTCCATAGAACTTATTTATGTAATCAGCCACCAGGTTAACCGCTGGTGATGACTTCTATTTAATACCAAAACGCACAGATACTTATATTAAAATTTATGAAAAAACAACTACTGTTTATTGTTGCCCTGGTCTATTTGGCCAGTACTACCATTGCACAGGTAAGTAAACAACAAAATGAACTTGCACTCAGCCTTGTAAGGGCCAGCAGCAAAACGATCGGCTTATCTGAAAAAGATATGGATAACCTGGTTGTTTCAAGTACTTATCAAACCACGGATGGTATCAGGATGGTTTACCTGCAACAATCCTATAAAGGGATTCCAGTATTTAACCAGATGCAGGTTCTTGCTTTTAAGAATGACAAGCTTGTATCTCAAAGTGGTTTGCGGTTACAAAAGGTCGATCAATTCGTAAATAATATGGCTGCTGTTCCAACGATCACTGCTGCTGATGCTGTAAAAGCGTCTTTGCTGGATCGTAAAATAGCAGTTCCAGCTATCATTACTGCTGTTCAAGAAGATGGCAATAAAACATCATTTGGAAATTTAGGAATTGCATTTAGCGACATTACTGCAGAGCTGGTATGGCTCCCTGTTAGTAATAAAGATATACGATTAACCTGGCAGGTCGAATTGGCACCACAAAAATCTTCTGATCTTTGGATGATAAGGGTTGATGCTGCGAATGCTACCGTGTTAGATAAAAATAACCTTACAGTATATGAACAGTTTCCTGCAACTGCTGACAAGGCAAACAATTCAACTGCAAATGCTGGCAGCTCAACACAAAATAGCCTTATACCCGGTAGCCCCTTCGTTGTAAATACAGCAACGTATCGGGTTGTGCCATATCCTGCTGAAAGTCCTAATCATACAGGAGGAACACCTGCTCTTGTAACTGATCCATGGACGCTTGCTCCCGGAAATGCAACATCATTAAAATGGAATTATGATGGTACAACTTATCATGATAGTACTAGGGGTAATAATGTGTGGGCGCAGGAAGACAGGGATAATAACAACAATACTTTTGGTAAAACAGCGATATCAACTACAGCTCAACCCGGACTAACTTTTGACTTTACACCAAATTTTACACTGACGCCAACGACACTTGTCAATCAACAATTCGCTACTACAAATCTTTTTTACTGGAACAATATCGTACATGATCTTACTTATTTATATGGCTTTGATGAAGTGTCTGGTAATTTTCAGGCAAGCAATCAGGGCAGGGGTGGATCAGGAAATGATTATGTGATCGCAGATGCGCAGGATGCAGGCGGAACAAACAATGCTAATTTTGGTACTCCGGTAGATGGAAGCAGGCCGAGGATGCAGATGTACCTGTTTACAAGTACTACACCTAACCGTGACGGTGATATTGATAACAGTGTTGTTGTTCATGAGTATGGACATGGTATCAGTAATCGTTTAACCGGTGGTCCGGCAAATACTTCCTGCTTAGGCAACGCCGAACAGGGAGGAGAAGGATGGAGCGATTATTTTGCCCTGATGGCAACCACTAACTGGACCACGGCACAGGTTACCGACGGAGCTTTGGCAAGGCCAATGGGTACTTACGTACTTGGACAGGCAATAACAGGAGCGGGTATACGCCAACATCCCTATTCAACCAATATGTCAATAAATCCATGGACCTATGCATTGCTGGCTGGAACAGGTGGAGAAGTACATAATATCGGTGAGATATGGTGTACCGCTTTGTGGGAAATGACCTGGGCGATGATTGCACAGGATGGTATTAATCCTAATTTATTCAATCCAGCTGCAACAGGTGGAAATTCTGCTGCAATGAAACTGGTAATAGAAGGATTGCGCCTTCAACCTTGCAGCCCCGGTTATATTGATGCAAGAGATGCAATTCTTAAAGCAGATACATTATTCTTTGGCGCTAAGTATAGTTGTGCAATCTGGACAGCTTTTGCAAAAAGAGGAATGGGTAAAGGCGCTTCCCAGGGATCTTCTAACAGCACTTCAGACCAGGTGGCAAGCTTCGTTGCCAATGGTGCAAGCTCTATGCTACTAACCCAAAACGTTACTTCACAACAGGAAGGACTGAATATTATTTATACCAATCACGTAAGTGCAGGCAGCTGCGGGGCGCTTAGCAGTTACCTGCTTACTGATACTTTGCCGGTTAATGTTACTTATGTGAGTGGTGGTACTTATAATTCTGGTAACAGGGTTGTTAGTTTCCCGGTAAACCTTGCACAGGGAACAAGCCAGGATTATATATTTACTGTGCAGATTAATCCCGGAAGCTATTTCCCACCGGTATCATTGATAAATGAAACTGTTGCAGGAGCTACTATTCCAGCAACATGGACAGGGACAAATACAACAGGTACTACAGTATGGACAGTTTCCACCGCACAGACTCATAGCCCAACAAGTTCTTTCTTTGCAGCTGATAATGCGTCAGCAATTACAGATTTCAGGCTCGCTACCAATACACCCATTGCATTGGGCGCTGTTCCTCCTGTCTTTACTTTCTGGCATTATTACAATACAGAAGCAAGCTGGGATGGAGGAGTTGTTGAGATCAGTACGAATGGTGGAACTACCTGGACTGACCTTGGATCAAATATGACAACCAATGGATATAATGGAAGTGTCGGCGGTACCAATCCAATCGCAGGACGATCTGCGTTTACTGGTAACAGTGGCGGTTTTATCCAAACAAAGATCAGTTTGCTTCCTTATGCAAATCAAAGTGCTCTCTTCAGATTCAGGGCAACATCTGATGATAATACTG
The DNA here is from genome assembly GCA_039934735.1 of Ferruginibacter sp. Lineage (GTDB taxonomy): Bacteria > Bacteroidota > Bacteroidia > Chitinophagales > Chitinophagaceae > Ferruginibacter. Next base: position 28,901 of record JBDTLP010000001.1, on the reverse strand, counting down.
CATCAACAGGCTGGTATGTAGATGATATTTCAATGAGCACACTGGCAGTTGTAAATATGCGTACAAATTTATTTACTAATACTGGGATAAGAATTTCTTATAGCGATACAATTACTACTATTCTTCCATCTTCATGTGTAGCAGGAACGATTAATACCAATCCATCCAATACCAGTGTTTGTGCAAATGCGAATGCTAATTTCAGTATAGCAGCAACAGGCACTTCTCTTACGTATCAATGGCAAGTAAGTACAGATGGAGGAACTAACTATACAAGTATTAACGGCGAAACAAATACAGCGCTCACATTAACGGGTGTAACTGTTTCCATGAACAATTATAAATACCGTTGCCAGCTCAGTGGTACCTGTACGTCACTTACAAGTTCTACTGCAGGTACACTTACCGTAAATGCACTTCCTGTTGCGCCTTCTGCTACTAATGGGGCAAGATGCGGACAGGGAACTGTTAGCATTTCAGCAAATCCTGTAGCAGGTGAAACCATCGACTGGTATGCAGCTTCATCAGGTGGCGCTGCATTGGCAACAGGTTCTACAACTTTTGTTACACCGGTTATCAGTGCAACAACAATTTATTATGCAGAATCAAGAAATACAATAACAGGTTGTATTTCCTCAATAAGAACTGCAGTAACAGCAACTATAAATACAAGTCCAGTTACTGCCGCTTCAAATGGAGCTTCAAGATGCGGTACAGGAACTGTTATTATTTCGGCTACTCCCGGTGCAGGAGAAACGATTGATTGGTATGCAGCAGCATCAGGCGGTTCAGCTTTATTAAGCGGATCAACATCATTCACGACGCCATCTATAAGTATATCGACAACATATTATGCACAGGCAAGAAATTCAACAACAGGTTGTACTTCTGCAACAAGAACGCCGGTAACAGCAACTGTGAATGCAAATCCAATTGCTCCATCAGGAACCGGTGGGTCAAGGTGTGGTACAGGTAGTGTTATTATTTCAGCAACTCCAGGTGCAGGAGAAACGATTGACTGGTATGCATCATCATCAGGAGGTTCAGCTTTATTAAGTGGATCAACATCATTCACTTCCCCTTCTATAAGTGCAGCAACAACCTATTATGCCGAGGCAAGAAATACAACAACAGGTTGTATCTCTGCAACAAGAACAGCAGTTATAGCTACGGTAAATAAAATTCCAGGCGCCCCTGCCGGTACAGGAGATGCAGGATGTGGTTCTGCTAGTTTAACCCTCTCTGCTACTCCCGGTGCAGGAGAAACAATCGATTGGTATGCGGCTTCATCAGGCGGAACAGCGTTATTAAGTGGATCAACTTCTTTCACAACGCCAACGATTAGCAGCACAACAGTTTATTATGCCCAGGCAAGGAATGCAACAACGGGTTGTATCTCTGCAACAAGAACTGCAGTAACTGCAACAATAAATGTAGCTACAAACAGTACAACCTATATTCCTATTTGCGCAACAGCATTGCCATATACATGGAACGGTACCATTTTCAATAATGGTGGAACTTTTACTGTGACACTTATAAATGCAGCAGGTTGTGATTCTTTGGCGAAATTATTATTGGATGTTGCTGCATCGATACATGTACAAAATGTAACAGGTGGAGGTTCTTATACTTCAGGTGGCGCAGGTGTTGCAGTAGGATTGAGTGGTTCTGAAGTAGGTGTGAATTATCAATTGCTGTTAAACGGAAATCCAGTTGGATCACCTGTTGCAGGAACGAATGCGGCAATTGGTTTTGGAAATCAATTACAGGCAGGAACATATACTGTTTTTGCAACAACAGATCTTTGTTCACAAACAATGTCCGGCTCTGCTACAGTAACTATTGTAAGCGGGCCACCAATAGCATATACAGTAACAGGAGGTGGCACTTATTGTGCAGGAGGAACAGGTGTTGTTGTAGGACTTGCAGGCTCACAAGCAGGCGTGAATTACCAGTTACACCGTAGCAATGGTACTATTAACGTTGGATCACCTGTTGCAGGAACAGGATCCTCTATTAGCTTTGGATTGCAAACAACTGCATCTGATTATTCTGTGCTGGCAACCAATACCGTTAGTTTGGCTACACAGGCCATGCTGAACAGCGTGCTGGTTCGTATAGCTGCAATTCGTGCACCATCTACACCAGGTACAATTACAGGACCTGCAGATGCTTGTCCATACATAGGTGTTTCAAATGTTACTTATACCATCAGGCAGGCTGCAAACGCAACTTCTTATTTATGGACTGCACCGGCTGGTGCAAGTATCATCGGAAGTAATACAGATACGATGGTTGTGATTCAATATCCAACATCATTTGTGTCAGGTACACTTTCTGTTGTATCAGTGAATGCATGTTTCTCTAACGCAACAAGTTCAGCAAGGAGCCTTTCAATTACAAAGAAAGTTCCTGCTACGCCAGGTGCAATGACATCATCACTTACAAATCCATGTTCTATTGTTGGAACGGCCTCAACATCTACCTATACAATCAGGCAAGTTACCTACGCAACCGGCTATACATGGACGTTAGCAACTGGAATTACATTTGTTTCAAATCAAGGAGACACAGGAATCGTGGTTAAATTCGAGGCTGGTTTCACTACAGGAGCTATATCAGTGGTTGCTTATAATAATTGTGCAACAAGCAGTGCAAGATCGCTTATAGTAACGTCTAAAGCACCTACAACACCTACGGCAATTAATGGTGTGGCAAATGTTTGTATTTATGTTGGACAACCAACAACAGCTACTTTTTCAATTGATCCTGTTAGCGGTGCCGACTCTTATTTATGGACAGCACCATCCAATGCATCCATCGCATCAGGACAAGGAACGCTTTCTGTACAAGTATCATTTGCAGCAGCATTTACCAGTGGAAGTTTAACAGTTAAATCTGTAGCCGCTTGTGGAAATAGTTCAGCAAGATCATTATCGCTTATTAAAACAGTTGCCAAACCAGGAACAATAACTCCTTCTGCTCCGGCATGTCCTTCTTCAACGGTAACCTATACGATTGCAACAGTTCCTTTTGCTACATCATATTTATGGACATTACCGACTAATGCAATTTATGTTTCAGGCCAGGGTACAACAAGCTATACGGTTACTTATAAACCAACATTTGTATCTGGTACCCTAACTGTAAAATCAGTGAATAGTTGCGGAACAAGTACGTCAAGCTCACTTGCAGTGGCAGCATCTGGATGTACGCCATTTGCAAAATCATCAGCAACACAAGATCCTTCAGTTGTTAGTGATGAAATAAATATTTATCCTAATCCAAGCAATGGCATTTTTAAGATTGAGTTTAATGCAACATCTACAACAGGAAGTATAACCATTCAAGTGGTAGATATATTTGGAAAAGTTGTGAAGGAACAAAAGGAATCTGTAAATAAGAATGGTAACATCTCTACAACCATCAATGCTGGAAATTTAATTGCCGGTATTTATGAAGTACGTTATTATGATGGAACTACTTCCAAATCAAAAAAATTGGTTATTATGAAATAATTGATTCTGACATGATGATGCTTGATAAGCAAAAATGAAATGGAAAGGCCCCGATAAAACCGGGGCCTTCTCAATTATTCAATTAGAAATTAAGCATTAAAAATTATGAATGAAAACCTGTAGGATGATTGGCTTTAGTATTTATAAACCAATTAATTCTTAATTTAAACAAAGAGATTCCTCTTTAACAAAGTGTTCCATTACTTCATATGCTTCCCCATCTTCGGCATTCCCGTCATTATGAGTGACACATGAAACTGGCTAATCCCATCTACTGGTGCACCGGCCAATTCCTGGTTATCGCTGCTTTTCCACGACCTGTCTTTAAAGCTACCGGTATAGCCTGCCTGAATACCCAAAATGCATGAAGGATCTTTTGGAGCTCTTAATGCAAAGCCAAGACCAAGACGATAAGTAAAAAATGAGTTTAAAAAATCAACTGGTCTAATATTATTTTGAGCATCCGATGAAGCCAAAACGATATCAAAAGGAATGGCTGAATTATCTTTATAAAAACGTGCCTGGTATCTTAATCCGCCAAGGCCAACGAGGGGATACAATAATATTTTTTCACTGCGGATCACATCATAACCAATATCAATACCCGCACCCAGGTAACGGATCGTACTGCTTTTTTTATCACGATCACCGCTCATGCTGCTACCAGCAGTAAAATCGATTTCAGAAATAAACCGGTTGTGTACTTTCATAAAACCAAGATCAAGTGTACCTGCATGATCCCTTAATTTTTTATACTGTGGCAGGTTTGCAATACGGCTGTTTAAACCATCAAATTTTTGAAAACTGACGCCGATGCCTCGCAGTACCAATGGTGGTTCAAAATCTTTTTTTGTATTCGTTTGTGCATTTGCAGAAACGGATAAGCATGTAAGTAGAAATAAAATAATGCGTTTCATATTATGTAATTTTTAAAAGGTATAACAAATCAGAAGCCAGATTGTTTAGCAAAATCAATACTTCTCTTTATATACGAGAACTATTGAATAAGAAGATTAATAATTTTAAATTTGTTTATGATTAAAACAATTATTGTGGCGGATTGTTATTGTTGGTGATGAGCTTTAAAAAAAGTTGTTGATTGTTTGCACAAAAGATGATGTGAAATATAAAAAAATATAGTGTTGTGGAAGGATGCTTTAAAAACGAAAAAGGAATGAATAAATAAATGGTCGTTTATTTATTCATTCCTTCCGTTATATTTTAAAGAAGAAATTCCTACCAGATCTTTATCCTATCCTTCGGCGCTATATACATTTTATCTCCTTCTTTAATATTAAATGCTTTATAAAAAGGCTCGAAATTCATGAGCGGCCCCCATACACGATACATGGCTGGTGAATGCGGGTTGGTGTTGATCTGTGTTCTCATGGATTCATCTTTTATTTTTTTTCTCCATCCTTGTGCATACGCCAGGAAAAAACGTTGGTCACCGGTAAGGCCATCAATTTTTGTAGTGTCACTTCCCTGTTTTGTCATTTTAAATGCATCGTATGCAATGGCAATTCCACCAATGTCTGCAGTATTTTCTCCTTGTGTAAGACTGCCATTTACATGAACTGAATCAAGTACAATAAAACTACTATAAAGCTTTACAACCTGTAATCCTTTTGCTTTGAATTTTTCATAATCTTCTTTGCTCCACCAGTTTTTTAAATTACCATCTTTATCATATTGGGCGCCCTGGTCATCAAAGCCATGTGTCATTTCATGGCCGATGATCATGCCAACACCGCCATAATTCAAAGCGTCGTCAACATTGCCATCAAAATATGGAAACTGCAAAATACCTGCAGGAAAAACGATCTCATTAAAAGTAGGATTATAATAAGCATTGATGGTAGGTGCTGTTATTCCCCACTCAGTGCGGTCTACTGCTTTTCCAACTTTACTAACCTGGAATTCATATTCATTTTTGTGACAGGCAATAAGGTTGTCAAAGAAATTTGTTTTATCAATTTTTACTTTACTATAATCCCTGCTTTTTTCCGGGTAACCAATTTTTTTTATGATGGCATAAAGTTTTTCTTTTGCTATTTGTTTAGTGCTATCAGTCATCCAGTCCAGGTTCATGATCCTTTTTTCAAAAGCCTTTTGAAGATTATCTACAAGTTCAATCATGCGCTTTCTTGCATCTTCTGAAAAATATTTTTTTACATAGATCTGGCCCAATGCATCACCAAGGTTTTCATCTGTTTGATGATAAATCCTTTCCCATCTCTCTTTCATTTTTTTTCGACCACTTAAAGCGCCCCCGCTATAATCAAAATTGGCGGTTACAAAAGCATTGCTCAGGTTAGGAGCTGCATCATCTAAAACGTGAAAACGTAAATAGTTTTTCCAACAGTCAATCGGAACCCTTGTTAGCAACCCATTTGATTTTTCGTAATAACCTGGTTGAGCAACATTAACAGAGTCTGCTTTTACAGAGAGGGTTTTTAATAATGTTGTCCAGTTAATTACAGGCATTTTCTTTTCTAGATCAACAACGGCCATTTTATTATAATTAGATTGCGGATCTCTTAATTCAACATTGCTACGGTGAGCAACTGCAAGATTTTTTTCCAGTTCATATACGCTCATCATATTTTTTGTGGCAGCAACAGCATCATCACCTGTAAGCGTGAACAATTTTTGTATGTATGTTTGGTAAGCTTTTACAACAGAAAGTGTAGCCTCATCTGTTTTAAAATAATAATCCCTGTCAGGCAATCCCAATCCTGTTTGACCATAACTGGCTATATATACAGCACTGTTTTTTTCATCAGACCCAATGTATTGACCAATCAATGAAGAACTGTTAAGCGTAGTTATTTCTGCAGTGAATTGCATAATGTCTTTGGCATCTTTGATCTCATTTATTTTTTGCAGATAAATCTTTACAGGCTCATAACCTGCGTTTTCTATAACTGCTGAGTCCATGCCCGAAGCATAAAAATCGCCAACCTTTTGTTCCATACTACCAGCAGGGTTAGCCGCTTTCGACACGCTGTCCAATATTTCCCTGATATGTGTTTTGGTAATATTATACATTTCCAATGAAGCACCTGCTTGTGATTCCATAGGAGAAATAGTTGCCGTATCCAGCCATTTTCCATTGGCAAAAAGAAAAAAATTATCACCAGGTTTTACTGATGAATCCATGTTGGCAAGCGACAATGTTCTTCTTTCTTTTTTTTCAGTAACAGTATTATTATTGCAGGAAAAAATAAAGAGGAAAACTGCTGAAAAGATAACAAGAAGGAAAAAAGATTTTCTCATAATTATTACGGTTGTTTAGCGTTGAAAATAGAAAATCTTTTCAAAGAAAGAAGTTTTATTTTATAGATGGAGGTTGTGGGAATCGGCAAATGAGAATCAGAAATCAACTTTTAAAAAAGAGAAGTATATTATTAATTTTATATTTACCTTTCTTTTATTCTTTAAACCCAAAACTTATTAGCTATGCGAAAATTAATCACTGAATTCATTGGAACTTTTTTTCTTGTATTGACTATTGGACTTGTTGTAACAGGTGGCAAAGGTGATTTTGCTCCGGTTGCAATCGGATCTGTATTAATGGTAATGATCTTTGCTGGTGCTCATGTTTCCGGCGCTCACTATAATCCGGCAGTTACGCTTGCTGTTGTACTTCGTGGAAGAATGCAGATTGGAGAAGCTGTTGGTTATTGGATCGTTCAATTCATTGGTGCTACCGCCGCAGCATATACAGTTATGTATTTGGCAGGCGATAAAATACCTGCACAAGCTGCAGCTATGACAGATACAACAAAGGCGCTTATTGCAGAAGTCATCGGCACATTTGCATTGGCATATGTGGTGTTGAATGTTGCAACTGCAAAAGGTACTGCAGGAAATATGTTTTATGGATTAGCAATTGGTTTTACTGTAGTAGCAATGGCTTATGCATTGGGCCCGATATCTGGTGGCGCTTTCAACCCGGCCGTGGCAATTGGTATTAGTTTTATGAAACTTGCTGCATGGTCTAATGTATGGGTTTACCTTGTTGGATGTTTTGGTGGAGCTGCGCTTGCAGTACTTGTATTTAGGATAAATAACCCGGAAGATAAATAAGTGAATGGTGAATGGTCAATGGTGAAATCTTTGAAATTCTCATAATTATTTAAAAATTGTATAGTTCAATAAAAAATCAAAGTATTCGAATTTTCACCATTGACTACTCACCATTCACCATGCGGATTGCGGTTTGCCGCTTACATAAAAAAGCTATATTTGTTTTCAGCAAGGAATTTGCTGTTAAACAAAAAACATAGCTTATGAAAAACGCATTCTTTTGTTTCCTGTTTTTAATAATCATTACCAATGTATCCGCCCAGTTAAAAGCAACTCCACAATGCCCGGAGATGATCGTTAATATTCAGGAAGGAAGCGTAAATAAAATTCAACCTAATATCTCTTCAGCCCTCATTGAAAAAACATTTCCTTGTTATACAAGTATGGAACCAGAAGGGGATTCATCCAAATGTGGTGGATTGATTTCATTTAGTGACAAAGACATTTATTTTTATACAGGAAGAGATTATATTGAAATAGGCGAAAAGTTTAAAGGCAAATTAAGTATTCCATTGTTGGGTGCTGTTCGTGCCGACTTGTTTAAATGGCTGGGCTATCCGAAAATAAAAGATATAACCTGGGATGCTTTTCAAACTGCTTATGGTGTTCTTATTGTTTACTATGATAAATCAGGTAAAATCAATAAGATACAAATGAGTACTAAATCAACAGATTCTATCAAGCTTTGTCAATAAAAAAATGATTCTATTTGTTTATCACAATTTTTAATAACAGGTTTCTATTCTAAATCCTGCATTCAAACCAAATAAAACGGCTCGGATAAATTATTTAATAGGATTCAACAGGTTTTACGGGCTCTGTCTTTCGCCAATCAATCTAAATCTTTAAATTTGTATCATTGGCCCAGCCATTTAATTTTATATTCTAAAATCCGGTTTCTCATACATGCAAAAGAAAAACACTAAAGGGAAGATCCGGTTCAATTTTATAGCAGCGATTATATGCATCTGTTTTTTTGTATTGATAACGTATCGTAATATGTTACTTACAGAATCAGAAAGTACCTACATAAAATCTTCGTTGGAAGTACTGCTTAAACTGGAAGATATACTTACTGATGTGCAGGATATAGAAGCGGGCCAGCGTGGATTTGTCATTTCTGGCGATACGCATTTTCTTGATCCTTATTTCTCAGGCCTTATTAAAATCAAAAGAGATACAACTTTATTGAATGGCCTGGATCTTAAAGATCCTTCCATCAAAGCCGATCATGCTGCTTTGCTGGACATGGTTGGGAAAAAAGTACAGTTTTGCAAATTTGTGGTTGAAGCAAGAAAAGTTTACGGTTACGATTCTGCCGCTTCTTATGTTAAAAAGGAGCAGGGGCTTGTGCTGATGAATGATATCCGTCAAAAAATAACCAACCTCGAAACCAGGGATAGGGAATTATTCAGGAAATCAAATATCAAGCGGGAGCAATTATCACAAAAACGTTCCTGGCAGTTATTCTCACTCGCTATTATTTTCTTCATCATTCTTTTCATTAACTATCGGGTTATCATTAGCGATTATGACCTGCAACAAAAAAGCCAGCGCCTTTTAAAATACAATGCATCACTGATCGGGAATATATCTGATGCAATCATTACTACTGACAAAGAATATAATATTACAAACTGGAATATTCATGCCCAGGAAATGTATGGCTACCAGGAAGAAGAAGTGCTGGGACGCCCAATGAACGAAGTATTTAAAGTGAATAACACCAATAATATTCAGCCCGATATTTTAACTACCGATGCCAGGACCATGAGTTGGAAAGGCGAATTGATTCATTATAATAAAAAAGATCAGCCACTGGACGTTGACGTTACTGTCTCTGCTATTAAAGATGTAGATGGAATTAACCTGGGAACAGTATCTGTTGTCAGGAATGTTACTGAAAGAAATATGATTCAGAAACAATTAAAACAGTTAACCACCAACCTGGAAGAAGAAGTAAAAATAAAAGTAGCAGAACTGAATGCTGTTTTTGAAAGAATAACGGATGCCTTCATCGCACTTGATAATGACTGGCGCTATGTATATGTGAACAGCAAAGCTGGTGAAATGCATAACAGGGATCCAAAGCAACTCATCGGCAAAATTATATGGAATGAATTTCCTGATGTAGTAGACGAACCTTTTTATTATGCTTTACAGGAAGCAAAAAGAACACGCAAATCACAAAGGCTTGAATTGTATTTTTCTAAAACAGACAAATGGTTTGAGGACCTGATTTATCCTTCTGCAGATGGTATGTCGGTTTATTATCATGATATTACAGAAAAAAAGAAAGCTGAACAAAGATTGCTTGCTTCTGAACAGGATCTGAAAATTTCGAATGAACGTTTCATGCTTGTTGCAAAAGCTACCAATGATGCCGTTTGGGATTGGGATATGGAAACCGATATCATTTGGGGCAATGAAAGCTTCTGTACTATTTTTGAAATCAAAGCGAATGAGCAAATAACTTTTGAAGAATTTATTTCAAGGCTTCATACGGATGATAAGGATGCCTTTTTAACCAACTTTAAAACTGCATTAAAAAGCAAGACCACTTTCATTGTAGAAGAATTCCGTTTTAAAAATAAGCATGGTGTTTACCTCACCTTGTATGATCGTGCCTATGTAATGTACAACAGCGAAGGCAGGGCTTATCGTATGTTGGGAGCAATGCAGGATATTACCGAACAAAAAAATGCACAGTACCAACTTGTACTTGAAAAAGAACTTTCAGATTCTATCATCAATAGCCTTCCCGGTATATTTTATCTTTATAATCATGAAGGACAATTTTATCGCTGGAACAGGAACTTTGAACAGGTTACCGGATATACTGCTGAAGAGATCAGTAAACTACATCCACTTGATCTTTTTGAAGAAGCTGAAAAAGAAATTCTAAGACAAAAAATAGAAAACGTTTTTAAAAATGGCGAAGACAATATTGAAGCCAACTTCCGTTTGAAAGATGGTAGTACCATACCGTATTATTTAAATGGAATGGTGATCAATTATGAGGGAGAGAATTGTTTGATGGGTGTGGGAATAGATATTTCTGAAAAAGTAAAATCGCAACATGAACTAAAAGAAAGTGAAGAAAAATACCGTACGCTGATTGAGCAGGCGTCTGATGGAATATTTATCAGTAATCAGCAGGGCGATTACCTTGATGTGAATACAAGTGCTACTATGCTTACCGGTTATGAGAAAGATGAATTGCTAAAACTGAATATCCGTGACATCCTTTTTGAAAATGGCATCACCACCGAAAAGCCAAATAACATGCTTGCTGAAGTATTAAAGGGGCAGGTGGTGATCAATGAAAGAATGATGCGGCAGAAGAACGGAAACATCATTAATGTGGAGATCAGTTCCAAACTTTTGCCGGATGGAAGGTTCCAGGGTATCATAAGAGATATTACTATCCGTAAAAAAACAGAAGAAGAGATCAGGATGTCGGAACATAAATATCGTTTGTTGTTTAACCAGAACCCGATGCCGATGTCGATGATCTCATTGCCACAACGAAATTTCCTGGATGTGAATGATGCAGCGATCGAATTTTATGGCTACACAAAAAAGGAATTTCTTGAAATGAATATTAAAGATCTGAGACCGGAAGAAGAGATCATCAACCTGTCGGATATCAGTACTTATAAAGCTGGTATCAATAACACAGGTATATGGCGCCATAGGAAAAAAGATGGAACCATTGTGAAAGTAAATATCATTACGCACGATATCATCAACGAAGGAAAACATGCGAAGCTTGTATTGGCAAATGATATTACAGAAAAGATATTGGCGGAAGAAAAACTAAAGAAGTCACATGAGGATCTTCGCCAGCTGGCAACACACTTACAGGATATCAGGGAAGATGAGCGTACCCGTATCGCCCGGGAAATTCACGATGAATTGGGTCAGCAACTTACAGGATTAAAAATGGATATTTCCTGGCTCAGTAAAAAAATAAGCAATGGCAGTCCTGAGATAAATCAAAAAATGACTGAGGCATTGAAACTGATCGATGAAACAGTAAAAACAGTAAGAAGGATTGCTACACAGCTTCGCCCCAGTATCCTGGATGATCTTGGGCTAATATCGGCTATGGAATGGCAGAGTGAGGAGTTTGAAAAACGTTTCAAAATAAAAACTTCTTTTGTTGCTAATACTACTACGGTTGAGGTTGAATCAGAGATTGCCACTGGACTTTTCAGGATTTTCCAGGAGAGCCTTACCAATGTTTTGAGGCATTCAAAAGCAACAGAAGTAAAAGCAAGTTTAAATTCACAAGACGGTTTGCTTATATTGCATATCGCAGATAATGGTATCGGGTTTAATGCCGTGGAGAATGAAAATAAAAAAACGCTTGGTTTATTAGGCATGAAAGAACGAACTTTAATTATGGGCGGTACGTATGAAATTTCAAGTAAGCCAGGAAATGGTACGACTGTTGTGATATCGGTGCCGGTAAATAATTGAGCTATTAGCTTATAGCTATTAGCTAATAGCCAGTTCAATAAAACTAAAACTGTAAAATAAATAAACGAAAAGATCCAATTATCATGATTCGAATTTTAATAGCCGATGATCATAGTGTAGTAAGGAAAGGCCTTAAACAAATTCTTCTTGAGGGGTTTCCAACAGCTCATATTGAAGAAGTGCCCGATGCGGAAGAAATGATCAGGAAGATCATGCAGTCTCCATTTGATGTTGTGATCAGTGACTTATCAATGCCTGGCCGAAGCGGTTTGGAAGCATTGCAGCAAATCAAACAGATCAATTCAAAACTTCCCGTTCTTATTTTAAGTATTCATCCTGAAGATCAATATGCATTGCGTGTTTTGAAAGCTGGTGCTTCGGGCTATTTGAGTAAAGATATGGCTCCTGATGAACTGGTAAATGCAGTACAAAGAGTTATGCTGGGTAAGAAATATATCACAGCTTCTATTGCTGAAAAATTAGCTTCTGTGCTCGACCAGGATTCAGGGAAAGCTGCACATGAAAATTTATCTGATAGGGAATTTAGTGTATTGAAATTATTGGCTGCCGGTAAATCTGTTTCTGAAATTGCAGAATCTTTATTCCTAAGCGTCACTACGGTAAGCACCTATCGGTCACGCATAATGGCAAAAATGGGAATGAAGAATAATGCAGATCTTACGTTGTATTCCATCGAACATAAACTTATTTAGTCAATGAGTGAATGGGTGAATAAGTGAATAAACTTCTTTTATTGAAGTACTTATTGACTTATTCACCCATTGATTTATTCGCCCCACACCTGTAGTACATATCCTACATTTATTACATATCGCACCCTACTGCCCGGCCTGCAGGAATGATCTACTTTGCAATTCGAAACCAGCTTACTAAATGAAATTTCAAAATAACGGCTATAAAATACTTATAGTTGACAGTTCATTAATGATTGTCGACCGGCTACAGGGCCTGTTGACGGAGTTGGGAAGCATGAATGCCGTTTCGAAAGCGTTTACTTATGGAGAAGCACTGGAAAAACTGGGAGAAGAAAAATTTGATATAGTTCTTTTAGATACACAATTGCCAGGCAAAGATGGTTTTGAATTGCTCACATTTATAAAAGGAAATTTTCCTGAGACAAAAACCATCATGCTTACAAACCAAACAAGCACCTTTTACAGGAACAAGGGCGTGCGGATCGGGACGGATCATTTTATTGATAAGTCAAGCGAGTTTGAAAAGGTGGTAGAAATTATTAAAGATTATTCTATTGGATACCAAATGAATTAAAACTATGAAGAACCGGACACCGATTAATTGCCGGTAATGACTATGAATTAACCCCCTTTATGTACTTTCCATTTTTAAAAAATGATTTTCAATCATGAGCCCCGGTAACCAACGGGGCTTTTTCAATTTGAATATGAGTTGATTTGAAGATTCGAAAATGAAAACAACTTTCACAGCGTTCTTTATCATCACATTTTCAAATCTTCAAATTTCCAAATTGTTTTATTTGTAAATATTATCTATTGCAGATTTAAATTTCTCCATAATCACTTTGCGTTTCATGCTAAGCTTCGGTGTCATTTCACCCGTTTCAATGCTCCATTCGTGTGGAAGTAATTCAAACTTTTTTACCTGCTCTACATGATTAAAAAATTTATTGAAAGATTCAATTAATCCTCTGAATAGTTCAAGCACTTTAGGATTATTAATGGCATCTTCATTTGTAGTAAAATTGATCTCTTTTAATTTCATCCAGTCTTTTAAATTGGTCATAGATGGTACGATCAATGCGCCAACAAATTTTTCATCTGCACCTACGATCATGATCTGCTCAATGAAAGGAGATTCTTTCATTTTATTTTCAATAGCCGAAGGCGCAACATATTTACCACCACTTGTTTTAAACAATTCTTTTTTGCGATCTGTTATTTTTAAATATTTACCATCTTCAAAAATGCCAATATCGCCTGTATGCAACCAGCCATTTATCACTGTTTCTGCAGTGAGTTCCGGTTTTTTGTAATAACCCATCATCACACTTGGTCCCTTCACACATATTTCTCCATCGGGTTCAAGTCTTACTTCCTGTCCTTCTATCACCAGCCCAACGGTACCGAATTTTGTTCCGCCTTTTTTCTGGCAATTCACGCTTATCACAGGACTATTTTCTGTTGGCCCATAACCTTCATAAATAGGAATGTTTGCCGCATTGAATATGCGCAATAACTTAACCTGGCAGGCTGCGCCACCTGTCACGATCACTTCAATATTATTTCCAAGTGCTTCTCTCCATTTGGTAAAAATGATTTTGTTTGCAATGGCTAGTTGCATATTGTAAAAGAAGCCGCCACTTTTTATATTATCATATTTCTCAGCGAGTGATACCGCCCAGTCAAATAATTTCTTTTTGATACCAGTTAATTCAGCGCCCTTCGACATAATTCTTTCATATACTTTTTCCAGCAGCCTTGGTACAGTTGTAAATAAATGAGGTTTTACTTCTTTTAAATTATCACCAATCGTTTCAAGGCTTTCTGCATAATAAATAGAAATGCCGGTACTGATGTATATGTATGAGATCAGTCTTTCGAAAATATGATTCAATGGAAGAAAGCTTAGTGCACGGGCATGTGGTTTGTCTTCAAACGGAAAGGTTTTTATTGCGTTCATCACGTTGCTCACAATATTTCTGTGGCTCAACATCACACCCTTAGGCGTACCCGTAGTTCCGGAAGTATAAATGATTGTCGCACATTGAAGTGCCGTAATTATTTTTTTAAGTTCTTCTGTTTTTTGCAGGTACGATGGTTCAATAGATTCATATAATTTTTTCCAGTGATCAACATTGGGTAGATTATCAAAACTGTAAATATTAATGAGTGAATGAACCTTGTTGCGGACGCTGTTCACCTTGTCTAAAATATCCTGTCCGCTTATGATAACATATTTTATCGTTGCATCATTAAAAATAAATTCCAGTTCATTAACATTTGTTGTTGGATATATAGGACAAAGCACAACACCGATTTGCTGACAAGCCATATCAAGCATTAACCATTCCGGACGATTGCGGGAAATAACAGCGATCTTATCCTGGTTCTCTACAGTCATATCATTACCGCTAAGGCCAAGTTTTAATAAACCTGCACTTAAATTATTAATTGTTTCAACAACAGATGTGGTGCTGTATTTATTCCACTGCCCATCTTCCTTTGCAGCAAGCATATCATCTTTTGGAAATTTCCCCAACTGGTAATATAAGAAATCAAATAACCTGGATTGTTCATTCATGGAAGCATTCGGTTTAGGTTGACCTAAGTTAGAGAAAAAAAGGATGCGAAATTGATATCAGAAATCAGATTTCAGAAATCAGCTGATAAAAGCTCAGTGAGGTATATAATTATTTTCAAAAAAGAATTATAGCTGAAATCTGATTTCTGACAGCTGACATCCTTCTTATTTATAGCCCTGGCCGGCAGGAACCTTAAATGTTCTTCCCTTTTGAAAATTCGTAAATGCATTATAATCCTCTTTATGCGTTACGGTCCAGTTTTGAAAAGCAGGGAGGTTTTCAGAAGAACCAAAGATCCATTGATTGTATGCATCAAATAAACCTTCCTGGATAAGTTGTTGCTGGTAATCAAAAAGTTTATAGGGAAATTTGATCTTGTTGTTATTGCTCCAGTCTAAAACAAAGCGTGTCCTTATCATCGTTAGTGTTTCAGTATTGATCCCTTGTGAAGCCACCGATGATTGTTTATTCATACTTTGTAAAAATGCTTTTTCAAAATCAGTTCTATCTTTCGTGTTCAGTTCAAGATTGGCATCTGTAAATAATTTTTTATAGCTTTCTAATAACATGTCTTTTACTTCTGCAGTATTCCTGCCAAGTGGTTCCATATTGATAAAGGTTTCTCCATAAAGTATGCTCCATATTTTATCAGTGGTAAGATAATAATACATCGCAGCATTATAATAATTGCGTGGATAAGAAGGATCCTTTTCAATTCCATTTTCCCATTCTTTAATTGCTTCTGCATCTTTCTGTGCCCAAAGCAATACGCCATATTCGTTATACAATGGGCCGCTGTCGGGGAATTTTTTTATCCCCTTTTTATAAAGTTTGTCGCAATCTTTCAGCATATCAAGTTGCTTATAAATATTGCCGGCAATCTGGAAGCATTGATCATCCGCTTCTTCTTTGTCCAGTAATGGTTTGATGGTTTCTAATGCTTTGTTATTGTCTTTGGAATAATAATAACTCAATGCAAGATCCTTTACCAGTTCTATATTATTTGGATCCTGCTGCACGCCACGATTAAGTACCAGTATGGCATTTGCATAATCTCCCTGCCGCATGAATGTTTTGGCTGTTTCGTGGAGTTGATTGATATCAGTTTGCGCAGTGCAATAAAATGTTGTAAGTAAAAAACAAAAATGGAGGAGGAGTTTGAGCTTCATTGTATAAAGATAAAAAGTATGAAAATGTAAAATGTAAAATATTGAATGTAAAATGTAAAAGTTAACTTATGTATTCCCTTTTACATTTTATATTTTACATTCTGCATTTTACATTTATAGAAATTACCTTAATCAATCAAATGCGTCAGCAGACCATCTCTCAATTTCGGTTCAAACCAGGTGCTCTTTGGTGGCATTGTATTTCCGCTGTCGGCAATATTGAATAATTGTTCAATGCTTACAGGATATAAACTGATTGCAAGCGCCATCTCTCCGCTGTTCACACGTTTTTCCAATTCTTCCAAACCACGAATGCCGCCAACAAAATCAATGCGTTTATCAGTACGTTGATCTTTGATACCAAGGATTGGATCCAAAACATTTTCCTGTAAAATACTAATGTCTAAAATTCCAATTGGATCTTCTGTATATGTACCTGGTTTGGAAGTTAGTTTATACCATTGGTTGTTCATGTACAATCCAAATTGATGCAAAGCCTCCGGGCGATAAGCTTTATCTTTTTTCTCTATCGTGAATTTTTCTTCCAGCTTTTTTAAAAGATCATCAGCACTTAACCCGTTCATGTCTTTCAACAATCGATTATAGTCCATGATATAAAGCTGGTTGGAAGGAAATAAGGTTGTTAAAAAATAATCAGCATTTGGCGTTGCTTTTTTACCAAGTGCACTACGCACTTTGGCTGCAGATGCAGCACGATGATGTCCATCTGCGATATAAGTACAAGGCGCCTGTGTTTTAAATAAGTTGGTAATATTTTTTATGGTCGCATCATCATTCACGATCCAGATGCTGTGTTGAATTTTATCATCAGCAATAAAATCGTACTGAGGATTTTTTTCAGCCGTCCATTTATTGATCAGTGTATCAACATCATCAATATTTTTATAAGCAAGAAAAACATTGCCTGTTTGTGCGCCTGTTGTTTTTATGTGATTGATACGGTCCTGTTCTTTTTCCGGCCTGGTAAATTCATGCTTTTTTATCAGGTCATTTTCATAATCATCAACAGAACTTCCACACACAAGTCCTGTCTGGCTTTTTCCATTCATGGTGAGCCTGTAAATATAATAGCAGGGTTTACTTTCCCTGAATAAAATATTCCTGCTCATAAAAGCCTGTAAATTTTCTTTTGCTTTCTCGTAAACTTTTTGAGCATGTATATCGGTATTTTCAGGAAGGTCAATTTCACTTTTTGTAACATGCAGGAAACTATTGGGATTTCCCTGGGCCTCTACTTTAGCCTCTTTGCTGTTTAATACATCGTATGGCCTTGAAGCAACAGCTTTTGCAAGTTGCGCCTCGGGGCGTAGGGCTGAAAAGGGTGTAATTGTGATCATAAATAAAATATGCTGATAAATTCGGGACGACAAAGATACTTATTAATCGTTTAGTAATTAGTAAGGTTCTTATAATTGAAATTGTTTGCTTAGCGGTTTAGTAGTGTAGATGGCTTTGTTCAACTTTCAATTACGAATGATTGGAATGATTTAAAATAATATTTTTATCCTGTAATATTATTATAAAGCGGCTGTCCGGGCAAGTTCATCTTTTATAAACTGGTTCCATTTTTCCTGTTGCTCTTTGTTATCACTGTATTCCGTTTCACGATCATATTGTTTTTGCATCGCCTTACATTTATCCAACATAGAAATAAAAAGTGCACTTATTTTAGCATGCGCATCTGCTTTCATAAATACAATCGTATTAAAAGCGTGTATCATTTCACGTTGCCAGATAATAGCGATATCAAAATGAGCCTGTTCATGTTTTAAAAGGGCACCATTGGATTTGTCTTTTATTACCCATGATAAAGCTGCATTAAATTCCAGGTTTATTTCAAATCCTTTTAAAACAGCAGTATCAGATTTATAACTCATCGTATTGAAGTTAGAAGTGATGCGCCATTGCGTATGTGCAAAAGCGCCCGATGCTTCATTGGGGGTTCCTTTAAAATCATCCCATTGAAGCAGGCGATTTCCTTCTTTGCCATCTATTGTTATCTTTTGACAATAAGAATTGCTGTTGATACAAATTGCTAAAAGAAAAATTAAATATCTTTTCATACATTTTTACTTACGAGGACAATTTGACAATTTGACAATTTGACAATTTGAAGATTTGAAAATTTGAAGATGAAATACATTTTATTAATTTCAATACTATCACATTTTACAAACCTTTCATCATCACATTTTCAAATCTTCAAATTTTCAAATCACATTTACTTTTGCAAATGCTTTCATCGCATCAACCAAAACCTGCACACTAATTAATGGCAATGCATTGTATAAGGATGCTCTGAAACCACCAACACTTCTATGTCCCTTTATTCCAACGATGCCGAGTGATTGTGTATATTTTAAAAACGCTGATTCAAGTGAAGGATCTTTCATCACAAAACAAACATTCATTTTGCTGCGGTCTTCTTTATTTACAGTGCCAATAAAAAGTTCATTCTCATCAATCTCTTTATATAACAACGCAGCTTTTTCATTGTTTAATTTTTCTATTGCAGCTACACCACCAACAGATTTTAACCAACGCAACGTAAGCATACATACATACACTGCAAATACAGGCGGTGTATTCAACATGCTTCCTTCATTGATATGATTTCTGTAATCCATGATAGTAGGAATCGCTCTTTTTATTTTTCCTAAAATATTTTTATTTATAACAACAAGGTTTACACCGGAGGGCCCCATGTTTTTTTGTGCGCCGGCATAGATAAGATCAAATGAATTAAAATCAAGTACGCGGCTAAAAATATCACTGCTCATATCTGCAACAAGTGTGTTGCTCGTTTTGGGAATGCGTTGCCATTGTGTTCCGTAGATCGTATTGTTGGTTGTGATGTGCAGGTATTTTGAATCGTTGGGTACTGCAAAATCTTTTGGTATGTATGTGTAATTTTTTTCTTTTGAAGAACATACTACTTCTACTTTGCCAAATAATTTTGCTTCTTTGATTGCCTTGGTTCCCCATACACCTGTATCAGTATAAGCAGCGATTTCTTTTGTGTCAAGTAAATTCATCGGCACCTGCATAAATTGTGTAGATGCACCACCATGTAAAAAAAGTACTTCATGATCGGCATCAAGATTCATCAGTTCTTTTACCAATGATCTTGCTTCTTCCATCACTGCTGTAAATTCGGGCGTACGATGTCCCAGTTCAAGAATAGATAAACCGGAATTATTAAAATTTAAAACTGCTGCTGCTGCTTGTTCAAAAACTTCTTTAGGTAAAATTGAAGGGCCGGCGTTGAAATTATATACCATTAAATGCGTGAATTAAAATGAGGTGCAAAAGTACCAAAATTTAATTTGATGATTTGATAATTTGGAGATTTGATAATGACATACCCAATGAGTTTAACCCTGATAATATAATTTTAATTATCAAATCATCAAATCAACTCCATTATCAAATTATTCTTCCTCTCTTCCAATAATTTTCCCACTATTCTTCCACGAAGTATTGAGCTCATCAAATTCTTTTAATTCACTCTCGGAAAACTTTTGTTTTACCAGGCCCTTAAGATCTGGCTGGCCTGCATTTACCCATGCTGTGTACCAGAAAGAAGATACAGCAAAAATGGCCTGTCGCATGCGGCGTTCAACCATGCCGTTTAGTTTTTTATTGAATGCAATGGTATAGGCGGAAGAATATTGTCGTATCACCACACCATTTCTTTCTTCAAATGCATATTTTTTATCGTCACTGAATTGTTTTGCCAGGTCCCTGTCAAAAGACAATACACTATCTGCAGCCTTGGCACTTTCAAGCACCCGATCCCAAATAAAAACACCCGGATCTTTTATATATTCTGCTTTGCCAATGAAGAAATCAAATTCTTTTTCTGCCAGCAATTCAGGAATGCGGCTTTCCCAAAATGCATGAATCCCTTTTTGATTGGTTAATTGTCCATTGTGATTGCTGCTTGCATGCAATGGAACATGTGCATCAGCAATATAATGCCCCAGCTCGGCACTGTTTTTCATGATCTTACTAAAATTCTTTTCTTTGAATGCTGCAGTCAACCTGTTGAGCATTATTTGTACATGCCATGGTACAATGCCATTTGCTTCTAAAGTATCTTTTGAAAATTTTGCAACTGCGTCTGTCCATTTGTGTGGTAAAGCGCTGTAAGGATACACACCATAATAATCAATATCAATATAATGACGGGGAGCTTCATCTTTTACTGCATAGCGACGTTTATCAGGATCAACAGAATGTTCTGTAATAAAATTAATATTGGGTTTATAAAGCACCATCATTTCCGGTGGCAATAAAAAAACAGCATAATAGTTTATTTTCTGATGGCCATAAAATCCCCAGCAATACGAAGGCAGGTAGGCAAACATTAAAATGGAAAAGAGAAATAAACGCAACACACTTTTCATACGTGGGAAATTTGGTATTTAAATGTAGTGGATTTTTTTGAGGGTGGGAGAGTGAATAAGTCAATACGTGAATATGTCAATAAAATTAAAATAGTTATTCACCCATTCACTCATTCACCTATTGCCTCCCCAAGATCCGTTACGCCACCACTCACCGTAAATTTCATCGTTTGGGTACTGCTATATTGCGTGATCGGTTTTATCCTGGCTTTGGGTATGATATAAACATTTCCTGCTACTGAATAAGCCATAGGAACATATACGGCAACAAAATCTATAAGTCCAAAGTCACTCATATCATCACGGGTAATAAAACCGATTCTCCAAACATCATTGTCATCAACATTGGCCAATACATTTTGGGTAAACTTTTTTTTGTCGCCTGCAAAGGCTTCAAAAAAATCTCTTGTAGTGCCATAAATATGTTTAATGCCGGGCGTTTTTTGTAACGATTTATCAATGAAACTTAATACACGGCCCGTGATAAAAAAAGAACTGAAATATCCAATAGCAATGACTACAATAATAATAACAACGAATCCCAGCCCATAATTATTAACATGTTTAATCCCGTTTTCATCTATTGTAGAAAAAATCGGCAACCAGCCATCAATCGTCGAAACAACAAAATAAAGTGCATAAGCGGTTACGGCCACAGGTGCTAAAACGAGCATTCCCTGTAAAAAATATTGAAGCAGTTTCTTGAAACTAAACATGTTGTCCATAAAAAACATTTTAAGACGTAAAGATAAGGGATGTCAGAAGTCAGCTTTCAGATATCAGCTGCTTATAAAAATTAGCTAATCACTACCGGATTATTTGAATCAGGCTGATTGCTGACAGCTGATTTCTGATATCCTACTGTTATGAAATTGTTACGGATGGCAAATAAACTTGATGGAAACTTTGGTTACGAAAAAAGTTTCCGTAGTTTTGTGTCCCAAAATGATAGAAATATTTGATACAGGCGGAAGGATCAGGCAAAAAGCACACGATCTGTTTATGCAATACGGTTTGCGTAGTGTAAGTATGGATGATATCGCCAATGGCTTGGGCATCAGCAAAAAAACCATCTATATATATTATGCAGATAAGGATGAATTGGTAAATGCAGTGGTGGGGGCTATTATGCAGAAAAACCAGGAAACCTGCGATTTCGATAGAAGCAATGCAGAAAATGCAATCCATGAAATTTTTTTAGCAATTGATTTGGTGAAAGAAATTTTTCATTCAATGAATCCTTCTTTGATGTTCGACATGCAGAAGTATTATCCCGGAGCATTTCAAAAATTTTCTGCACATAAAAATGATTACTTGTTTGGTGTTATCAAAGAAAATTTATTGAGAGGCGTAAAAGAAGAATTGTATAGGAATGATATAGATGTGGATGTGTTGTCGCGTTTCCGGGTTGAATGTATCATCCTTCCTTTTAACCCCGATTTTCATAACAGTGTAAAATCAAACCTGGCTGAGATTGAAGAAGAACTAACCATGCATTTTTTATACGGCCTGGTTTCACAAAAAGGATATAAGCTCACATTAAAATACCAGGAAGAAAGAAATAAAAAATTATTAGCAGATGCAAAGAAATAGAATGATGATTAAAAAGATAATATTGGCTGTAATGTTGTTTACTGCCGGGCATGTGTATGCGCAGGATACAGCAAGAAAGATAAACCAGTTTTCACTGGCGCAGGCATTGGATTATGCAAAGCAGCATTCGGTGCAGGTGAAAAATGCTTTGCTGGATATCGAAATTCAGCACCAGGTAAACAGGGATGTTACATCTATCGCTCTACCCCAGGTAAATGGTAGTGGCTCAATGACCGATTACCTGGATATTCCTACAACGCTTTTGCCTGCAGGATCTTTTGGCCCTGGAACTCCGGCCCAAAAATTAAAATTTGGAACCAAATGGAATTCAAGTGCGGGCTTCAACTTTAAACAGATGCTATTTGATGGTCAGGTATTTATTGCTTTAAAAGCCAGGAACGGAACAATGGAACTATCACGTAAAGTTGAAGAACTGACAGAAGAAAATATCAGGGCAAACGTGTATAAGATATATTACCAGCTTGTAACCAGCAAAACACAAACACAATTGCTTGATGCAAATATTGAAAGACTCGAAAAATTGCAACACGATATTCAAATAATGTATGACAATGGTTTTGTTGAAAAACTGGATATTGATAAAATAACCGTGCAGCTTACAAATTTGCAGACAGAAAAGTTTAAAGTAGAAAATATGATAGCGAATGGTTATGGAGGACTTAAAACGTTAATGGGAATGCCTCTTAAAGACAGTCTTGCTTTAACAGATACTTTGAACGATGATCAGATAAAAGAAGGTGCACTGGAAATGGGCGAGGCTAAATATACTGATCGCAGTGATTATCAAATATCAGAAATAACAAACAAACTGAATGCATTGAATGTCAGAAGATACAAATTAAGCCAGTATCCTTCACTTTCATTTAATGCTAATTACAGTAAACAGGCCCTCCGTAATAAGTTTGATTTTTTTGGAAAGGGAGATTGGTTTACTACCTCATACCTTGGGTTGCAATTAAATGTTCCCATTTTCAGTGGATTTGCATTGAGAGCCAGAACAGAGAAGGCAAGAATTGAATTACAGCAATCAAAAAATCAAACGGAGGCGTTGAAGATAAGTATTGACAATGATATTCAGACAGCTAAAAATAATTTTGCCACTTCCATTGCTTCAATGGACTATCAAAAGAAAAATATGGTATTGGCTGAAACAGTTTACAATCAAACAAAAAAGAAATACGAGATAGGTACGGCATCAACAACTGATATTAATAATGTACAGGTAGATCTCAAAGCTGCACAAACAAATTATATAGAAGCATTGTACGATGCCATCATTGCAAAAGTAGATTTCTTAAAAGCAACAGGAAAATTATAAAAACCGAACTAACAATAAATAAGATGAAAAAGATAAATCAAATAGTAATCGTAGTAGTGATGTCAGCTTTTATGGCAGCATGTGGAAACAGCGGCAAAAAGGAAGGCAATGCTACCGTAAACGATAAAAAAACCGAACTGGAAAAATTAAAGAAAGAGCAAGCGTCTAATGATGAAAAGATTCATAAGCTCCAGGATGAAATTGCCAGGCTAGATCCCAGCTCAGAC
Source organism: Ferruginibacter sp. (assembly GCA_039934735.1). Lineage (GTDB taxonomy): Bacteria > Bacteroidota > Bacteroidia > Chitinophagales > Chitinophagaceae > Ferruginibacter. The sequence continues at coordinate 4,744 of JBDTLP010000001.1, read as the reverse complement.
AATTCAAAAATTAAACTCGTGGGTGTGTCACCGGTAGCTGTGCAGGATTTTAAACATTATATTGATCTGCAGGGTAAAGTAGATGCTGAGAATATTTCTTATATCTCACCACGGGGTATGGGCGGACAGGTAAAAGCTGTTCTTGTGAAGCAGGGCCAGCATGTGAGCAAAGGGCAGTTGTTATTAAAATTAGATGATGCGATCATGCGCCAGTCTTATGTAGCGGCACGTCAGCAACTGGAAGGTATAAAAACACAGTTGAACCTGGCTAAAGATCTTTACAATCGTCAAAATAATTTATGGAGCCAGGGAATTGGCACACAGGTTCAGTTGCTAACATCAAAAACAAATGTAGAAGGATTAGAAAATCAATTGAGTGCTGCTACCGAACAAGTGAAAGTGTCTCAGGAACAATTAAATACGGCTAACGTTTACAGTGATGTTGCAGGAATTGCAGATGTGGTTAACATAAGAGTTGGTGAAACTTTTTCAGGCATGGGTGCAATGGGTCCTCAAATTAAAATTGTAAATAACAGCGCACTTAAAGTCATTACAAGTGTTCCTGAAAATTATATTGGCAGGTTGCACACAGGAACGCCTGTTTTAATAAGTATTCCGGATGTAAATAAAACATTCAATGCTACCATATCATTATTAAGTCAATCTATAGATAATAGTTCAAGAGGATTTTTAGCAGAAGTAAAAATTCCTTCTGACCCCGCTTTAAAACCAAACCAATCCACTGTAGTAAAGATCCTTGATTATTCTGCAAACGCGGCCGTTGTTATACCTGTAAATACCGTTCAAAGTGATGAGACCAACAAATATGTTTATGTACTTGAAAAAGGCAACGATGGAAAAACAGTTGCAAGAAAAAAGATCATCACTATCGGTGACGCATATGGTGAACTTGTAGAAATAAAATCCGGAATTGCTGCAGGTGAACAATTGATTACCGAAGGTTACCAAAACTTATACGAAGGACAACAGGTAGGAACTGATGTGAAATAAAGCCCCTCTAAATCTCCCCGAAGGGGAGACTTTCGAAGAATAAAATAATTTATTCCTCTTTTAAGTATGGAAGTTAAAGGTCAAAATATGAAAAGGAATTTCAAATAATCAGAGCCTTCGTAAGCCTCCCCTTCGGGGAGGTTTGGAGGGGCTGTTAAAAAAATATTTATGAATTTTATAGAAGGAGTAAAAGCAAAATTTAAACAGTTCGGTCCAACCAGCTGGGCGGTAGATAATCGTACTGCTATTTATATCATTGCAATCTTGATCTCTTCATACGGCATGTATAAATTTAATACGTTGCCGAAAGAACAGTTTCCTGATATCGTAGTTCCAACGATAAGTGTTACTACTATTTATGCCGGTAACTCGCCAAAAGATATAGAGAACCTTGTAACAAGGCCGATTGAAAAACAATTGAAAGGCATCAGTGGTGCAAAGGTGAAGAAGATCACGAGTATGTCGCAGCAGGATTATAGTTTGATCATTGTGGAATTTGATACCGATGTAAAAACAGAACTGGCCAAACTAAAAGTAAAAGATGCCATTGATAAAGCGCAATCAGATCTTCCCAATGATCTTACATCGCAACCCAATGCACAGGAATTTGCCTTTAGCGAAATGCCCATCATGTTTGTAAACCTGAGTGGAGATTTTGATGGCCCAAAGCTGAAACAGTATGCGGATAAGATGCAGGATAAGATAGAAGAATTATCAGAGATCACCCGGGCAGAAATTGTTGGCGCACCTGAAAGAGAAATACAGGTGAATGTTGATCCATATAAAATGGATCTTGCAAAAGTAAGTTTCATGGATGTTGAAAATGCAATCAGCAGGGAGAATCATGATATCACGGGTGGTTTGATACAGGTGGGCGATATGAAGCGCACATTAAAAGTAAAAGGACAATTCACCAGTTCTACAGCCCTGGAGGACATCGTTGTAAGAAGTAGTACACAGGGTGCCATTGTTTATTTAAAAGACATTGCTCAATTAATAGATACCGTAAAAGAAAAAGATAGTTACGCACGCCTTGATGGAAAAAATGTAGTTACATTAAATATTGTAAAACGGGCAGGAGAAAACCTGATTAGCGCCGCTGGTAAAGTAAAAGATATTGTTGAACAGATGAAAGAAAGCCAGGTGCTGCCAAAAAATCTAAGGGTAGTAATAACAGGTGATCAAAGTAAAGCAACTGCAACTTCATTCAAAGATCTTGTTAATACGATCATCATTGGATTTATACTTGTGTTATTGGTGCTTATGTTTTTCATGGGTGTTACCAATGCATTCTTTGTTGCATTAAGTGTGCCCCTAAGCGTCTTCGTTTCCTTCCTGTTTTTGCCCATTGCAGATGGAATTATTGGAACCACAGTAACACTTAATTTTATTGTATTGTTTGCATTGTTGTTTGGATTGGGGATCATTGTAGATGATGCCATCGTGGTAATTGAAAATACACATCGTATTTATAACAATGGAAAAATACCAATCATACGAAGCGCCAAAGAAGCAGCAGGTGAAGTTTTTATTCCTGTTCTGGCGGGAACGGCTACAACACTGGCACCTTTCTTCCCGTTATTATTCTGGAAGGGTATCATTGGTAAATTCATGATCTATCTCCCCACGATGCTGATATTAACATTGGCAGCATCATTGATCGTGGCATTTATTTTCAACCCGGTTTTCGCTGTTAGTTTCATGAAGCCAGAAGGAAAAGAACATGAAGAAAAAAAATCGTTGTTGTTTAAAAAATGGTGGTTCTGGTCAGCAATCATTGTTGCAGCAATCTTACATCTATTAGGATCTCATGGTTTTGCAAATTTCCTTTTATTCATGATGTTACTGGCGGTATTGAACCGCTATGTTTTCCGTAGTATCATTCATGCTTTTCAAAACAGGTTATTGCCAGGACTCATGAATCGTTATGAAAAATTATTGCGCTGGATATTAAAAGGATGGAGGCCTACATGGGCATTGGTGTCTTTATTCATATTATTTCCTGTATCATTATTTTTATTGATAGCAAGAGGTAATAAAAGCACATTCTTTCCAAGTGGCGATCCTAATTTTATTTATGTGTATTTAAAATTACCACCTGGTACTGATGTAAAGAAAACAGATAGCATAACAAGTATTCTTGAAGGAAGGCTTCATAAAGTATTGGAAGCCGAGAAACCAGGTACTGAAGGAAGTATCGTGGAAAGTATTATTACCAATGTAGCAAACAGTGCCAACAATCCAAGAGACAATAACCGTAGCGTACAGCCGAACTTAGGGCGAATCCAGGTTTCATTTGTAGAATATGAAAAACGCAATGGTAAAAAAACAAAACCTTTCATGGATTCCATCCGTGCACAAATGAAAGGCATACCTGGTGCAAGTATTGAAGTAGCGCAGGAAGATGGCGGGCCTCCAACCGATCCGCCGGTAAACGTGGAAGTAACAGGAGATAATTTTGAAGAGATATCAAAAGTAGCAACGCAACTTTCTAATTATTTAGATACAAACCAAATATATGGTATTGAAAACCTGCACATGGATGTTGATCTGAATAGCCCGGAAATAACGATTAATATTAACCGTGAGAAAGCAATGATGGAAGGATTGAGTACAGGACAGATCGGTAATGAAATCAGGACGGCTGTATTCGGCAATGAGGCAAGTAAATTAAAAGATGGTGAGGATGAATATAAGATACAGGTGCGATACAACTACCTGCAACGAAATAATATTTCCGACATTATGAATATGCGCATAACCTTTATGGATATGACGACGATGCGTGTGAAATCAGTTCCGGTGAGTGCTGTAGCAACGGTGGATTATACCAACACAGCAGGAGCGATTGCCCGTAAAAATGTAAAGCGTACTATACAGTTACAATCGAATGTATTAGATCCAACATTGACAGGCGAAGTGAATAAAAAACTTGCTGAGAAGATCGCCGACTTTAAATCAAAGAACAGGATACCAGATGATGTAACAATAAAACAAACCGGACAAGGTGAACAGGAAGCGGAAACAAATACCTTTCTTGTATCTGCATTCGTCACTGCATTGGGACTTATCTTTTTGATACTGGTGTTGCAATTTAATTCATTGAGTAAGCCATTCATTGTACTTACTGAAATTTTCTTCTCTGTGATAGGTGTATTGCTTGGTTATGCAATTACAGGAATGACGATTGCAACCATCATGTTATTGGTAGGTGTGATCGGGCTTGCAGGTATAGTAATTAAGAATGGAATTTTATTGATAGAATTTACAGATGAGTTGCGGGGAAGGGGATTGAAGTCAAGAGAAGCGGCGATTCAAGCAGGAAGGATACGTATCATTCCTGTAATGTTAACAGCTATTGCAACGATGCTCGGATTGTTACCATTAGCAGTTGGATTCAATATTGATTTCGTTTCTTTCTTCCAGACCTTCAACCCACATATTTTCTTTGGTGGTGATAGTGTTGTTTTCTGGGGCCCGCTTAGCTGGACGATCATCTTCGGTTTGATCTTCGCATTCTTCCTTACATTGATCATGGTACCAAGCATGTACATTATTTCGGAAAGATTAAGAAGGCCGATGGATAAATTCTACGGTACAAAATACGTAGCGATATTTGGATTCACCGGGCCATTGTTCTTCATATTTGTACTGATCATGTACATTGGAAGAGCGATACAGGGAAAGAAAGTATGGAGTGGAAAATTAAAAGATAGAAGGATTTAAGTTGATA